>NZ_LJGW01000349.1 GCF_001751255.1 Streptomyces nanshensis | reverse complement strand
CGCGCCCTCGGGGGAGGGGGCGCGAGCCGCGGCCGTACGGGACGGGCCTGCCGGACCGAATCCGAGTCGGACTGAATCCGGGCCGGGCCCTGCGGGCTCAGCCGATCCGCAGCTTCTGACCCGGCTGGATCAGATCGACGTCGCCGCCGATGACGGACTTGTTCTTCTCGTAGAGCCGCTTCCAGTCGACGCCGTGCGAGGACGCGATGGAGCCGAGCGTGTCACCGGGGCGGACGGTGTAGCCGCCCTTGCCCGGCGACTGCGCACCGCCCTGCCGCGAGCCCGAGGCGCCGGAGGACTTCGACGCGTCGGACGAGCCGCCGCCCGTCTTGACGTTTGCGGGCGCGCCGTCCGCGCTCAGCCCGGCCTGCCCGGCGCAGGCCCAGGCGCCCGGGCCCTGCTGGCGGAGCAACTTCTCCGCGGTGGCGATCTGTTGTTCCTTGGTGGCCTGGTCGGCGCGCGGCGCGTACTGCGTGCCGCCGGCCGCCTTCCAGCTCGATGCGGAGAACTGGAGGCCGCCGTAGTAGCCGTTGCCTGTGTTCGCCTGCCAGTTGCCGCTGGACTCGCACTCGGCGACCTTGTCCCAGGTGCCGACGGAGGCGGCCTGCGCGCCGGGCGCGGTCACCATCGGAAGGGCGACGGCGGCGCCTGCGACACCGGTGAGCACGGCGAGGCGGGCGGCCCGTACAGGTCCGCGGGTGCGGCTGTTGCCGGAGAACATCATGGTGAATGTTTCCTAACGGTCGAGGAGTTCGCCCCATGTCCTGTGGCGAACGTGTCGAGCGGTGGCGACCGTAAGCACACCGACGCGGACGGGCAAAAACCGCCACGAGTGATCGATCGTGTCTCTCAAGGCGTTACTGGGAACCATCGACGCAGGTCATCCGGATGGGTGCGAACCGGACAAGCGAGCGCGTGCGGGGTGATCGCGGAGAGAAGGGTCACACGGCCCGCGGGCGGTGTGTGGTGTGGCTCTCCCGGCAGGACGTGCTCCGCGGACGCTCCGATCGCTTCGCCAACCGGAGTGCGGGACCTCGGGGTTGAGGGTCCGTCGCCCGCTGACGGGCCGTCTCCGGCCGGTCGTCCGTACGTTGGTGCGTACGAGGCCGCGCTGCGTCTGACCAGGGGCGGGAGCGCCCGGCGTGAGAGGCTGTGCCGTCCCCGGCGGCCGGGTCACGGGCGGCGGTCGGCGGTCGGCGGGCGGCGAGGCGGCGGACGGGAGTGGGTCGGCGTGACGGAGATCCGTACGTTCACGGAGGCCGACCGCGCCGCGCTGCGCGAGCTGTTCGGCAGGGCGGGCGAGGGCGCGCCGACGGCGTCGATGTGGGGGCACGAGGAGTCGGAGGCGGCGATCTACCTCGAGGCGTACATGGACCTGGAACCGGAGTCGCTGTTCGTCGCCGAGGCGGACGGCGTGCTCGTGGGCTATCTCGCGGGGAACCTCCACCACGCGAACTTCCCGCGCGAGAGCGAACGCGTCGCGCTGGCCGTACGCCGCTACCGGCTGCTGCTGCGGCCCCGCCCGGCGGCCTTCCTCGTGCGCAGCGCTCTCGACATCGGCCGCGCCGCGCTGCGGGGCGAGCGGACCGCGTCCGACTTCACCGACGAGCGCTGGCCGGCGCATCTGCACATCAACGTCGCGCCGTCCGCGCGCGGCACGGGCGCCTCGGACGGGCTGATGGCCGCGTGGTTCCGGCGGCTGCGGGAGAACGGCTCACCGGGCTGCCATCTGCTGACCCTGGCCGAGAACACCCGCGCCGTGCGGTTCTTCGAGCGCATGGGCTTCGTGCCGTACGGGGACACCCCGCTGGTGCCCGGTCTGCGCCACCAGGGTGGGCGGGTACACCAGCGGACGATGGTCTGGAGCCCCTGACCGCGCGTCCGGCTTCCGTCCGCGTGGTGTCAGCCGACCTCCGCCGCCGCCCTGAAGTTGCGCCGCACCTCCCGCACTTCGGCGGCGCTCGGCGTCGCGTCCGTGCAGGCGGTGCCGGCCGACTTGCCCGACATCACGCTGGAGCACGGCCCGGGCTGGTCGTCCTCCAGGCCGAGCAGATGGCCCAGTTCGTGGGAGACGATCCGGATCGCGTCGTACCCCTGCGCCAGCGCCCTGCGCCCGATGACGACGGTGCCCTTGCCGGGCGAGGATCCCTCGGGCGCCGCGGAGGGCCAGCCCTTGGCGGCGACGATGCGGACGTCCGGCTCGGTCCCCTCCCTCGCGGGCCGCAGTTCGATCTCGGGGACCCGCTCGTCCCACGCCGCGGCTCCCGCGCGGACGGCGCGCGCGAACCCGGCCGCGCCCTGTGCGTCGTAGGTGATCCGTACGGGGTCCGTGCGCGTACCGCGTCCGTCGCCGCGCCGCGGGACCGTCCCCGTCACGTCGTCGGCGGGCCACTGCGCCGGAACGCGTCCCTCCTCCGCGCTCAGTCCGTCCTCCGGGCCCAACTCGCCGCCCGGCCCGGCCGTTTCGCCGAGGGCGCCGTCACCGCGCTCACCGGAGTCCCGGGAGGTCTCGCCGGACGCACGGCCCAACTCCCCGTCCCGCTCCGAGTCGTTGGTCGAGGAGACGCTCCGCCCGTCCAGATGCGACGCGCCGCCGGAATCCTGCTGCGTTCCGCAGCCGGCCACCGCGAGCAGCGCCAGGGGAGTGCCGACGGCGGCCGCCCATCGCTGGATTCCGGTACGCATCGTGCGACTCCCTGTGTGCGGTGGGGAAATGGGGACAGGTCACGAACGGGGTGCCACAGCGGGCGTACGCATGCTGCCCCATCCCGGGCCGTTCCGCATGCTTTTGTGCGTGGCGCACAGACTCGGCTCGGCTTGACTCAGCTCAACTCGGCGCGGATCCGCGGATCCTGCGCGGCCCCAACGCGGCTCCGGCGCCTCAGTGCCGGCTCACCGGGCGCCGCCCGTGCGGCTGCTTCGGTCCGGGACGCGAGGGGATCCGCCGTACCGTGCGGGTGGCGGGCTTGCCGCTGCGTACGGTGAAGTGCTCGCCGTAGTGGCAGATCTCCAGCGGAGAGCCCTCGACCAGCGTGTACGTGGCGGTGGAGTCGCTGATCTCGACCCGCAGCCGCCGCCCCAGCATCTGCACGGTGAAGGCGAGCCGCGAGAGCCGCTCCGGCAGCTTGGGGGCGAACTCCAGCGTCCCCGACGCGTGCCGCATCCCGCCGAACCCGGCGACGAGCGCCGTCCACGTACCGGCGAGGGAGGCGATGTGCAGCCCGTCGCGGGTGTTGTTCTCCAGGTCGGCCAGGTCCATCAGCGCGGCCTCGCCCAAGTAGTCGTAGGCGAGCCGCAGATGACCGACCTCGGCCGCCATCACCGACTGCCAGCACGCGGAGAGCGAGGAGTCCCGCACGGTGAGCTGCTCGTAGTACTCGAAGTTGCGTGCCTTGTGCTCGTCGTCGAACTCCTCGCCGTGGCGGCACATCGCCAGCACCAGGTCGGCCTGCTTGACGACCTGCTTGCGGTACAGCTCGAAGTAGGGGAAGTGCAGCATCAGCGGGTACTGGTCGGGCCGGGTGTCCGCGAAGTCCCAGATCTGGTGGCCGGTGAAGTCGGCCGACTGCTCGTGCACACCGAGGTCTTCGTTGTACGGGAGGGCCACCGCGTCCGCGGCGTCCCGCCACGCGGCCGTCTCCTCCAGGTCGACGCCGAACGCGGCGGCCTGGTCGGGGTGCCGGTCGACGGCGTCGGCGGCCGCCCGCAGGTTCGCGCGCGCCATGAGGTTGGTGTAGATGTTGTCGTCCGCGACGGCGCTGTACTCGTCGGGGCCCGTGACCCCGTCGAAGTGGAAGGCGCCGAGGTGGTCGTGGTGGCCCAGCGAGTGCCACAGCCGAGCGGTCTCCACGAGGATCGGCACCCCCGTCTCCCGCTCGAAGTCGTCGTCGCCCGTGGCGGCCACGTACCGCACCACCGCGTCGGCGATGTCCGCGTTCACATGGAAGGCCGCGGTGCCCGCCGGCCAGTACGCCGAGCACTCCGACCCGTCGATCGTCCGCCACGGGAACGCCGCGCCCCGCAGCCCGAGTTGGTGTGCCCGCTCGCGCGCCGCGGGCAGTGTGTCGTACCGCCAGCGCAGCGCCTCGGCGACCGACTGCGGCGAGGTGTAGGTCAGCAGCGCCAGCACGAAGGTCTCGGTGTCCCAGAAGGAGTGCCCGTCGTATCCGGAGCCCGTGAGGCCCTTCGCCGGGATGGCGCGCTGCTCGGCGCGGGCACCGGCCTGCAGTACGTGGAAGAGGCCGAAGCGCACCGCCTGCTGGATCTCCGCGTCGCCGTCCACCTCGACGTCCGAGCGGGACCAGAAGTCGTCGAGGTACGCGCGCTGTTGAGCGACGAGCCCGTCCCAGCCGGTGCTGCGCGCCCCCGCCAGCGCGGCGTCCACCTGGTCCCGTACGGCGGGCAGGGACCGCACGCTCGACCAGCCGTAGGCGACCGTCTTCTCCACCCGCAGCGGGGTGCCGGGCCGGAGCACCGACGTGACCGTGAGGCGGCTGACGTTCTCGCCGCTCTCGCTGGACGTACGGGTCGTGGACGGCCCCTCGACGACGTGGTCCGCGGCGGCGGCGACGCGCAGTCCGCTGCGCTTGGTGCTGTGCACGAGCCGCAGCCGGTTGCCGGCGGCGAGGTTCTCCTCCGGTTTCAGGGGCGATTCGAGCGCGGCGGCGGCGCGGGGGTCGCCCTTGATGTCGGGGAGCTGTTCGTTGGCGACCAGTTCGGACTGGACGACGACGCGCACCTCGTCGTCCACCGGTTCCACCTCGAACGCGACGGCGGCGACGGCGCGTTGGGTGAAGGAGACCAGCCGCGTCGAGCGCACCCGCACGGTGCTGCCCGCCGGTGAGGTCCACTCGCAGGTGCGGTGCAGCAGTCCGCTGCGCAGATCCAGTACGCGCTCGTGGGAGAGGAGTTTGCCGTAGCGCACGTCGAAGGGCTCGTCGTCGACGAGCAGCCGCACGATCTTGCCGTTGGTGACGTTGATGACGGTCTGGCCCGACTCGGGATAGCCGTAGCCGGCCTCGGCGTACGGCAGGGGATGCAGCTCGTGCACGCCGTTGAGATAGGAGCCGGGCAGGCCGTGCGGTTCGCCCTCGTCGAGGTTGCCGCGCCAGCCGACGTGGCCGTTGGAGAGGGCGAAGACGGACTCGCTCTGCGGCAGCACGTCCAGATTGAGCCCGGTCTCGCGCAGCGTCCAGGGCTCGCAGGCGTACGCACGGTGGCTGATCACGGGGAGTCCTCCTGACCGGACGGGGCGGGCGGAGCGGTGCCGGGGCCGGTGCTGGTGCTGGTGCCGGATCCGGAAGGGGCGCCGCCTGCTCCGAATCCTCCGGCTCCGCCGGGTGTACCGGTGGCGCCGGGGGCGGCGGCACCGGCCTCCGGCAGCACGGCCAGGTCCGTCACGACGGTGTCCGCGCCGTGCCGGCGCAGCTCGCGTGCCTGGCCGGTGCGGTCCACGCCCACCACATATCCGAAGCCCCCGGCACGGCCCGCGTCCATGCCGGCCAGCGCGTCCTCGAAGACGGCGCAGTCGGCGGCCTCCAGGCCGAGGTCGCGCGCGGCGGCGAGGAAGGTGTCGGGGGCAGGCTTGCCGGGCAGCGCCCGCTCGGCGGCCACGACGCCGTCGACACGTACGTCGAAGAGGTCCTCGATGCCCACGGAGACCAGTACGTCGCGGCAGTTCCGGCTGGAGGAGACGACGGCCGTGCGCAGCCCGGCCTCGCGCACCGCGTGCACATAGCGCACCGAGCCCGGATACGCCTCCACGCCCTCCTTGTGGATCTTCTCCAGCAGCAGTTCGTTCTTGCGCTCGCCCAGGCCGCGCACGCTCTCCCGTCCGGGAGGATCGTCCGCGCCGCCCTCCGGGAGGCGGACGCCGCGCGAGGCGAGGAAGGTGCGGACGCCGTCGTCGCGGGGCCGTCCGTCCACGTACCGGTCGTAGTCCTGTGGGCTGAAGGGCCGGAAGCCCTCGCCGTCCCGGTCGCGCAGGAAGTCGTCGAAGGTCTCCTTCCAGGCGGCCGCGTGCACCACGGCCGTCCTGGTGAGCACCCCGTCAAGGTCGAAGAGACAGGCGCGTACGGACTCGGGCAGACCCAGCGACATCATCGCCACCGGGTCCCCCGCTGCCGCCCCGGCATGCGTGCGCCGGATCAGCCGAGGAGTTCGATCTCCGAGAGCACCGAGGAGGGCCCGGCGGGCACGAGCCGGTAGTGCCGGTAGGCGCCGGGACGGGCGACGTCGAAGACCCGGGTCTGCCGGTCCCAGCGGAAGTTCTCCTCCCGGCGCCGGTCGAGCGTCTTCCACCGCTTGCCGTCGCGGGAGCCCTCCAGCTTCCAGCCGTGCGGAGCGTCCTTCGCGTCCGCCGAGGTGAGCGTGTAGGAGGCGACGCGCTTACCGCGTGCGGCGGGCTCGACCTCCAACTCGGTGGTGGAGAAGGTCCCGCGGGTCGCGGAGGTGTTATCCAGCAGCGGCTTCCCGTCCGAGGGCACGGTCACATCGCCCGGCGGCGAGGGGACCTTCGCGTCCTTGGTGATGGAGGACGGCGCGTTCTTCTCGCCGGTGCCCCAGCGGGAGGGCTTGGGGCCCATGTCGAACTCGAGGGTGCCGCCGCGCGCGAGCAGCCGGTGCGGCAGCGCGGTGGAGTGCCAGTCCTTGCCGTCGACCCGCAGGCCCTGCACGTAGACGTTGCGCTTGCTGTTGCGCGGCGCCTTCACCACCAGGTCGCGTCCGTTCTCCAGATGGACGGTCGCCTTGGTGAACAGCGGTGATCCGACGGCGTATTCGGGCGAACCCATCACCAGCGGGTAGAAGCCGAGGGCGCTGAAGACGTACCAGGCGGACATCTCGCCGTTGTCCTCGTCGCCGGGGTGGCCCTGGCCGATCTCGCTGCCGAGGTAGAGCCGGGAGAGCACCTCGCGCACCTTCCGCTGGGCCTTCCACGGCTGTCCGGCGGCGTCGTAGGTGTAGGCGATGTGGTGCGAGGGCTGGTTGCTGTGCCCGTACATGCCCATGCGGGTGTCGCGGGCCTCGGTCATCTCGTGGATGACGTCCCCGTACGATCCGGCGAACTCCTTGGACGCGGTCTCCGGCGTCGAGAAGTACGTGTCGAGCTTCTTCGCCAGCGCCGCCCGGCCGCCGTAGAGGTTCGCCAGGCCCCGGGTGTCCTGCGGGGCGGTGAAGGCGAAGGTCCAGCCGTTGGTCTCGGTGTAGTCGTGGCCCCACACCCGCGGGTCGAACTCGCTTGGCGGCAGGCGCCATTCGCCGTCCGCGTCCTTGCCCTGGAAGAAGCCGACGCCCTTGTCGAAGTGCTTCACGTAGTTGCGGGCGCGGCCCATGAAGTACGCCGACTCGGCCTTGTAGCGGGCCTTGTGGGTCTTGCGGTAGAGCGTCCTGCCCATGCGGGCGATGCCGAAGTCGTTGAGGTAGCCCTCCAGCGCCCAGGACATGCCCTCGCCCGTCGCGGTGCTGGTGTAGCCGGTGAAGGGGGAGGTGGCCATGCCCTTGCGTCCCACGCCCGAACGGGGCGGCGCGACCGTGGCGTTCTTGACCGCGGCGTCGTAGGCGGCCTCGGCGTCGAACTGCACGCCCTTGCCGTAGGCGTCCGCGAAGGCCACGTCGGAACTGGTGCCGGTCATCAGGTCCGCGTAACCCGGCGAGGACCAGCGGGAGATCCAGCCGCCGTCCTTGTACTGCTGGACGAAGCCGTCGGCCATCTTCCCCGCGCGCTTCGGGGTGAGGAAGGAGTAGGCGGGCCAGGTCGTGCGATAGGTGTCCCAGAAGCCGTTGTTGACGTACACGCTCCCGTCGACGATCTTCGAGCCGGTGTGCGTCGGGGTGTCCTTGCCGGTGGGCTTGGCGACGGGGCTGGCGTAGCGCTCGCGCGAACCGACCCGCTCCGAACCGGAGTTGGGGTAGAGGTAGAGCCGGTAGAGGCTGGAGTAGAGCGTGGTGAGCTGGTCGCGCGTGGCGCCCTCGACCTCGATGCGTCCCAGCAGGTCGTCCCACTTCTGCTGGGCGCGCTGCCGCACCGTGCCGAAGGACGTGCCCGCCGGGATCTCCCGCTCCAGGTTGGCCTTCGCCTGGTCGACGCTGATCAGCGAGGTGGCGATGCGCATCGTGACCGTACGGTCCGAGCCCGGCTTGAAGCGGAGATAGCCGGTGACGTCCTTGCCGCCGCCGCCCTCCAGCTTGCCGCCGCCGCTGACGGAGGAGTCGAAGCGTGCGTAGACGAACATGCGGGTGGCGCCCACCGACAGACCGCTCTTGACGTCGGAGAAGCCGGTGACGGTGCCCTTGTCCTTGTCGAGTGTGAGGCCGCCGCGGTTGTCGACGTTGTCGAAGACGAGGTTCGCGTCGTCGCCGGGGAAGGTGAAGCGCATCATCGCGGCGTGGTCGGTCGGCGTGATCTGCGTGCGCAGCCCGCTGTCGGAGGTGACGCCGTAATAGTGCGGCCTGGCCGTCTCGTTGCTGTGCTGGAAGGGCAGGGCGCGGGCCTTGCGGGACGCGTCGGGCTTGCCGGCCGCGGCCGACGGCATCACCTGGAAGGTCTGCCGGTCGCCCATCCAGGGGCTGGGCTCGTGGCTGGCGCTGAAGGCCTGCAGCGTGGGGTGGTTGTCGGCGTTGTTCTTGCGCGCGTACTCGTAGAGCCAGTCCGTGGAGCCCGCATCGGTCACCGGGGTCCAGAAGTTGAAGCCGCCGGGGAGCGCGGTGGCGGGGAAGGTGTTGCCGCGGGAGAACTCGCCGCTGGAGTTGGTGCCGCGTGTGGTCTCGGCGTAGTCGGACAGATGCGCCGGGCGCTTCTCGGGCGCCTTCGGGCCGATCGAGACGTCGTCGACCCAGCCGCGGAACGAACTGCCGCCCTTCGGGGAGTCGTAGGCGACGAGGATCCGGTCGATCGTCTTGCCCGCAGCGACGGCGCCGATCCGCGCCTCACGGTTGTTCCACTGGTTCGCGTACAGCGTCTTGGCGTCGGCCTGGCCGTGCGGGGTGAGCGGATCGCCGTACTGGTCCTCGGCGCCCAGGTCGCTCAGATACGTGCCGTCGGTGAAGGCGAGATCGAGGGAGGCGTGTGTGGCGGGGTAGTCGAGGTCGGTCTTCGGCAGCTCGGGGAAGAGCTTGTACGAGAGCGAAGTACGGGCGCCGACGCGGACGTTGACGTCGAAGACGCGGTTGTAGGAGTAGCCGTGGCCGCTCGCGGTGTGCTCGCCGGCGAAGCGCAGCGAGTGCGTACCGGTGAAGCCCGCCTTCTCCTTGGCGGTCGGCGAGGACGCGGGGCCGGTGCCGGTGTGGCTGCTCATGCCCGGTGTGCCGGGGGCGGAGTCGCGCTCGACGCCGTCGGTCATCTTCTCGCCGCCGGGCGCGGTCTCGACGCTGTCCTTCCAGTCCGGGGCGGGGTCGTCCGGTTCGAAGGAGGAGTGGAACCTGCCGCCGGACTCGCTTGGCGCGTGCGGCTGTTGGGGATGCTGCCGGGGAGGTCCGGCCTCGGCCGTGCCCTGTCCCGTCACCACCAGCAGTGCCGTGACGAGCAGTGCGGCGCAGACTCTGCCGGAGCTGGAGCTGCCTCGTGAGTTGTGTGGGCGCCTCTGCCGCACGTGACCGCTCCCCGGGAGATGTTGACATCGTTGTCCGCCGATAAGGCAGAGAACCAGTAACGTTCGTGCGCAGTGTGGTGTCAAGGGTGCACTTGGTCACGATTCGCCATGCCGCGCGGATACGCCCCCGCGCGGCACGCGTTGGAATCCGGGCGGCACGGGCGGAAGACTGCACGGCCGCGCCGCCCGGAAGTTCACAGCCAGCCGCGTTTGCTCGCGATGCACGCCGCGTCGAAGCGGTTCCGGCCGCCGAGCTTCTTGATCGCGCTGGAGGTCACATTCCGTACGGTGCCGGGGGAGAGGAACAGTTCCGCGGCGATTTCCCGTACGGGTGCGCCGCCGGCGGTCAGCCGAAGCACTTCTTTTTCCCTGGTGCTGAGGGACCGGCCGTTGCAGGACGGCTGGCGTATCAGTGACGCGTCGAGGGGGGCGACGGAGGACTGGGCGGTTGCCCTGCCGTTGTTGCTCGCCACGAGCGCGCGGATCGTATTCACCAGTTGCGGCAGCGCCGCATTGTCGGGCACGACGCTCAGCAAGCCGGGCGCCGCGGCCTCCTGGCGCCTGGCGGGGGCGCCGGGGCTCGACCCGATGACGGCGATGCGGCACCGCGGAATCGCGGTCCGCAATTCGTCCGCCAGGCATCGCCCGGCGCGGCCCGTTGTGTTCGTGCCCAGCACAGTCACTGCGGGAAGCAGCCTGAGAACTGTCGGAACTATTTCCCTGCTGTTGTTTACGGTCGCGACGACATCGAAATCGTGGACAAGATTGAGCGTCGCCGCGATGGCTTCCGAGTAAAGACGTCTCTCGTCGCCGATCACAATACGAGTATTCATTTTGACAAAGCCCCCGCTTCGGCTTCACAGGTTCTCGCCCAACGCCCGTAGAGTTCCATGCCGCAACAGCGGTGGTCAATGGTCACAAGGGTTCTCAGCCGCCCGAGTAAGGCATGCTTCTACATGTATGACCGTTTTGGAAAAGACATTTTGAGGCCGCCTTGAGGTTTCACATGTCAATACCACTGAAACCTCTGGAACTTCGGCGCCGCGGCGGGTTGTGAAGATCCCGGAGCCGGCCGGGAGGCGGGGGCGGCGACGGCCGCTGGGACTCCATTCCCCCTCGCACGGCCGCCAATCCGATTGTGCACCGCACGTGACAAGTGACAGGTGGCACACGTGTGCCCCGGCGCCGGGGACGGGCGCCGGGGCACGGAATCCGTTGCGTGAGTGCGGACGTACGGGGCGGGCGGTGCGGCTCAACTCGTCCGCGTGGACGGCTCGTCGGAGCTCTCACCGCTCCCGTCCGCGCCGTCGGCCGGTTCCTGTGCCGGTGCCCCGGCCGGGCTCTGGGCCGTACCGCCTGCCGCGCCGTCCGCCGTGCCCTCCGCGCTTCTCGCGGGCTGCCGCGGCGACTTGGGGCGGCGCAGGAAGAGGACGAGCACCGGCACCACGTACAGCACCCAGACACACGCCTGGACCACGGTCGGGTCGGGCTGGAAGTTGACGGTGCCCTTCAGCAGCACGCCGTACCAACTGTCCACGGGCACCGCCTCGCTGACGTCGAACGCCTTGGTCTCCAGACCGCCGAGGAACCGCGCCTCCTGCAAGTCGTGGACGCCGTAGGCGAGAACGCCCGCCGCGACGACGATCAGCAACCCGCCGGTCCAGGTGAAGAACCGCGCCAGATTGATCCGCAGCGCACCCCGGTAGAACAGCCAGCCCATCACCACCGCGGTGAGGATGCCCAGCACCGCGCCCAGCATCGGCTTCGCGCCGTCGTCCGCGGCGTCCACGGACCGCCATACGAACAGCGACGTCTCGATGCCCTCGCGCCCCACGGCCAGGAACGCCGTCGCCACCAGCGCGCCCGTGCCCATCGCGAGCGCCGAGTCGAGCCTGCCCTCCAGCTCCGCCTTGAGATGCCGGGCGGTGCGCCGCATCCAGAAGACCATCCACGTCACCAGTCCCACGGCGACGATCGACAGCGAGCCGCCGATCGCCTCCTGAGCGGTGAACGTCAGCTCCTGCGTGCCGAATTGGAGTCCCGCGCCGAAGGCCAGGCTCAGCCCGACCGCGAGACCCACGCCCGTCCAGACGGGGCGCAGGCTCGCCCTGTTGTCCGTCTTGACGAGGTAGGCGACGAGGATGCAGACGACCAGGCTGGCCTCCAGCCCCTCGCGCAGGCCGATCAAGTAGTTGCCGAACACGCCGTTTTCCTTCCGTGAGCATGCGGACGCGGGTCGGAGCGGAGTCAGGAGAAGAGCTGCCGGGCCCACCAGTCGTCCGGGCCGCGGACACCCGGCGGCACCGCGAACACCGCCGAACCCACGTGCTGGATGTACTCGTTGAGCTCGGTGTCCTTCCGCGCGAGGTGCCGCTGGAGGGGGATGAAGCCCTCCCGCACGTCACGCTGGTACGCGAGGAAGAACAGCCCCGCCTCCAGCCGGCCCAACCCGTCCGTGCCGTCGGTGAAGTTGTAGCCGCGCCGCAGGATGCGCACGCCGCCGTTGGAGTCCGGGTGCGCCAGCCGTACATGGGCGTAGGGCGCCATCGCCGAGAGCCGTACGGGGTCGCGTTCGCGCTTGCGGCCCGCCGGAGCGCCCTCGCCCTTGCTGCGGCCGAAGATCGCCTCCTGTTCGGCCAGCGGCGTACGGTCCCAGATCTCGATGTTCATGCGGATGCGGCGGGCCACGAGGTAGGAGCCGCCCGTCATCCACTCCGGCCCGTCCTTGCCGCCCACCCACACATGGCGCTTCAGTGCTGTCTCGTCGTCGCCGGAGATGTTGCGTGTGCCGTCCTTGAACCCGAAGAGGTTGCGCGGCGTCTGCGCGCCGGGCGTCGTCGAGGACGTCTTCCCGAAGCCGAGCTGCGACCAGCGCACCGCGACCTTGCCGAAGCCGATGCGCGCCAGGTTGCGTACGGCGTGCACCGCGACCTGCGGGTCGTCCGCGCACGCCTGGACGCACAGATCGCCGCCGCTGCGCTTCTCGTCGAGGTCGTCGCCGGGAAAGTGCGGCAGGTCCGCGAGGGCGGCGGGCCGCCGGTCGCGGATGCCGAAGCGGTCGGCACCCTTGCCGTCCTCGAAGAGGGTCGGGCCGAGGCCGAAGGTCAACGTGAGCCGTGAGGGCGGCAGTCCGAGGGCCTCGCCGGTGTCGTCGGGCGGCGCCTCGCCCGGACCGCCGACCGCTCCCGCGCCGACCGTCTGTCCCGCCGTCATCCGGGCCGCCGCGCGCGTCCAGCGGCGCAGCAGATCCTCCAGCGCCGCACGGTCGTCGGTCAGCACGTCGAACGCGGCGAAGTGCAGCCGGTCCTGTACGGCGGTGGCGATCCCGGCCTGGTGCTCGCCGTGGAAGGGGACGGGCGCCGCCGAGGACGGGTACGGGCCGGTGCCGTCTCCGCCGTACTCCAGCGCCGCCGCCGTGCCGCCCGCCGAGGCCGCGCCGAGCGCCAGGCCCG
>NZ_LJGW01000329.1:1801-4047 GCF_001751255.1 Streptomyces nanshensis | reverse complement strand
AGGGCGGCATCGGCGGCGTACCGCCCGGCGGCGACCGCCGCGGCACCGGCGGCCGTCACGGAGGTGGCGGCGAGGGCCGCGGAACGCAGACGCATCCCGACAGTGTCGGCGACGCGGGTCCCACGGGCCAGTGGAAGGTGCCGCCCGGGTGAACTCCGGACCCGAACTCCGCGCGGGCGCCGGGCCGTCCGCGACCGCAGCGGCTCACCGGCCGTCGGCCCGGGCGCTCGCTCACTCCGTGGAGCGCTGTCCGTACGTACGCAACTTCTCGCCCACGCGGGCCAGTTCGTCCTCCGGGAGCAGCGACGGCGTCAGCCCCGGCACCGACGAGGCGGCCAGCCAGACGCGGCACATCCACTCCAACTGCGCGGTGCGGTCGTACGCCTGGGCGAGACCGTCGCCGTAGGCGAGGGTGCCGTGGTTCTGCAACAGGCAGGCGCTGCGGGCCTCCAGGGCGGTGAGCGCGCCGGCGGCGAGTTCGTCGCTGCCGTAGGTGGCGTACGGCGCGACGCGTACGGGACCGCCGAGCGCCGCCGTCATGTAGTGGACGGCGGGGAGTTCGCGTACGAGCGTGGAGACGGCGGTGGCGTGCACGGCGTGGGTGTGCACGACGGCGCGGGCGGCGGTGTGCCGGTAGACGGCGAGATGCAGGGGCAGTTCGCTCGTCGGCTCCGACTCCCCCGCCGTGCGCCGCCCTTCGAGGTCGACCGCGCACAACTCGCCGTCGCCCAGGCGCTCGTAGGGGACGCCGCTCGGGGTGACCAGCACCGTGTCGTCCACCCGTACGGAGACGTTGCCCGAGGTGCCCACGACGAGGCCGTCCTCGCTCGTCCGGCGGGCGGTGGCGGTCAACTCCCGCCAGGCGGCGCGCAGTCGGTCCGGCAGGTCGTCAGGCACGGAATGCCTCCATCCCGGTCGCGTACGGGTCACGGACACCGTCGCGCGGACCGCGCGAGGGCAGCGAAAGAGGGCGAAGACGCTGGTGAGGCAAGGGGGTGAGGCCGCTCACGACACACGTCATCGAGTGACACCCACAGGCCCGCCACAGTTCATCTTCCGTTCACCCACCGTCCCTACGTTCATCTGGACCTCATCTTCGAGCGGATTGTGCCTGGGTGAATGGAACACATCTCGCTTCTCATCGGGATCGTGATCGTCACGGCCTTGGTGTTCGACTTTACAAACGGCTTCCACGACACCGCCAACGCCATGGCGACCACCATCTCCACCGGGGCGCTCAAGCCCAAGACCGCGGTGGCGATGTCGGCGGTCCTCAATCTCGTCGGTGCCTTCCTCTCCATCGAAGTCGCCAAGACGATCTCCTCGGGAATCATCGACGAAGGCTCCGGCATCCGGCCTGAAGTGATCTTCGCCGGACTCGTCGGAGCCATCGTCTGGAATCTGCTGACCTGGCTCGCCGGGCTCCCCTCCAGCTCCTCGCACGCGCTGATGGGCGGACTGCTCGGAGCCACGATCGCCTCGGTCGGACTGGGCGCCGTCAACGGCGGCACCGTCGTGATGAAGGTGCTCATCCCCGCGCTCGCGGCTCCGGTCGTCGCCGGCGCCGCCGCGTTCTTCGCGACGAAGCTGACCTACCGCGCCGCGCGCAGGGCCGACGAGCAGCAGACCGCGAAGGGCTACCGGGCGGGGCAGATCACCTCCGCCGCGCTGGTCTCCCTGGCCCACGGCACCAACGACGCGCAGAAGACGATGGGCGTCATCACCCTCGCCCTGATCACCGGCGGCGCGATCGCCCCGCAGGCGGACCCGCCGACCTGGGTGATCGTCTCGGCCGGTACGGCCATCGCGCTGGGCACGTACCTCGGGGGCTGGCGGATCATCCGCACCATGGGCAACGGCATCACCGACATCAAGCCCCCGCAGGGCTTCGCCGCGCAGACCTCCGCGGCGGTGACCATCCTCGCCTCCTCCCACATCGGCTTCTCGCTCTCCACGACACATGTCTGCTCCGGTGCGGTCATGGGCTCCGGGGTCGGACGGAAGGGCGGCGTCGTGCGCTGGTCGACCGCGGGCCGGATGGTGGCGGGCTGGGGCCTGACGCTGCCGGCGGCGGGGCTCGTCTCCGCGGGCGCGGCGGTGCTCGCGGAGCAGGGCGACTGGGGCGTGACCACGGTCGCCGTGCTGGCGCTGGCCGTCGGCGGCGGCATCTGGGTGCTCTCGCGGCGCCAGCCCGTCGACCACACCAACGTCAACGACGCGGCGCTGCCCGGGACTTCGGGGCAGGA
>NZ_LJGW01000329.1:0-1389 GCF_001751255.1 Streptomyces nanshensis | reverse complement strand
GTCGGTGGCGCCGCCGCGTACGGCTGCCGCGGCGGCGGCGCACGCCACGTCCGCCGCCAACGGGCAGCCACGGCAGCAGGATCCGGTGCCGGAGGGTGCCACGGCTGAGCACCGCCCGACGGCCTCCAGCCTCGGCTGAACCCTCGGTCCGGGCCCACCGGCCGGGGCCGCCCGTACCGGCCGACAGACGGCGTACGGACGGCACTTGAGCGGCGTACGGGCCGACACGGTGCGGACCGGGCCCCGCAGAGCAGACGAAGCAGACCAAGCAGACACAGCGACAGCGCAGACAGGGAAACGCAATGAGCATCGACTGGGCAGCACTCGGCCAGGTCTTCGGCGTCAGCCTCGTGGCCACGGTCGTCCTGGTGGGCGTGTTCACGCTCGGCATCGTGGGCTCGTCCACGGGCCGTACGCAGGGCGCGCAGGGCGGCGGCGCGTCCGTGCTGGCGCGCACGGGGGCGTACGTGTGCTTCGCGCTGTGCGCGGCGGCCGTCGCGTACGGCATCTACATCATCACCGCGGCCTGACGGACCGCGCCGCGCCCGGAGGGGACCGGGCGGGAGGCGGCCTCAACACCGGCGTCCCGGCGGGCTCTTGAGCGGCGGCCCCCGGACACGGAAGGGGTACGGAGCAGCGCTCCGTACCCCTTTCCGTTGCCCCCGCCCGGCCGCCCGTGTGTCTGCTCACACTCTCCCGCCGCAGGTCAGCGGCGAGTTGACGCCTCTACCGGTACGTGGTGGACTGCCGATGCCCAACGGCAGCAAGGAGAGGAAGCCGGTGCGAATCCGGCGCGGTCCCGCCACTGTCACCGGGGAGCGCACCCCAACCGAAGGCCACGGCCCGTGTGTTGACGGGCTGGAAGGCCGGGGTACGCGGCGATCCGGGAGCCAGGAGACTCTCGCCGCCGGCACGTCGAACCAGGGCGAGGACCCTGAGTGAGGACTCCAGCATGCGTGGCTTCCCGGCCTCTCCCGCGCTCCTGCCCGCTCCCGTCCCCCGGCCTCTCCCCGTCCTTCCGTCCGCGGCGTACGCAACGGGACCTGCCCCCGGGCCGCTCCGCGCGTGCCGCCCGGTCCGCCGAGGCACCACGACGGCACGCTGACGGTGCCGGCTCTCCGCACCGCCCCTCCCCCGTCCCGGCGCACGGCAGCACGGACGCAACCGGGCGCGTACGTCCGCGAGTTGGCCCCGTATCTGCGCGGTACGGCCCCATACGTCTGCGGAACGGCGCTGGGTCATCTCGGCGATCTGCTGCTGGGCGATCCACGGCGCGGGCATCCCGTGGCCGCCTTCGGCCGGGCCGCCGGTGCCGCGGAGCGCGCGCTGTGGCGTGACCACCGTGCGGCCGGGGCGCTGCACACCGCGCTGTGCGTCGCCGGTGCCGCG
>NZ_LJGW01000334.1 GCF_001751255.1 Streptomyces nanshensis | reverse complement strand
TCGCGGCGGTGGCGGCGGGGGCGCTCGCCGCCTCCCTGCTGGGCGGCAGCCCGGCCCTCGCGGGCACACCGCCCGTGCCGTCCGCGCCGAAGCTCCAACTCCCCTCCCCTCCGGGCGGGGAGAACGTCCGCGTGCTGGTCTTCCACGCCTCGGCAGGCGAGGAGCCGCCGACCGTCGACGCCGGGATCGAGGCGATCGAGAAGATCGGTCAGAGCGGTCCTGCCGCGGAGCGCTTCACGGTCACCGCGACCGCGGACCCGTCCGTCTTCGCCTCCGAGCGGCTCGGCCGCTTCAACGCCGTCGTCTTCCTCACCGGCGGCGGCGACGTGCTCGACCCGGCCCAAGAGGCGGGCCTGCAGAGCTACATGGAGGCTGGCGGCGGCTTCCTCGGCATCCACGGGGCGGCACGCGCCGAGCCGTACTCCGAGTGGTTCACCGGGCTGGTGGGCGCGCGTCCGGAGGGGAGCGGCGAGGCCACGACGCAGCGCGCCACCGTCGAGACCGGGGACCGGCGCCACCCCGCGACCAAGGACCTCCCGGTGGAGTGGAAGCGTCCCGACAAGTGGCTCAACTGGCAGGAGAACCCGAGCGGTTCGGTCCACACCGTGGCCCGCGTACGGGAGCGTACGTACGAGCCGGGCGAGGGCGCGATGGGCTGGGACCACCCGGTCTCGTGGTGCCGTGACTACGACGGCGGGCGTTCCTTCTACACCGCCATGGGCGGCACCGCCGACAGCTTCCAGGAGACCGACTTCCGCGCCCATCTGCGCGGTGCGCTGCTGTGGACGACGCGGCTGGCGCGGGCCGACTGCCAGGCGTCCGTCACCTCCAACTACAAGGCCGAGCGGGTCACTTCGGCCAACCAGCCGGGGCAGTCGGACCAGATCGGCGAGCCGCACGGGCTGGCCACGGCCGACGACGGCCGCGTCTTCTACATCGGACGCGGAGGCGGCGACGCCGAGGCGCCCGTGGTCACCGACTGGGACGACCCGGAGGTCGGCAAGGGCCAGGGCACCGTCCACGTCTACGACCCGGCCACGAAGAAGGTCCAACTCGTGGGCTCGCTCACGGTGTTCGGCAACAAGGGCGGCGGCGACGAGCTGGTCAAGGTCGAGGAAGGTCTGCTGGGCATCGCGCTCGACCCGGACTTCGCCGACAACGGCTGGATGTACCTGCACTACACGCCGCACTCGCAGCTCGACCGGGACAAGCAGCTCGCCGAGCGGCGCGTCTCCCGCTTCACGGTGGACAGCAGGACCGGGAAGCTCGACAAGTCCTCGGAGAAGGTGCTGCTCAAGTGGCCCGTGCAGGTGCACAGTTGCTGCCACGCGGGCGGCGGCATGGCCTTCGACTCCCGGCGCAACCTCTACATCGCCACGGGCGACAACAACTCCTCGCAGTTCAGCGACGGTTACTCCGGCAACAACCCCGAACCGTCCTACAAGGGCACCTCGTTCGCCGACGCACGACGCACCGCGGGCAACACCAACAACCTCAACGGCAAGATCCTGCGCATCCACCCCGAGGACGACGGCACCTACACGCTCCCCGAGGGCAATCTCTTCACCGGCGAGGAGAGCGACGAGGGCGGCGGCAAGACGCGCGGCGAGATCTATGTGATGGGCGTGCGCAACCCCGCGCGCATCTCCATCGACCCCAAGACCGATGTGCTGTACGCGGGTTGGGTCGGGCCGGACGCGGGTGAGCCCAGCACCACCTGGGGTCCCGCCAAGTACGACACGTTCGCCCGGATCACCGAGGCGGGCAACCAGGGCTGGCCGTACTGCATGGGCAACAAGCAGCCCTACCGCGACCGCAATCTGCCCGACCCGGACAAGCCGCTGGGCTGGTACGACTGCGACCACCTGAAGAACGAGTCCCCCAACAACGACGGCCTGGTGAACATCCCGCCGGCCCGCGCGAACAACATCTGGTACTCGCCGCAGGGCGGCGGGCCCGACTATCCGCGCGACGAGAACGGCGTCCCCAGCTACAAGGAGGAGGAGCAGGAGCTGCTGCTGCCGTGGCTCAAGGGCGGCGGCCAGGCCACGATGGACGGCCCGGTCTACCGCTACGACGCCTCCGCGGCGGCGAAGGGCGCATGGCCCGCGTACTGGGACGGCAAGTGGTTCGTCGGCGACTTCTACGACGCCGACCAGCCGCGGCACGCCGTGGTGATGCCGGACGGCGACGAGCCCGGTGCGCTGCCGGCGCACGCGGAGAGCCTGCGCAAGATCATCCCGGTCGGCGAGGACGGCATCCGCAACCTGATGGACTGGAAGTTCGCCCCCGACGGGTCGCTCTACGTCCTGGACTACGGGCGCGGCTTCTTCACCTCCGACGACAAGTCCGCGCTGTGGCACGTCACTTACCAGGGCGGCGCCGCGACTCCCGCGCCGGGCGACGTCGTCCGCGGCGATGCGACGGACGACGCGAAGAACGAGGCGAAGGGGGCGTCACGATGAACCGGCCCGCAGGCGCACGCATACGCGCAGGCACCCGGCGGCCCCGTACGGCACCGGCGGTGCGCCGGCGGCGGCGCGCCCTCCGTACGGCCGTGACGGCGCTGTGCGCGGCGCTGCTGATGGTGCTCGGCCTGACCTCGGCGCCCGCGTACGGGCAGCAGGCGCCGTCCGCGCCGGGCGCCGACCCCGCGGCGGCGCAGGTGCTGCGGTGGACGGCGGGCGACGACATCACCCACTACACCTCGGCGCCCGAGACGGCGGTGGCCGGGGCGGCGACGATCGAGTTCGAGAACAGCGAGGCGACGGGCAACACCACGTCCATGCCGCACACGCTGACGTTTGTGACCGGCGACCCGGACTACAACGACGACGTGAACGTCAACATCCTCGCCAATCCGTCCGACGCGCAGGGCGGCAAGCACTCGGTCGAGGTGACGCTGACGCCCGGGACGTACAAGTACCACTGCACGATTCCCGGTCACGGCCAGATGCAGGGCACGCTCGTCGTCACCGACGGCGGCGGGGGCGACGACACCACGCCGCCGGAGACCTCGGCGACGGTCGACGGCGATCAGAACGCCGACGGCGCGTACGTGGGGATGGCCACCGTCAGCGTCAGCGCGTCCGACGAGGGCGGCAGCGGCGTGGACACGATCGAGTACGCCCTCGGCGACGGCGGCTACCAGACCTACACCGAGCCGGTGATGGTCCATGAGACCGGCGAGCACACCGTCCGCTACCGGGCCACCGACAAGGCGGGCAACGTGGCGGAGGAGAAGAGCGTCGAGTTCACCGTCGTCGCTCCGCCGACGGACGACACGACGCCGCCCGAGACCTCGGCGACGGTGGACGGCGAACAGGACGCGGACGGCGCCTATGTGGGCATGGCCACCGTGACCGTCACCGCGTCCGACGCCGGCTCGGGCGTCAACACCGTCGAATTCGCCCTGGACGACGGCGGGTTCCAGCCCTACTCGGCGCCGGTCATGGTGCACGAGCCCGGCACGCACACCGTCACGTACAAGGCGACGGACAAGGCGGGCAACGCCGCGGAGGCGAAGTCCGTGGAGTTCACCGTCGTCGAGCAGCCGGAGGAGGACACCACACCGCCGGAGACGAGCGCGACGACGGAGGGCAAGAAGAACTCCGACGGCGACTACATCGGCAAGGCCACGGTCACGATCGCCGCCACGGACGCGGAGTCGGGTGTCGCGAAGGTCGAATACTCCCTGGACGGCGGCCCGTTCCTCGCCTACGGCGATCCGGTCGTGGTGGACCGCGCGGGTCATCACAGCGTCGCGCACCGTGCGACGGACAAGGCGGGCAACACCTCGCAGGCGGTCGCGGAGTCCTTCGACGTGGTGCCGGGCGGCGGCGTACCCGCCCCCGACTGCCCGGAGTTCGACGAGCGTCCGACCGTCTTCATCGGCGAGACCGACACCGGCGTGCCCAACCGGATGACGGACCGGCGCTGCACGGTCGGCGAGTTGATCGAGGACGAGAAGGACTGGTCGTCGCACGCCCTGTTCGTCAAGCACGTCACGGAGATCACCGACGCGCTGCTGAAGGACAAGGTGCTCGACGCGCGGGAGGGCAAGCTCATCGTGCGTACGGCGAAGAGCTCCCCGATCGGGAAGCCGGGCCAACAGGAGGGCTACACCAAGCTGTTCGACGGCACGGCGGAGTCCTTCGCGAAGTGGCAGCACGTCGGCGGCGGCGCCTTCGGGCTCAACGACGACGGCACCATGACCAGCAGCACGGAGACCGAGGGCATGGGCATGCTCTGGTACCCGAAGCGCAAGTACGGGGACTACTCGCTCAAGCTCCAGTTCCGCGACGACGCCCCGGACGGCGGCAACGCCAACTCCGGTGTCTTCACGCGCTTTCCGTACGTCCACGACAACCCGGAGGAGCCCCGGCCCGAGTGGGTCGCCATCAAGTTCGGGCACGAGGTGCAGATCCTCGACGCGCCGGACGGCGACATGTACAAGACCGGCTCGGTCTACGGCTTCGACCGCGTGGGCCTGGGCGGCGCGGGCGTCACGCCCAAGGGCACCTGGAACGACTACGAGATCAAGGTCGTCGGACAGCACTACTCCGTATACCGGAACGGGGAGTTGATCAACGAGTTCGACAACGACGGCGGCCAGGTCTTCGAGCCGCCGCGTGACGACGACCCGGGCACGGACGGACGGCGTTACGCCTCGGGCTACATCGGGCTCCAGGTGCACAGCGTCACGGACGTCGTCTCCTACCGGGACGTGCGCATCAAGGAGCTGTGAGCGAGGGCTCCGGGTCCCCGTCCCGGAGCGCGGCCCCTGCGGCGGGGGCACCGGTTCCTCCGGTG
>NZ_LJGW01000337.1:1422-14701 GCF_001751255.1 Streptomyces nanshensis | reverse complement strand
CCCGGCGCCGGTACGGGCGCGGGTCCCGGTCCCGGCGACCGGACCGCTCCGCAGCCCCGGCAGGGCGACGCCGGTGCGGCGGGACCGCACGCGCTGCTCCCGGGGACCGCGGGACGCACGCTGGAGTCGTCCCACGAGGTGCCGGTGCCCGGCCATCAGCGCGAATACCACGACCACCGGGGCCCGGCGGAGCCCAACAGCGCCGCGCCCTTCCACGCCCGTACGCGCGTCGGACCCATCGGCCCCGACATCGGGCAGTCGCAGGCGCAGCCGCCGCGGCCGCCGCGTGCACCCGAGGACGACATCGACGACGAGGGCGAGACCAGCATCTGGGGCGACAAGGGCGCCGTGACCATGGAGTTCGCGGGGATGGCGCCCGTCATCCTCGCCGTGCTGGCCATCCTGTGGCAGTGCGTGCTCGTCGGCTACACCTTCTCGCTCGCGGGCAACGCGGCCGACGAGGCGGCGCGCGCCGCGACCGCGGCGGCGGCCACGGGCGACCCGGAGGGTGCCTGCGAGTCCGCCGCGAAGAAGCATCTGCCCGCGGAGTGGCGGAAGAAGTCGAAGGTGAGCTGTGCCCAGGACGGGCATCTGTGGAAGGCGGACGTCGGGCTGACCGCCCCCGTCCTCTTCCCCGGCGCGGGCAAGCTGCCCTTCAGCATCAGCGGTTCGGCGGGCGCCGCGGAGGAGGGGTGAGTCCGGGATGGGACCGATCCGTAGGGCACAGGCGGAGAGACGGGAAAGACGGGCGGGACGGACAGGGCGGGCGGCCACGTCCGCACGGGTGCGTGCTCTCGTACGCGTCCGCGCGGATGCGCTGCGTGCGCCCGCCGAGGCCGAACGGGGCGCGTCCAGCCTGGAGTTGGCGGGCATGCTGCCCCTGCTCCTGGTCGTCGCCATGGCCACGGTGCAGCTCGGCGTCGCCGGTTACGCGATCCAGCAGGCCGGCACGGGCGCCCGCGCCGCCGCCCGTATCGCGGGTCAGCCGGACATCGCCGGCGACTACGCGGCGACGGGCAAGGCGGCGATGTCCGACTGGATCGCCTCCCGCAGCAAGTTCTCCCTCGGCGGGGGCGGCAACGAGGTGCGGGTGAGGACCACCGTGACCATTCCGTCCGTCGTGCCCGGGGTCGACGACTTCGGCAAGGCGTCGCGCTCGGCGACCATGCCCAGCGACTGACGAGCAGGACGACGGCACGGCGGCGGTACGAGTGTGAACGGACGGCGAGCGGCCGTACGGCGCGCGACGGCACATAGCGGCGACGTACAGCGAGCGACGGCACAGAGCGCGAACGCACAGAACACGAACGCACGGAGCGCGAACGGACAGAGAGGAGGCCGGAATTGAGCCTGCGGGCCCGCATGACCCCACCCGAGTCCCGGACGCGGGGAGGTTCGCCCGCCGACGGCGGCACCACGCACCTGGTCTCCGTCTACCGCGCCAAGCTCCTCGAAGAGATCGACCTCGCCGAGATGTCCGCCCTCGCGCCGCAGGAGCGCCGGGCGCGGCTGGAGCGCGTGCTCGGCCACATCATCAGCCGCGAGGGGCCCGTACTGGCCACCTCCGACCGGGAGTCGCTCATCCGGCGGGTGGTCGACGAGGCCCTGGGCCTCGGCGTGCTCGAACCGCTGCTGGAGGACGCGGGCATCACCGAGATCATGGTCAACGGCCCGGAGCACGTCTTCGTCGAGCGCGCGGGCAGGGTCGAGCAGGTCCCGGTCCGCTTCGCCTCCGAGGAACAGCTCATGCAGACCATCGAGCGCATCGTCTCGACCGTCAACAGGCGTGTGGACGAGTCGAATCCGATGGTCGACGCGCGGCTGCCCTCCGGCGAGCGCGTCAACGTCATCGTCCCGCCGCTCTCCCTCACCGGGCCCGCGCTGACCATCCGGCGCTTCCCCCGCGCGTACGAACTGCACGAGCTGATCGAACTGGGCACCCTCGACGAGTACATCGTCGCGCTGCTCTCCGGCTTCATCCGCGCCCGCTTCAACGTGATCGTCTCCGGCGGCACGGGCAGCGGCAAGACCACGCTGCTCAACGCGCTCTCCGGCCTCATCCCGGAGCACGAGCGCATCATCACCGTCGAGGACGCCGCCGAACTCCAGCTCCAGCAGGAGCACGTCATCCGGCTGGAGACCAGGCCGCCGAACGTCGAGGGCAAGGGCCAGGTCTCCGTACGCGACCTCGTACGCAACTCGCTGCGCATGCGCCCCGACCGCATCATCGTCGGCGAGGTCCGCGGCGGCGAGACCCTCGACATGCTCCAGGCGATGTCGACGGGCCACGACGGCTCGCTGGCCACGGTGCACGCCAACAGCGCGGAGGACGCGCTGATGCGTCTGCAGACCCTGGCCTCCATGTCGGAGGTCGAGATCCCCTTCCCGGCCCTCCAGGACCAGATCAACTCCGCCGTCGACGTGATCATCCAGCTCGCACGCTTCGCCGACGGCACCCGGAAGATCGTGGAGATCGTCCTGCTCGCCTCGCACGGCCGGGATGTCTTCCGCATCGCCTCCCTCGCCCGCTTCGACGCCCAGCCCATGGGCGGCGATGGCAAGGTGCACGGGAACTTCGAGCATCTGGCCGTGCCGCGGCGCGCCGCCGATCGGATGCACATGGTCGGCGAGACCGTGCCGCCCGTCTTCGGCGTCGCCGACGACGCGGACCAACTCACCACGAGGGAGGCGGTCTAGCCGCCGCGAGCCGCCCGCGGCAGGCGCCGAGCGGATACGACGACAGGCGGACCGGGGGCATCCGGACCGCCCACAGGAGCCCACAGGACGGAAGTCAGGACTCAGGACCACGCCATGGACACCACCGCTCAACTCGCGCTCGGCGCCTTTCTGCTGGCCGGCGTGCTCGCCGTCGCCGCGGTCATGGCGTTCGCGTCGGGACGCGCACAGCAGAAGGCGCTCATCGAGCGTCTGGCCGCCGAGGCGGCGGGCGACGAAGCGCCGCCGGGGCGCCGCCGCCCCTTCACCGGCGTGGACAAGCGGCTGCGCCGCACCCGGCTGGGCCGCTTCGTGCAGTTGCGGCTGGCGGCGACGGGCCTGGACATCACACCGGGCGAGTTCACCGTCTACGTCGTCGCGCTCGTCGCCGGGCTGTGGCTGCTGGCCTCCGCCGCTCTCGCGCCGTTCTTCGGGCCGCTCGCCGGCATCGTGGGCGTGGTGGCCGCGGGCGCCTTCCTCAGCCACCAACGGCAGCGCCGCACCGAGGACTTCATCAGCCAGTTGCCCGAGCTGTCCCGCATCCTCGCCAACGCCACCTCCGCGGGGCTCGCGCTGCGTACGGCGCTGAGCATGGCCGCGGAGGAGCTGGACGCGCCCGCGGGCGACGAACTGACCCTGGTGACCAACCAGTTGGCGGTCGGACGCTCCGTCGACGACGCCCTGGGCGAGCTGGCCGAGCGGCTGCCCTCGCGCGAACTCGTCGTCCTCGTCACGACGTTGGTCCTCGCCAACCGCGCCGGCGGCACCCTCGTCGCCTCGCTGCGCAACCTCACCGAGACCCTGGAGGAGCGCAAGGAGACCCGCCGCGAGGTGCGCACCATGCTCGCCGAGGTGAACGCCACGGCCTTCACCGTCCCCGTGCTGGGCCTCGGCGCGATGCTGATGATGAACGCGATGATGCCCGGCGCGCTCGCCCGCGTCACCGGCTCCGCGCTCGGCCAGATCGCCATCATCGTCGCCGTCGGCCTCTTCGCCACGGGCTTCTTCGTCATCCGCCGCCTCGGCAAGATCGAGGTCTGAGGAAGGAGACCACAGACCGTCATGCTGCCCTTTCTCCTCGCCGCAGCCGTCGGCCTCGCCGTGTACGGGGCCCTCGCGGGCCTGCGCATGTACCGCGCCGACGCCAAGCTGCCCGCCGACCTCGCCCTCGCCCTGGAGGTCGGCTCCACCCGTACCACCGTGCGCGGTGCGGCCGTCGACCGTCTCGGCATGCCCCTCGCGCCGCTGGTGCTGCGCCTCATGGGGGAGCGGCGCGTGGCCGACAAGCGCCGCAAGATCGACCAGGCGGGCAACCCCGGGGGCCTGACCATCCAGCGCTACGCCGCCCGTCGGGCCGCGTACGGCGTGTTCGGCATCGTCATGGCCGTGGTCGGACTCGCCCTCGACAGCACGCTGTTCACGCTCATCGTGCTGCTCTTCGGCTTCACCGCCGCCGATCTGGGGATCCGTCAGGCCGTACGCGACCGCAAGCGCGTCATCGAGCGCACCCTCCCCGACTTCCTCGACGTCCTCGCCGTCGTCGTCTCCGCGGGGCTCAGCTTCCGGCAGGCCCTGGAGCGCGTCTCGGAGCACTACGAGGGCCCGTGGGCGGACGAACTGCGCATCACCCTGCGGCAGATGGACCTCGGCGTCAGCCGCCGCCAGGCCTTCGACGAGCTGCGCGAGCGCAACGACAGCGACCAGGTCGACCAGTTCGTCACCGCCCTCCAGCAGGGCGAGGAGCTGGGCGCGCCCATCGCGGACACCCTCATCCAGATCGCGACGGACATGCGCCGTACGGACGCGCAGAACGCCCGCCGCCAGGCCGCCAAGACGGTGCCCAAGGCGACGGTGACGACGATCGGCTTCCTGCTGCCGGGAACGCTGCTGCTGATCGTCGCCACGTTCCTGCTGGGCTCCGACACCGACTTCGGCTCCGTACTGAACGGCTGAGGGGACGAGGGGGATACGGGGATGAGGGCCAACTCGGGGCGCCCCGCGACCGATTGCGCCAAACTGCACAGGCATTCGGTCGACCTCTTCGACGGCGGTCCACGATGTGGCACAGTCTGCATCCGGACAACGACCGTGGGCGACGGGCCCGGAAGGAGTCCGGAATGACTGTTCGTCACTTCGTGACCGCTTCTCCCGACTCCCAGGCGGGGGCGGCCGGTTTCACACGCGTCGAGACGGTGCAGAACAACAGCAGACCGGCCGGGGAGGCGCCGAGAGGCCCCGACTCGGCTCCCACTGAAGGAGATCGGCATGTCGAAGGCAGTGCGCCGCTGGCGCCACAGCGTCACGGAGCGGCTGCATGGCCGCTGGTCCGACAGAGGCGCGAGCGCGATCGAATACGCGGGCATCGTGATCATCGTCGCCGCGATCATTCTGGCGATCCGGGGGCTCGGGCTCAACACGGCCATCTCGGGGGCCATCGCGAAGGCCGTCAACAGCGTCCTGGGCAACTGAACGGACGGTCGGCGAACGGTGAGGAGGGCGCGACCGTGATCCTCTACGGAGCGGTGATCGCGGCCCTGCTCTTCCTCGCCTTCGCCTTCTTCGCGGTCGCGCAGGCGGGCACCGTACGCAACGGGGGCCAGTCCGCCGCGGACGCCGCCGCGCTCGGAGCGGCACAGGACGACCGCGACGAACTGTTCGAGGACTTCCTCGACAAGCTCGTCGCCGGGGAGGACCTGGAGGATCTGCTCGACGGTCTCGGCTCGCTCGCCGGCGACGGCTGCGGCGAGGCGGACCACTTCGCCGGCCGCAACCGCTCGGACGTGCTGAGCTGCGACCAGGTCACCAGGAACGGCCACCACGGCTACAAGGTCAAGGTCCGCACCCGCTTCGACACCGGCGACACGATCGTGCCCGGCGCGGACGACAAGAAGGCCGAGGCCACCGCCACCGCCGTCATCAAGCCCCGGTGCGAGCTGAAGGGCGACGACGAGAAGCTGATCGAAATCGAGTGTGACGGCGAGGACTTCACACTGGACCCGGACGACATCGACCTCGAGCTGCGGCCGTCCGATCTCTTCTCGGTCGTGCTGGTGGGTTGATGAGCGGAAGACGAACAGGGGACGGGCTATCCATGACCATGCGGCGCGCCATCAGACCCCGGAAGGGGATGACCGCCACCGTGGCGATCACCACCGGCCTGGTGCTCGCGGTGGCCGGTTGCAGCGGCGGCGACGACGGCGGTGACGACGGCAAGAAGCCCGGCGACTCCCAGCAGGAGAACAACCCGGACGGCGGCGACTCCGGCGGCTCGGGCAAGGTGCTCGCCCAGGTCAAGGGCGGCAAGGGCGGCGCCCTCACGCTGACCATCACCTCCGCCGCGCGCGACGACTCCGGATTCACCACGTTCAAGGGGACGTTGAAGAACGACGGCCCGACGGTCGCCGTGCTGCCGGGCTGGTCCAGCGAGGAGTCCGAACTCCAGGACAACGGGCTGTCGATGGCCGGCGCGACGATGGTCGACAAGAAGGGCAAGAAGCGCTACTTCATCCTCCGGGACACCAACGGGCACTGTCTGTGCACCAGGTTCACCGGCGGCTTCGAACAGGGAGAGACCTCCGAGTGGTTCGCGCAGTTCCCCGCACCGCCCTCCTCCACCGGCAAGGTCGACTTCCAGGTGGCGGACCTGCCCAGTGCGACCGTGAAGCTGTCGGGTGAGTGACGCGATGAAGCCGCCCGCCTCCCGTCTGCTGCGTACGGTCCTGTGCACCTCGGCCTCCGCCGTGCTGCTCACCGCGCTCAGCGCGAGCGCCGCCCACGCGGACGACCCCGCACCGCAGCCCACCGTCAAGGCGCCCAGCGGACCGACGTCGCTGCCCGGCGCGGACGACCCCACGACGATCCCCACCACCGCGCCGTCGCTGCCGGGCGAGGGCGGTGCGCCCGCGCCCAACTACAGCGAACCCCCGGACAACATCGGGGACTCCAAGCCCCCGGTGAAGGTCGACCCGCAGGCCGCGGGGCTCAAGCTCGCCGACGACGCGAAGCTGGCGCCGTCCAAGGTGCTCGACATCAAGTTCGTCACCGAGGACCTCGGCGGCGCCGAACGCCGCGAAGACAGCACCGAGAAGACGAAGTTCACCCTCCAGACCGAGGTGCTCTTCCCCCGGGACAGCGCGAAGCTGGACGACAGCGCGCAGTCCCGCATCGCGGAGGTCGCCGACGAGGTCAAGAAGCAGCGCGCCACGGAGATCAACGTCTTCGGCTTCACGGACGACCTCGGCTCCTACGAGCACGGCAAGACGCTCTCGAAGAAGCGCGCGGACGCCGTACAGCAGGCGCTGGCCGAGGAGTTGAACTCGACCGTCACCTTCAACGTACGCGGCTACAGCGAGGACTACCCGATCGCGGACAACAAGACCGAGGCGGGCCGCAAGAAGAACCGGCGCGTGGAGGTGTCCTTCCCCCGTCAGGACTGAGGGGGGAAGGGAACCGAGGGCGAGGGTCCGCGGCGGCGGTCGCACCGCACCGCACCGCGACGGGACTCGTGTGTCTGCGGACCGCGTGTGCCGTACGTCCTTCGTATGTGTACGGGCCGTGCGGACGGGAACGCGTGCGGACAGAGACGACATGGACGAGCGGACGCGGGCCGAACACGGCGTGCTGCGGGGCCTGTTTGGCCCTCGCGGGCCAGGCGTGCACGGGCGCGAAGGCCGGATCGTGCGGACCGGACCGGAGGTCGTACGGGGCTCAGGCGGCCCGCGTGACTCCGGCCTGGACGGCGCGCTTCCAGTCCATGCGCAGTCGGTCGAGTTCCGCGAGATCGGCCTGCGACCAGATCGTGCGGCCCGCGACATAACGCCGGATTGCCTCGTTGGCCTCGGCGATGGTCTGACCGTCTGAAACCGGCGGCTGAGAAGTCGAGGACATGCGTAAAGACTATGCCCTCCCACTGACAGCGTCGGCCGAATAGTGGGCGATTTAGGTCACGTGACGTCAACTCGTCGCATGTAAACCCCACATGGGGCGAGGCTCCCCGACCGTCCCGTACCCACCCTGACCGGCGCCTTCGCCCCCGCGGCACACACTGCGGACGCCTCCGCCGAGCCCCGTTCCCCTGCGCGACCCCGCCCGTACCGTGAGCGACGCCTCACCGTATCGAGGGCCCGGAGGGGCGGCCGGCGACCGCCCGAGGGGCGACGGCGCCATGTCGCGCGCACCCCTCGCCGCGTCCGCCGCCCGAGCGTCAAGTCCGCGCTCGCCCGGAGGTCGCTCTTCGGAGTGCCCGAAGGACCGTCCACGGGCGCCTGTCCGACGCCCCGTCACCGTGCCCGTACGGGCGCCCGGGCCGCGCGAGGCCGTGGAAACGACACGCTGGCAAGGAAGTTGGTGTCCGGACGACTTTCGTGGAGGGGCTAGGGTGGGAACCCCCCCTCGGGCNGTATCCCCCCCACGGACCGGCCCGCTTTATGTCCGGGCTTCCGGAGGGCCATGCCCTGGCCCTCCGGAAGACGGCCCCCCGGGGGGGCGGCGCCTCAACTCTCGCTGCTGCGTGCCCAGATGTTCGTGCCCGGCTCCGAGACCGCGTACGAGTCGATCTCGCGCAGCTCGTCCTCCGTCAGCTCGGGACCCTCCAACGCCGCGACGTTCGCCTCCAGTTGGCGCACGCTGCTGGCGCCGATGAGCGCGGAGGTCATGCGCGCGTCCCGCAGCACCCAGCGCAGCGCGAGCTGTGCGAGGGACCCGCCGCGGCGCCGTGCGACGTCGTCCAGACCGCGCAGCCGCCGCACCACGTCCTCCGTCAGCAGCCCCGGATCCAGCGAGGTGCCCTTCGAGGCGCGCGAGCCCTCCGGCACGCCCTGGAGGTACTTGTCGGTGAGCAGCCCCTGTGCCAGTGGCGCGAAGGAGATGCAGCCCATGCCCTCCGACTCCAAGGTGTCCAGCAGCCCGTCCTCCTCCGTCCAGCGGTTGAGCATCGAGTACGAGGGCTGGTGGATGAGCGCGGGCACGCCCATCTCCCGCAACAGCGCGGCGGCTTCGCGCGTGCGCCGGGAGTTGTACGAGGAGATGCCGGCGTACAGGGCCTTCCCCTGGTGCACGGCGGAGGCGAGCGCCCCCATCGTCTCCTCCAGCGGGGTCTCCGGGTCGAAGCGGTGGGAGTAGAAGATGTCGACGTAGTCGAGGCCCATGCGGCGCAGCGAGGCGTCCAGCGACGAGAGCAGATACTTGCGCGAGCCCCAGTCGCCGTACGGACCCGGGTGCATCGGATAGCCCGCCTTGGTCGATATGGCCAGCTCGTCCCGGTACGGCCGGAAGTCCTGCGCCATCAGCTTGCCGAAGTTCAGCTCCGCCGAACCGGGCGGCGGTCCATAGTTGTTGGCCAGGTCGAAGTGGGTCACGCCCAGATCGAAGGCGCGGCGCAGGATGGCGCGCTGCGTCTCCAGCGGACGGTCGTCGCCGAAGTTGTGCCACAGGCCGAGCGAGATCGCGGGCAGCTTGAGGCCCGAGCGGCCTGTGCGCCGGTAGTGCATGGAGTCGTAGCGGGTGTCGTCGGCGCGGTACGGGTGCAGGGGGGAGTCGTCCGTCATGGCCCCTTCCTATCAGCAGGGACCGGGACCGGCCCGGCTTCGTCCCAGGGCTTCACCCGCAGTAAGGTTCAATGGTCCCGGACTCGCCGAAGGAGGGGCTGGCCATTTACAAGAAGCTTCGTGAGCTGGTGTACGGGCTGTATGCCCGCCGGGTCGAGTACCGCCTGGACACCGACCAGGTGCCCAAGCACATCGGCGTGATCCTCGACGGCAACCGGCGCTGGGCGAGGGCGTCGGGCGGCACGACGGAGGAGGGCCACCAGGCGGGCGCGGACAAGATCCGCGAACTGCTCGGCTGGTGCGAGGAGACGGACGTCAAGGTCGTCACGCTGTGGCTGCTGTCGACGGACAATCTGCACCGCGCCGAGAACGAACTGCTGCCGCTGCTCGGCATCATCGAGGACACCGTGCGCGACCTGGCCGACGCCGGCCGCTGGCGCGTACACCACGTCGGCCAGCTCGACCTGCTGCCCGACCGTACGCAGCAGGTGCTGAAGAAGGCGGAGGAGAAGGCCGGGCACATCGACGGCGTACTGGTGAACGTCGCGGTCGGCTACGGCGGCCGCCAGGAGATCACCGACGCCGTCCGCTCGCTGCTCGCGGACCGCGCGGCCGCCGGCGCGAAGCTGGACGAGCTGGCCGAGACCCTCACCGTCGAGGACATCTCCGAGCACCTCTACACCCGCGGCCAGCCCGACCCGGACCTGGTGATCCGTACCAGCGGCGAGCAGCGTCTCTCGGGCTTCATGCTCTGGCAGAGTGCCCACTCGGAGTACTACTTCTGCGAGGTCTTCTGGCCGGCCTTCCGCAAGGTCGACTTCCTGCGCGCCCTGCGTGACTACGCGGCGCGGCACCGGCGCTACGGGAACTGACCGAGCCGCTCTCCGCCCCGGCGTACGGGGCGTACGGGAGCGCGGCGAGGGGCGCACGGAACGGGCCCGGGCGGGTGACCGGCGACGTCGTCCCCGGTACGGGTTGTACGCGTCACCCTGGCGGGGCGCTCCGCATATGCCATTGCATGCATGCCCTCAGCCGGGGGAATATCCCCTCATGCCGGTGCCCTCCACAGGCCCCGGCGCCGGGAGGCCCGATTGCAGACCACGGACCGCCGCAGCACGTATGCGGTGACTGGGATGTCGCGGAGGGCCGGTTCCCGGCCCGCCCCGTGCGGGTCCGGACCGGTCTCTTCCCAAGCGACGCCGTCGCACCCCGACCTCTTCCGAGGGGGTTCGTCCACCCGTGGTGACCAGCAAGAAGCGCAACGATTCCGACCGGCGCACGTATGTGATCGACACCAGCGTGCTGCTCGCAGACCCGATGGCGACGGACCGGTTCGAGGAACACGAGATCGTGCTTCCCGTCGTCGTCGTGACCGAGTTGGAGGCCAAGCGGCATCACCCCGAGCTCGGCTACTTCGCGCGTCAGGCGCTGAGGAGGCTGGATGAGTACCGGGTCAAGTACGGGCGTCTGGACGCTCCCCTTCCCATCGGCGACGTCGGCGGGACGCTCCGGGTCGAACTGAACCACTCGGACCCGGGGGTGCTGCCCGCCGGCTTCCGGCTGGAGGACAACGACTCCCGGATCCTCGCCGTGGCGAGGAACCTCCAGGCCGAGGGTGCCGACGTCACCGTCGTCTCCAAGGACCTCCCGCTGCGCATCAAGGCGTCGTCCGTCGGCCTGCACGCCGAGGAGTACCGCGCGGAGCTCGCCGTCACCGAGTCCGGCTGGACGGGGATGTCCGAGCTGACGCTGCCCGGTGAGGACATCGACGAACTCTTCGCCGCGGAGAGCGTGTTCGTGCCCGAGGCGGCCGAACTCCCCGTGCACACGGGGCTGGTGCTCCACTCGGAGAAGGGCAGGGCGCTGGGCCGGGTCACACCGCAGGGCCGGATCAAGCTCGTACGGGGCGACCGCGAGGCGTTCGGCCTCAAGGGGCGCAGCGCGGAGCAGCGCATCGCCCTGGATCTGCTGCTCGACCCGGAGGTCGGCATCATCTCCATGGGCGGCCGTGCCGGTACGGGCAAGAGCGCGCTCGCGCTGTGCGCGGGGCTGGAGGCCGTGCTGGAGCGGCAGCAGCATCGGAAGGTGATGGTCTTCCGTCCGCTGTATGCGGTCGGCGGCCAGGACCTGGGCTATCTGCCGGGCACCGAGGCCGAGAAGATGAACCCGTGGGCGCAGGCGGTGTTCGACACCCTCTCCGCCGTCACCAGCCGCGAAGTGATCGAGGAGGTCGTGGAGCGCGGCATGCTGGAGGTGCTGCCGCTGACGCACATCCGCGGCCGTTCGCTGCACGACGCGTTCGTGATCGTGGACGAAGCGCAGTCGCTGGAGCGGAACGTACTGCTGACCGTGCTCTCGCGGATCGGCGCCGGTTCACGGGTCGTTCTCACCCATGACGTGGCGCAGCGGGACAATCTGCGCGTCGGCCGGTACGACGGAGTCGTCGCCGTGGTGGAGAAGTTGAAGGGGCATCCCCTCTTCTCCCATGTGACCCTCAGCAGGTCCGAGAGGTCCCCGATCGCGGCGCTCGTGACGGAGATGCTCGAAGAGACGCACATCTGAGGGGAGTTGTCCCGCTTCCGCGGTGTCCGGCGCCGGCCGTCCTCAAGGGCGGCCGGCGTCAGCCCTGTTCAGGGCCGTGCGTGCCATGATTCCCTGGCGTGAAGTGCGGTGCGAGTCCGGCACTTTAGCGCCGCGAGGGGCCGCGCGCGCGTGTTTCCGTTCTTTGTGACAGGCAAACCAGGTGTGACCTATCCCACTCTGCCTGGAATTGCCTCAGCCGCTCGTGTCCGGCAGGGTGTGGGTTCTGTCAGGCCCCGCATACGGCACATCGGCACCAGCAATGGTGTTGCACCACACGGCAATTCAGAACTGAAGAGCAGTCAGCCGTATGCCGCCCGAGAACCACGCGGTCCCTCCCAGCCCAAGGAGGGTCCTACGGGCCCGTACCTCCTGTGACCGTAGTTCCTAGGAGGTCTGTGCCAGGGGCACGATCAGCGCCCGCGCGGTCACTCAAGCGGGCACGTTGGAAGGAAAACGTGTGACTCGGATCTCCGTCCGGGGATTCGCAGTGGCGTCCGCCACCGCGGTCACCACCGTCGGCGCCGTCGTCGGTGTGGCCTCCGGCAGCCAGCAGGGTCAGACGACGAACGATGTCGAGGCCACCGCTGCTGACTCGACGCTCCTCGAAGACATACCGGCGGGTCAGCAGGCCCGGGTACAGACCGCTTCCCTGACACAGCAGGCGGACACCGCGTCCACCGCTGCGCACGCCGAAGCGAAGAAGTCCGCCGAGGAAGCAGCGCGCAAGCAGGCAGCCGAGGACGCCGCAGCGAAGAAGGCGGCAGCCGAGAAGGCCGCGCAGGAGCGCGAGGCCAAGGCGGCAGCGAGCCGTTCCGCCGCGCGTGCCGACGCAGGCGACTTCCCCACCCAGAGCTCCTACTCGGTCGCCGACGTCAAGTCGATGGCGCAGAAGATCGTCGGAGGCGGCGACTTCCAGTGCTTCTCGAACATCGTCGAGCGCGAGTCCGGCTGGAACTACCAGGCCACCAACGCCTCTTCGGGTGCCTACGGACTGCTGCAGGCACTGCCGGGTTCCAAGATGTCGTCGGCCGGTGCCGACTGGCGTACGAACCCCGCCACGCAGATAAAGTGGGGCCTCAACTACATGAACGACCGGTACGGCAGCCCCTGCGGTGCCTGGGACTTCTGGCAGGCCAACAACTGGTACTGATCGGGGAGTCGGGCATCACCGTCCGGCCCTGACGTACAACTTCACACTTCGGCGCTCACCCCCGGTCCACAAGGGCCGGGGGTGAGCGCGTGCCGTGTCCGGGAAGTGAACATCACCGTGCCCGCGTCACGGAAGCAACCTCCCCGCCGGTAACGTCGTCACTCAACGGCAGCGGGAGCATCTGGACGGTCCCGGGGGCGGAGGAAGCGGGATGGCGAGCAGGGCGGACAGGCTCCGCGACGGTGTGGCGCGCCTGGCGGCACGTATCGCGGAGCGGCGCGAACAG
>NZ_LJGW01000337.1:0-1397 GCF_001751255.1 Streptomyces nanshensis | reverse complement strand
AGTTGGCGAAGGAAGCGGCGATCACCAGGCCCGGACGGGTACCGGGGGAGGACCCGCTCGGCGAAGGCGACGGGCCCGGATCCGGAACCGGAACGGGCCCAAGTGCCGGTCCCGGCGCGGGCGTCGGGGCCACCGAGCCGGGGCAGGGCGTACCGTCCGGCGCACAGCCGCCGGGTTCGCTGCCGGGCACCGGACTCGGCGCCGGCGACCAGGGCAGGCCCGCGCCCGCCACGGCGGTGCCCTGGGGCGTACGGGTCGCGGCCGAGGCGGGGTGGCGGCTGCTGGTGCTCGCGGGCCTGGTGTGGGTCCTGATACAGGTGATCAGCTCCATCAGCCTGCTGGTGCTGTCGTTCTCCGCGGGACTGCTCGTGACGGCACTGCTCCAGCCCACCGTCGCGCGGCTGAAGCGGCACGGCGTGGGACGCGGTCTCGCGACGACGATCACCTTCGTCACCGGCTTCGTGGTGATGGGCCTGGTCGGCTGGTTCGTGGTGTGGCAGGTCACGGAGAACCTGCCCACGCTCACCGAACGCGTCCAGCAGGCCATCGAGGAGGGCAAGCGCTGGGCGATCCAGGGCCCCTTCCACGTCTCCGAGAACCAGGTCAACGACATCGCCAAGAACCTCAGCCAGTGGCTGGGCGACAACAGCCAGGAGGTCACCTCCGCGGGGCTCGAAGGCGTCACCGTGCTGCTGGAGTTCCTCTCCGGCGCGGTGCTGACGATGTTCATCACGCTCTTCCTGCTGTACGACGGGCGGGGCATCTGGGGCTGGTTCCTCAAGCTGGTGCCGAGCGGTGCGCGTGAGGGCGTCGCGGGCGCCGGGCCGAGGGCGTGGGTCACGCTCACCGGCTATGTGCGCGGCACCGTGATAGTCGCCATGATCGACGCGATCTTCATCGGCGTCGGCATCTACTTCCTCGACGTGCCCCTGGCCGTTCCGCTCGCCGTCCTGATCTTCATCTTCGCGTTCGTACCGATCGTGGGCGCGGTCGTCTCGGGAGCGCTGGCCGTGCTGGTCGCCTTCGTGACGAACGGTCCGCTCACCGGGCTGCTCGTCCTCGGCGTCGTCCTGCTGGTGCAGCAGATCGAGAGCCATGTGCTCCAACCGTTCATCCTGGGGCGGCTGGTACGGGTGCATCCGCTGGCCGTGGTGCTCGCGGTGACCGGGGGCAGCCTCATCGCGGGGATTCCGGGAGCCGTCGTCGCCGTGCCGCTGGTCGCGGTGATCAACACGGCGACGGGCTATCTGCGGGCGTACTCGGAGGAACAGCGCGGCGGCGCCGTGCCGGGCGGAGCGCCGGGTACGGGGACGGGCGGGGCCGCCCTGGGGTCTGCGTCTGGCGCGGGGTCCGGTGCGGGTGCGGGCGCCACGGGCGGGGGTGCGAGCGGTGGTGCC
>NZ_LJGW01000353.1 GCF_001751255.1 Streptomyces nanshensis | reverse complement strand
GTCCGCGGGCTGCTTGCCGAGGCCGTGCCCGCCGCCGTGGCCGCTGCTGCTGTGGATGTCAGTGGCCACGGAGGCCCTCCTTGTCCTTGGTCTTCGACACGGGCCCGCCCGTTCCGTACGCGCTGCCGCCGTCCGCGCCGCTCGCGCCGTCCGCGCCGCTCGCGTTGTCCGCGCCGTGCGCGGTGCCGACGGCCAGCCGCATCACCGCGTCCTGCGTGGCCTCGGACGCGGCCAGTTCGCCCGCGATCCGGCCCTGTGCCATCACCAGGACGCGGTCGCTCATGCCCAGCACCTCGGGCAGATCGCTGGAGATCATCAGCACCGCGTGCCCGGACGCCGTCAACTCGTTGACGAGTTCGTAGATTTCGACCTTCGCGCCGACGTCGATGCCGCGCGTCGGCTCGTCGAGGATCAGCACGCTGCTCTGCGCCAGCAGCCACTTGCCGATGACGACCTTCTGCTGGTTGCCGCCGGAGAGCGTGCCCATGCGCTGACCGAGTCCGGCCATGCGCACCCCGAGCCGCTCCGCGATCCGGCCCGCGGCCTCCTCCTGCCCGGAGAGGTTCACGAAGCCCGCCCGGCTCGCCCGGCTCAGCGTGACCAGGCCGAGGTTGTCCCGTACGGAGGAGTCGGGCAGCAGGCCCTGGCCCTTGCGGTCCTCGGGGACGAGGCCGAGCCCGGCGCGCAGCGCGGCGTTGATGTCGTACGGGCGCAGCCGCTCGCCCCGTACCTCGACGGTGCCCGCGTCGTACGGGTCGGCGCCGAAGACCGCCCGTGCCACCTCCGTACGTCCGGCGCCCACCAGCCCTGCCAGGCCCACGACTTCGCCCGCGCGCAGCTCGAAGCCGACGTCGGAGAAGCGGCCGGCGCGAGTGAGCCCGGAGACGCGCAGCAGGGGCGCCAGCGACTCCGCGCCCGCGCCCTTGCCCGAGCCCTTGCCCGAGCCCGGCTCCGCGTCCCTGCGCCCCTCGGAGGCGCCGCCGTCCGCCCGTCCCGTCCGCCTCGGGTACTGCTGCTCGATGCTGCGCCCGACCATCATCCGTACGAGGTCGTCGCGGGGCGTGGAGGCGGGCACCTGTCCGACGCTGCGGCCGTCGCGCAGCACCGTGACCCGGTCGCCGAGGGCGGCGATCTCCTCCAGGTGGTGGGTGATGAAGACGACGCCGACGCCGTCGGCGCGCAGCCGCCGTACGAGGTCGAAGAGCTTCTCCACCTCGTCGGCGGTGAGCGCGGCCGTCGGCTCGTCCATGATCAGTACGCGGGCGTGCAGGCTCAGCGCCTTGGCGATCTCCACCATCTGCGCGCGGGCGACGCCGAGTTCGCGCACGGGCGTGCCCGGTGCGATGTCCACGCCGACGCGTCCGAGGACCTCGGCGGCGTCCGCCTCCATGCGGCCGCGGTCGAGCAGCCCGAAGCGGCGGGGCTGCCGTCCCAGGAAGATGTTCTCGGCGACGCTGAGGTGCGGCACCAGGTTGAACTCCTGGTGCATGGTGGCCACTCCGAGCCGTTCGGCGTCGCCCGCGTCGTGGATGCGTACGGGCTGGCCGTCGCGCAGCACCCGTCCGGAGTCGGCACGGTGCACGCCCGAGAGCACCTTGATGAGGGTGGACTTGCCGGCGCCGTTCTCGCCCAGCAGCACGTGCACTTCGCCCTCGTACAGGTCGAAGTCGACGCCGTCCAGGGCGACCACGCCGGGGAAGGTCTTGCGTATCGCCTCGGTACGCAGCAACTCCCGTGCGCCGGAGGGACGTTGCGGATCCGGCGCAGGGGTGCCGGTGCCGCCGGTGTCACCCGGACCGGCGGTACCGGACGGGCCGGGCGTGCCGGATGGACCGGGTGTGCCGGATGGACCGGGTGTGCCGGACGGCGGCTCCTTCGGCCCCGGCGGACCGGACCGGCCGGGCGCTGCGGACGGGTCGGGCGTGCTCAACGGCTCTTCCCTTCGCTCTCGCCGCAGGAGCGGCGCGTGACAAGCCGGGCGGTGAGGGTCACGGAGGCGGCGCTGCGCCCCTCGACCAGGTCGATCAGGGCGGCGACGGCACGGTGCCCCAACTCGCCGGTGGGCTGGGCGATCGCGGTCACCGGCGGATCGGTGTGCAGGAACCAGGGGATGTCGTCGAAGGCGGCGAGCGCGATGTCGTCCGGCACGCGCAGTCCGCGGCGGCGCAGCTCGTCCATCGCGCCGAGCGCCATCAGATTGTCCGCGGCGAAGATCACCTCGGGCGGCTGCGGCAGTTCCAGGAAGGCGGCGGTCGCGCGCCGGCCGCTCTCGGTCTGGAAGTCGCCCTGTCCGGTGTACTCCCGGGGCAGCGGCAGTCCGTACGCCTCCAGCGCCGCGCGGAAGGCGCCGACGCGCTCGTCACCGGTCGTCGTCTCGCTGGGGCCGCCGATGATGGCGAGCCGGCGGTGGCCCAGCGCGTACAGATGCGCGACGAGGTCGTGGACGGCGGCGCGGCCGTCGGCGTGTACGACGGGGACGTCCAGGCCGCGTATCCAGCGGTCGACGAAGACCATGGGGGTGCCCGCGGCGGCGGCGTCGCGTATCACCTCGTTGCCCCCGTCGGTGGGGGAGACCAGCAGTCCGTCGATGCGGCGTTCCAGGAGCGTGCGCACATGGTGGTCCTGAAGTGCCGCGCGCTCGTCGGCGTTTCCGATGACGACGCTGTAGCCGCGGGCACGCGCGGCGTCCTCGACGGCGCGCGCCAACTCGGTGAAGAACGGATTGAGCACGTCGCTGATGACGAGCCCGAGGGTGTGCGTGTGGTGCGTCCTGAGCGAACGGGCCACGGCGTTGGGCCGGTAGCCGAGGTCGGCGACGGCGGCGATCACGCGCGAGCGGGTGCCCGGGCGCACGGCCGGGCTGTCGTTGAGCACCCGGGAGACCGTGGCGACCGAGACACCGGCGCGCGATGCGACGTCCTTGATGCTGGTCAACTGCCGTGCCCGTCCTGGTTCCTGGCCTGTTCCGGGGTGGGGCCCCGGCCTGTTCCGGGCGGCGCCCGGGGTGCGCGGCGGCGGTCGCCGCGCGGTCCGTGGTAACGATTACATCCGCCATGAGACGGGATGGCACGGGCTCCGCACAAGGGGCCGGAACGTGATCGTGACCGAGCCGTACGAGCGGCACGTACCGGTCGGGTGTACGGCCGGGCGCCTGCGCGGGCGCTCGGCCGTAGGCGGTTGTCCACAGGCCTGCCGCGATGTCGGCGGCTGAGGCTACGGTCTGTCACATGCCCTTCCAGAACACGGTGCTCGAAGGCGTCCTCGAACGGATCACGTACGCCAACGAGGACAACGGCTACACCGTCGCCAGAGTCGACTCCGGCCGCGGCGGCGACCTGCTCACGGTCGTCGGCTCGCTGCTGGGCGCGCAGGTCGGCGAATCCCTGCGCATGGAGGGCCGTTGGGGCTCCCACCCGCAGTACGGCCGCCAGTTCACCGTGGAGAACTACCGGACGGTCCTGCCGGCCACCGTCCAGGGCATACGCCGCTATCTCGGCTCCGGCCTCATCAAGGGCATCGGCCCGCGCATCGCGGAGCGCATCGTCGACCACTACGGCACGGCCACGCTGGAGGTCATCGAGGCCGATCCGCGCAAGCTGATCGAGGTGCCGGGCCTCGGCCCGAAGCGTACGGAGCGGATCGCCGCGGCCTGGGAGGAGCAGAAGGCCATCAAGGAGGTGATGGTCTTCCTCCAGGGCGTGGGCGTCTCCACCTCCGTCGCGGTGCGCATCTACAAGAAGTACGGCGACGCCTCGATCTCCGTCGTGCGGAACGAGCCGTACCGGCTGGCGGCCGACGTGTGGGGCATCGGCTTCCTCACCGCCGACCGCATCGCGCAGTCCGTCGGCATCCCGCACGACAGCCCGGAACGCGTCAAGGCCGGTCTGCAGTACGCCCTTTCACAGTCCACGGACCAAGGGCACTGCTATCTCCCGGAGGAACGGCTGATCTCCGACGCGGTGAAACTGCTCCAGGTCGAGACGGGCCTCGTCATCGACTGCCTGGGCCAACTCGCCGCGGAGGAGGAGGGGGTGGTGCGCGAGCGGGTGCCCGGAGAGGACGGTGAGCCGCTCACGGCCGTCTATCTCGTCCCGTTCCACAGGGCGGAGTTGTCGCTCTCGGGCCGGCTGCGCCGGCTGCTGCAGGCGCCGGAGGACCGGCTGCCCGCCTTCCAGGACGTCGACTGGGAGGCCGCGTCGGGCTGGCTCGCGGACCGTACGGGGGCACGGCTGGCGCCCGAGCAGCGGGAGGCGGTGCGGCTCGCGCTGACGGAGAAGGTCGCGGTGCTCACCGGCGGCCCGGGGTGCGGGAAGTCCTTCACTGTGCGCTCGGTGGTGGAGCTGGCACGGGCGAAGAAGGCACGGGTCGTCCTCGCGGCGCCCACCGGCAGGGCGGCCAAGCGCCTGGCGGAACTGACCGGCGCCGAGGCCTCCACGGTCCACCGGCTGCTGGAACTCAAGCCCGGCGGCGATGCGGCGTACGACGCGGAGCGCCCCCTCGACGCCGATCTGGTCGTCGTCGACGAGGCGTCGATGCTCGATCTGCTGCTCGCCAACAAGCTGGTGAAGGCGGTGCCTTCGGGCGCGCATCTGCTGCTGGTGGGCGACGTCGACCAGCTCCCGTCCGTCGGCGCGGGCGAGGTGCTGCGCGATCTGCTCGCCGAGGGCGGTCCCGTCCCGTCGGTACGGCTGAAGCGGATCTTCCGTCAGGCGCAGCAGTCCGGCGTGGTGACCAATGCGCACCGCATCAACTCCGGTGCGCAGCCCGTCACCCACGGATTGAGTGATTTCTTCCTCTTCGCCGAGGAGGACGCGGAGGAGGCCGGGAAGCTCACGGTCGACGTCGTCGCGCGCCGCATCCCGGCGAAGTTCGGCCTCGACCCGCGGCGCGACGTCCAGGTGCTCGCGCCCATGCACCGCGGCCCGGCGGGCGCGGGCACGCTCAACGGCCTGCTGCAGCAGGCGGTGACGCCCGCTCGGCCCGACGTTCCCGAAAAGCGGTTCGGCGGACGGGTTTTCCGCGTGGGCGACAAGGTCACCCAGATCCGCAACAACTACGAGAAGGGCGCGTGCGGCGTCTTCAACGGCACCGTCGGGGTCGTCACCGCACTGCACACGGAGGACCAGAGACTGACGGTCCGTACGGACGAGGACGAGGAGGTGGCCTACGACTTCGACGAGTTGGACGAACTGGCACACGCCTACGCGGTCACCATCCACCGCTCACAGGGCAGCGAGTATCCGGCCGTGGTGATTCCCGTCACGACGAGTGCCTGGATGATGCTCCAGCGCAATCTGCTGTATACCGCCGTCACCCGGGCAAAGCGTCTGGTGGTCCTCGTGGGATCCCGGAGGGCGATCGGCCAGGCAGTCCGCACGGTCTCCGGCGGGCGGCGGTGCACGGCGCTGGACCACCGGCTGCGGGGCGCCATGGCGCTCCCCGGCAGCGACAACGGTTCCAGGGGGTGACCGCCGCCGCTTGGAGGGTGCAGGATGTTGAGAAGAAGACGGCACTGCGTGCCATCAAACAGCCCTATGGCCGACCCCGAGTGCACCGCACCGCGCTCGGTGGGAGACAGTGGAAAGGGTCAGGGCACCTCGAAGAAGAGGCACTACGTCGGTGAGGGAAGACGTGAGCGACAACTCTGTAGTACTTCGGTACGGGGACGATGAGTACAGCTACCCCGTGGTCGACAGCACGGTCGGCGACCGAGGCTTCGACATCGGCAAGCTGCGCGCCGAGACCGGTCTGGTGACCCTGGATTCGGGCTACGGCAACACCGCCGCGTACAAATCCGCGATCACCTACCTCGACGGCGAGGGCGGCATCCTGCGCTACCGGGGTTACCCGATCGAGCAGCTCGCGGAGCACGGGACGTTCCTGGAGACGGCCTACCTTCTGATCCACGGCGAACTTCCCACCGTCGACCAGCAGGCCGCCTTCAAGGACGAGGTCACCCGCCACACTCTGCTGCACGAGGACGTCAAGCGCTTCTACGACGGATTCCCGCGTGACGCCCACCCGATGGCGATGCTCTCCTCCGTCGTCAGCGCGCTGTCGACCTTCTACCAGGACAGCCACAACCCGTTCGACGAGGAGCAGCGGCACCTGTCGACGATCCGGCTGCTGGCCAAGCTGCCGACGATCGCCGCCTACGCCTACAAGAAGGCCGTCGGCCACCCCGTGGTCTATCCGCGCAACGACCTCGGCTACGTCGAGAACTTCCTGCGGATGACCTTCTCGGTGCCGGCCGCGGAGTTCGAGCTGGACCCGGTCGTCGTCAACGCCCTCGACAAGCTGCTGATCCTGCACGCCGACCACGAGCAGAACTGCTCCACGTCCACCGTGCGGCTGGTCGGCTCCTCGCAGGCGAACATGTTCGCCTCGATCTCCGCGGGCATCAACGCGCTGTGGGGGCCGCTGCACGGCGGCGCCAACCAGAGCGTCCTGGAGATGCTCCAGGGCATCCAGGCGTCCGGCTCCGACGTCGACACCTTCATCCGCAAGGTGAAGGACAAGGAGGACGGCGTCAAGCTGATGGGCTTCGGCCACCGCGTCTACAAGAACTTCGACCCGCGGGCGAAGATCATCAAGTCGGCTGCGCACGATGTCCTCTCGGCCCTCGGCAAGAGTGACGAACTGCTCGACATCGCGCTGCGCCTCGAGGAACACGCCCTGAGCGACGACTACTTCGTCGAGCGCAAGCTCTACCCGAACGTGGACTTCTACACGGGTCTGATCTACCGCGCCATGGGCTTCCCGAACAGCATGTTCACGGTCCTCTTCGCGCTGGGCCGGCTGCCGGGCTGGATCGCGCAGTGGCACGAGATGATCAAGGAGCCCGGTTCGCGCATCGGCCGGCCCCGCCAGATCTACACCGGCGTCGTCGAGCGGGACTACGTACCCATCGAATCCCGCTGACCTGGGCGTGACGTTTGCTGTACAGTGCGTGACGCCCCTCATTCAGGGAGACGTCCGCGGAAGGCCCCATCCCAAAGCGGATCGGGGTCTTCCGTTTGTGCAGATCCATGGAGAGACATAGGTCACAGAAATTGGGGGGTAACCATTTTCCAGGGTCGGACGTCTAACCGGGTGGCAGCGGCCCCCCGGCGGAGCCGCAGTCACTGCCGAGTACGTCTTTGGGGGACGGACCCGGTGAAGCAGAATCGGTGAGCGTACGCGGGGAGCTTTGAGCGGCCCTCCCGACCGTACGTACAGCCAGTGAGCACCCGGCCAGGATCCCGTGGGGGGAATCCGTGACCGGGAAACGGAAGCGCCCCGTCGACAGGCCCGTGGGGGGACCTGCTCGGCGGGGCGCTTTTCGGTGTGTCCGTGCGGTCATCCGGCGTGCCCTCCGCTGCGCCAAGAGGCGCGCGAATAGGTGGAGTTGGGAATTCCGGATTTCACGTGTCAAGAGTGCCGCGTTCGGACATCAGGACGAGTACGCGTCACACCATCTTCACGTTGTCTTCACTGTTCTCTCGGCTGACGTACCGGCCGCTGCCCGGCGTGCGCGCCGCGGATACGGCTGGTGAGCCGCGGGTACGGCGTCAGCGGAAGCGGCGCAGCCGCAGGGAGTTGGTGACCACGAACACGGAGGAGAAGGCCATCGCCGCCCCCGCGATCATCGGGTTGAGCAGGCCCGCGGCGGCGAGCGGCAGCGCGGCGACGTTGTAGCCGAAGGCCCACCACAGGTTGCCCTTGATGGTGGCGAGCGTGCGGCGGGCCAGCCGGATCGCGTCCGCCGCCACCCGCAGATCGCCCCGTACGAGGGTCAGATCGCCGGCCTCGATCGCCGCGTCCGTGCCCGTGCCCATCGCCAGGCCCAGATCGGCCGTGGCGAGCGCCGCCGCGTCGTTGACGCCGTCCCCGACCATCGCGACCGTACGTCCCCGCTGCTGGAGGCCGCGGACCGCCGCCGCCTTCTCCTCGGGCAACACCCCGGCGATGACGCTCTGTTCATCGGCGGGGATCCCGACGGCGCGGGCGACGGACTCGGCGACGGCCTGGTTGTCGCCCGTCAGCAGCACGGGAGAGAGCCCCAGCCGGCGCAGCTTGGAGACGGCCTCGGCACTGGTGTCCTTCACGGTGTCCGCAACGGTCAGCACGCCGCGGACCGCGCCGTCCCAGCTCACCGCGATCGCCGTACGCCCGGCGGCGTCGGCGGCGGCCCTGGCCTCCTCCAGTCCGTCCGGCAACTCGCCCTCGACGCGCCCCGCCTGGACGGCACGGCCCTCGACCGTGCCGCGCACGCCGAAGCCCGCGAGGTTCTCGAAGCCTTCAGGAGTGGGCAGCGGTGGCGCGTCCGCCCCGGCGCGCTCCCGTGCGCCCCGCGCGACGGCACGTGCGATGGGGTGCTCGGAGGCGTCCTCCAACGCCCCGGCCAGCCGCAGCAGTTCGTCCTCCGTGGTGCCCTCGCCCGGGAAGACGCCGTGCAGTTCCATGCGGCCCGTGGTCACGGTGCCGGTCTTGTCGAGGACGACGGTGTCGATGCGGCGCGTGGACTCCAGCACCTCCGGGCCCTTGATCAGGATGCCGAGTTGGGCTCCGCGTCCCGTGCCGACCATCAGCGCCGTCGGCGTCGCGAGCCCCAGAGCGCAGGGGCAGGCGATGATGAGCACGGCCACGGCCGCGGTGAAGGCGGCCGTCGCGGCCCCGGTCGCCAGCAGCCAGCCGACGAGGGTGGCCGCGGCCAGCACCAGGACGACCGGAACGAAGACCGCGGAGACCCGGTCCGCGAGCCGCTGCACCTCCGCCTTGCCGTTCTGCGCCTCCTCCACCGTCCGTGCCATACGGGCGAGTTGGGTGTCCGAGCCGACACGGGTGGCGGTCACGACGAGGCGTCCGGAGACGTTGACCGTCGCTCCCGTCACGGCGTCGCCCGCGCCGACGTCGACCGGTACCGATTCGCCCGTCAGCATCGAGGTGTCGAGCGCCGAGGAGCCCTCCTGGACGGTGCCGTCCGTGGCGACGGTCTCCCCGGGGCGTACGACGAACCGGTCGCCGACGGCCAGTTGTGCCACCGGAATCCGCTGCTCGGTGCCGTCGCGCAGCACCGCCACGTCCTTCGCGCCGAGCTCCATCAGCGCCCGCAGCGCCGCCCCCGCCTTCCGCTTGGCGCGCGCCTCCAGATGCCGGCCCAGCAGCAGGAACGTCGTGACGCCCGCGGCGACTTCGAGATAGAGCGCCGAGGCGCCGCCGCCGGCACCGGGAGTGAGAGTGAACTCGAACCCGTGCCGCATGCCCGGCATTCCGGCGTCCCCGAAGAACAGCGCCCACAGCGACCAGCCGAACGCCGCCAGCGTGCCCACCGAGATCAGGGTGTCCATGGTGGCGGCGCCGTGCCGCAGGTTCGTCCAGGCGGCGCGGTGGAAGGGCAGTCCGCCCCAGACGACGACGGGGGAGGCGAGGGTGAGCGAGAGCCACTGCCAGTTGTCGAACTGGAGGGGCGGCACCATCGACAGCAGCACCACCGGGAGGGACAGCACGAGCGCGACGAGGAAGCGCCGGAAGCCCGCGCTTGCGTCCACGTCGGTGCCGTTGCCGCCGTCCGGTTCGCCGCCACGGGCCGAGTCGGACGCCTCCGCGGAGGTCTCCGACCCGTTCCCCTTCCGCTGCGGCGGCTCGGCCTGCGCGGGCGCGGGGGCCTGTGCCGAATACCCGGTGCGCTCGACCGTGGCGACGAGATCGTCGACGGAGACCCCGTCCGCGTAGGTGATCCGGGCCTTCTCCGTCGCGTAGTTGACGCTCGCCGAGACGCCGTCCATGCGGTTCAGCTTCTTCTCGACGCGGGCGGCGCACGAGGCGCACGTCATGCCGCCGACGGTCAGCTCCACCCGCTGCTCTCCGCGGGCGGCCGCCCGGTCTTCCGTGGTGCTGGTCATGGTGTCTTCCCGTGAGCGAGGAGTGACAGGAGGCAGGGGGAGTGAACTCCTAGGCGCGGCCGGTCAGTTCGAATCCGGCCTCGTCGACCGCGGCCCGTACGGCCTCGTCGTCCGGCTCGGTCGCCGAGGTGACGGTGACCTCGCCGGTCGAGGCCACGGCCTTCACCGAGGACACGCCCTCGATGCCGGAGATCTCGCCGGAGACGGCGCCCTCGCAGTGTCCGCAGCTCATGCCGCTGACCTTGTACGTCGTGGTGACGGTGCTCATCTCTCGCTCCCTGTCCGATGTCGCGGTCGTGGTGTCGCGGTGTGTACGGAGGGCCCGTACAGAACCGACAACCACTATACCCCCCCTAGGTATTCCCGACGGATCCGCATGACGCGTCCGAATATGACAGAGGCCCCGGCCGCCGCCCCCGAGGCAGTCCTCGGAGGCGGCCGCCGGGGCCGTAGGCCCGTCCGTCGGGCCCTGTTCGCCGGGCGTCCTCAGCGCCCTCCTCGGTGGCCCGGACGCCGGGTCACCCACTGGCGGACGGTGTCCGCGTACCAGAAGGGCTTGCCGCCCTCCACGAGATCGGGCGGCGGCAGCAGGCCGTGCTTCCGGTACGAGCGCACGGTGTCCGTGCGGACCCCGATGTGCGCGGCGATGTCCTTGTACGACCAGAGTCGTCGATCGGCCAACTCGGCACCTCCCACAGTGACCCACGGGGGTCACAGAAAGCGGCTGTTGTCGATCAGCAGCCTGTGCGCGGTGAACGACCGTGAGTGATTATGCGCGTGGGCCTGTTGAGACTCTGTGACGGACCGGCCGGGTAACGGTGACGCTCGTGACGGGGCGTCAACAGGCCGCCGTGCGGCGCCGGGAGGGCGTCGCGCGCCGGTGCCGCGCTCCAACGGCCCGCGTGCGACGGCGACTTCGCCCCCGTAGCCGGCTGCCGGCCGCCCCTGGCGGGTGCCTACGCCCCGCACCCCCGCAGAAACTGCCGTGTCCGGCGGGCGATCGGCAGCGGCTGGTCCGGCGGACACGGGTACATGTCCTGCTCGACGATGGCGAAGAGGTCCACGCCCAGCCCCTGTGCGGCGGTGAGCACCGGCTCCATCGCCGGTACGCCCAGCGGCGGTTCGCACATCACGCCCTGCCGCACGGCGGGCCCGAAGGGCGTCCCGTTGCGTACGACGTCGGAGAGGACCGCAGGGTCGACCTGCTTGAGGTGCAGATAGCCGATGCGCTCGCCGTAGGTCTCGATGAGCTTGACGCTGTCGCCCCCGCAGTAGGCGTAATGCCCGGTGTCCAGGCAGAGGTTGACCAGGCCGGAGTCGGTGGCGTCGAGGAAGCGCTCGACGTGCTCCTCGGTGTCGATATGGGTGTCCGCGTGCGGGTGCACCATGATCCCCAGCCCGTACTGCTCCCGTACCTCGCGGGCCAGCCGCTCGGTGCCGTTCGCGAGGTGCCGCCACTGCTCGGCGGTCAGCTCGCGCGGCTCCAGCTCCTCGGCGGTCTTGTCGTCGCGCCAGAAGGACGGGATGACGACGAGGTTGTCCGCGCCCATCGCCCGGGTGAGGGCGGCGACTTGGGAGACGTGCTCCCAGGTGGCGTCCCACACCGGCGGGCCGTGGTGCAGCGAGGTGAAGACGGTGCCGGCGGAGACCTTCAGTCCGCGTGAGGAGACCTCGTCGGTCAGCCGCGCGGGGTCGGTGGGCAGATAGCCGTACGGGCCCAGTTCGATCCACTCGTACCCGGCCTGCGAGACCTCGTCGAGGAAGCGCCGCCAGGGCACCTGCTCCGGGTCCTCCGGGAACCAGACGCCCCAGGAGTCGGGCGCGGAGCCGACCCGGATGCGGTCGAGGGAAGGGGTCGCAGACGTCACGGAGGGCTCCTCGCTGTACGTACGGGTCACGGGCCTCAAGGCCGCGTCGGAGCGACGGCGGACGGGGCGAGCCAACTCGGTGCGCGGCGCCACTGTCAAGAGTATGTAAGGACAACGTTTCATACGGACGTCGGCGGCGGAGGTGCGGGTGCGGGGTGCCGTCGTCACGGGCGGAGTCCGGGCGCCGGAGGACGTCAGTATGTAAGGACAAATCATTGACAGCTTTCGCCGTCAGCGCCGACGATGAGTGGGCCGACCACGCAACGGCCCGGGGAGGCCGAGGGAGAGGGCATCCATGGCAGTCACGGAAGAGCCGGCGCGCGAGCCGTACGACGCCGGGCGCGAGCCCCTCGACGTCGTCACGATGGGCCGCATCGGCGTCGACATCTATCCGCTCCAGACGGGCGTCCGGCTGCCGCAGGTCGAGACGTTCGGGAAGTTCCTCGGCGGCTCCGCCACCAACGTGGCCGTGGCCGCGTCCCGTCTCGGCCGCTCCAGCGCCGTCATCAGCCGTACGGGGAACGACCCCTTCGGGGAGTACTGCCACCAGGCGCTGCGCGACTTCGGCGTCGACGACCGCTGGGTGACGCCGGTGACGAGATATCCCACGCCGGTCACCTTCTGCGAGATCTTCCCGCCGGACAGCTTCCCGCTGTACTTCTACCGCGAGCCCAAGGCGCCCGACCTCGAACTCACCCCCGACGAACTGGACTTCGCGGCCATCGGCGCCGCACGCGTCTTCTGGGTCACGGGCACCGGGCTGTGCGCCGAGCCCAGCCGTACGACGACGCTGACCGCCCTGGAGGCACGTGCCGGAAGCCGGGAACGGAACCCGGGGGACGGGCCCTCGGCCACCGTCTTCGACATGGACTGGCGGCCCATGTTCTGGGGCACGGACCCGGAGGCCACCGAGCGGGAGGTGATGGCCGAGGCCCGCCCGCACTACCGCCGGGCGCTCGCGAACGCCACCGTCGCCGTCGGCAACCTCGACGAGTGCGAGGTCGCCACGGGCACACGTGAACCGCGGGCCTGCGCCGAGGCGTTGCTGGAGGCGGGCGTCGAGCTGGCCGTCGTCAAACAGGGACCGAAGGGCGTGCTCGCCGCGCACCGCGACGGCACACGGGCCGAGGTGCCGCCGCATCCGGTCGAGGTCGTCAACGGCCTCGGCGCGGGCGACGCGTTCGGCGGCTCGCTCTGCCACGGGCTGCTGGCGGGCTGGGACCTGGAGTACGTCATGCGGTACGCGAACGCGGCGGGGGCGCTCGTCGCCTCCCGGCTGGCGTGTTCGGCCGCGATGCCCACGGCCGAGGAGGTCGAGGAGTTGCTGAAGGGCTGAGGGGAGGGCACGGGCCGTGCCGTCCGCCGCCGCGGTCCGCACGCCCCGCGCCCCCCGACGTTCGGAGTTGATCCCGCGTCCCGTACGTCCCCGTCCCGTACGTCCGCGCGTGCCGCGAGCGAGCCACGAAAGCGAGCAACTGTCTTGAGCAGCATCAGCATCGGTGATCTCGCCGCCGTACGGGCCCGGCACCCGGAGGCGGTCGCGGAGGCCGCCGCGGCGCGTGCCCGCCGGCCCCTGCTCGGCGACAGCGGACGGCTGATGATCGTCGCCGCGGACCACCCCGCGCGCGGCGCCCTCGGCGTCGGCGACGACGGACTGGCCATGGCCAACCGCGCGGAGCTGCTGGAGCGGCTGACGCTGGCCCTGTCCCGTCCGGGCGTGGACGGCGTGCTGGCGAGCGCGGACGTCCTGGAGGACCTGCTGCTGCTCGGCGCGCTGGAGCACAAGATCGCCATGGGGTCGATGAACCGCGGCGGGCTGGCCGGGGCGGCGTACGAACTCGACGACCGCTTCACCGGCTACCGCGCCGAGGACATCGAGCGGCTGCGCTTCGACGCGGGCAAGGCGCTGCTGCGCATCGACTACGAGGACGCCGGTTCGCTGGCCACCCTGCACGCCACCGCACGCGCCGTGGACGAGATGGCCGCGCGCCGACTGCCGCTCTTCATCGAGCCGTTCATCTCCCGGCGGGTGCGGGGCGCGGTGCGCAACGACCTCAGCGGCACGGCGGTGACCCGTTCCGTCGCGATCGCCTCGGGCCTCGGCGGTACCTCCGCCTACACCTGGCTCAAGCTGCCCGTCGCCGAGGACGCGGACGACATGGCGTGGGTGTGCGAGACCTCGACCCTGCCGGTGGTGCTGCTGGGCGGCGAGACCAACGGCGACCAGGAGGGCGCGTACGAGAAGTGGCGCACCGCGCTGCGGATGCCGACCGTGCGCGGGCTGGTCGTCGGCAGATCCCTGCTGTATCCGGCGGACGGCGACGTCGCGGGCGCCGTGGACACCGCGGTCGGGCTGCTGTGACGGGGGCTGCCGCGAACGGAGCCGCTGTGACGGCGCGTTCAGGGGTACGGGGAGCACGGCGGAGACGACACCGGCGAGGAAGGCGGACGGCATGACCGGCACGAACAACGGCGACGCGGCGGACGACGGAAAAGGCGACGGCAACGGCGTCGGCAAAGGCGTCGGCAGGGGCGACGGCAAGCGTACGGAGACCGGGCACGGCGGCTCGCTGCATCTGCGGTCCGGCAGCGCCGCCGCGGGACCGTACGCCCTCGACATCGACCCGGACCGCGCCGGCTGGGGCTACTCCTCGCTGCGCGTCCTGGAGCTGGAGCCCGGCGGCGCTCACGAGTTCGACACGGGCGACAGCGAGTGGATCGTCCTGCCGCTGAGCGGCGGATGCACCGTCGCCGCCGAGGGCGCGACGTTCCGACTGCACGGCCGTACAAGCGTCTTCGACGGCGTGAGCGACTTCGCCTATGTGCCGCGCGACGCCGCGGTACGCGTCACCAGCACCGGCGGCGGACGCTTCGCCCTCACCGGCGCCCGCTGCACCCGGCGGCTGCCCGCCCGTTACGGACCCGCCGCGTCCGTCCCCGTCGAACTGCGCGGCCGGGGCAACTGCTCGCGGCAGGTCAACAACTTCGCCGCGGCCGGGGTCTTCGAGGCCGACCAGCTCATCGCCGTCGAGGTGCTCACACCCGGCGGCAACTGGTCCTCGTACCCGCCGCACAAGCACGACGAGGACCGGCCGGGCGTGGAGAGCGAGTTGGAGGAGATCTACTACTTCGAGATCGCCCCGCACCGCACGGACTCCGGGCCCGTGCCCGGGCTCGGCTATCAGCGCGTCTCCCCGTCCGGGCCGCGCGGCGGCACCGACGTGCTCGCCGAAGTGCGCGACGGCGACGCGGTGCTGATCCCCGACGGCTGGCATGGGCCGTCGATCGCCGCGCCCGGCCACGACATGTACTACCTGAACGTGATGGCGGGACCGGGTCTGGAGCGGGCGTGGCTTATCTGCGACCATCCAGACCACGCCTGGATCCGAGGAAGCTGGGAGGGACAGCCTGCCGATCCAAGGCTGCCGCTCTACCACGCACCGACAGTGGAAGGGGAGACGGGCGAGTGAACTCCGTACCGGAAGCGGAAGACCGCACCGGCGCCGGGCGCCGGGAAGACGGCGCGGACGGCCGGGACGCGGGCCGTGCGCGCACCGTGCGGCTGACCGTCGCGCAGGCGCTCGTACGCTTCCTCGCCGCCCAGTACACCGAGCGCGACGGCCGGCGGCACCGTCTGATCGCCGCCTGCTGGGGCATCTTCGGGCACGGCAACGTCGCGGGCCTCGGCCAGGCCCTGGTCGAGAGCGGCCAGGGTGAGCACGCGCCGCTGCGCTATCTCCAGGGCCGCAACGAGCAGGCCATGGTGCACGCCGCCGTCGGCTACGCCCGCCAGAACAACCGGCTCTCCGCGCACGCCGTCACCACCTCCATCGGGCCCGGCGCCACCAACCTCGTCACCGGCGCCGCCCTCGCGACGATCAACCGGCTGCCGGTGCTGCTGCTGCCCGGCGACGTCTTCGCCACGCGCACCGCCGACCCCGTACTCCAGCAGCTCGAAGTACCAAGCGCCGGCGACGTGTCGGTGAACGACGCGCTGCGGCCCGTCTCCCGCTTCTTCGACCGCGTCCACCGGCCCGAGGCCCTGATCCCGGCCGCGCTCCAGGCCGTACGCGTCCTCGCCGACCCCGCGGAGACCGGCGCCGTCACGCTCGCGCTGCCGCAGGACGTCCAGGCGGAGGCGTACGACTGGCCGGAGGAGTTCTTCGCCGAACGCGTCTGGCACGTACGGCGCCAGGCCCCGGAGGCGGCCGAGGTCGCGGCGGCGGCGACCGCCGTACTGGCCGCCCGCAGGCCCCTGTTGATCGCGGGCGGCGGCGTCCACCACAGCGAGGCCGAGGACGCGCTGCGCGCCCTGGCCGATGCCACCGGCATCCCCGTCGCCTCGACCCAGGCGGGCAAGGGCTCGCTGCGCTTCGACCACCCCTGCGACGTCGGGGCGATCGGCCACACCGGCACGGCGGTCGCGGACGAACTGGCGCGCACCGCGGACCTCGTCATCGGGGTCGGCACCCGCTACAGCGACTTCACCACCGCGTCCAGCACGCTCTTCGCCGGTCCGGACGTGCGCTTCGTCAACCTCAACGTCACGCCGTTCGACGCGCACAAGATGGGTGCGCTGACCCTCGTCGCCGACGCCCGCGCCGGTCTGGAGGCCCTCGGCGGAGCCCTGTCGGGACACCGTGTCGCCGACGCGTACGAGCAGGAGTACGCGCGGGGCAAGGAGAGTTGGGAGCGCGCGGTCGACTCCGCGTACGCCGCCGACGACGCGGACGCGCGCCCCACCCAGAGCCAGCTCATCGGCGCCCTGGACGGCGTGGTCGGGGACGACGACGTCGTGGTCAACGCCGCCGGTTCGCTCCCCGGCGATCTGCACAAGCTGTGGCGGGCCCGCTCACCGCGCCAATACCACCTGGAGTACGGCTACTCCTGCATGGGCTACGAGATCCCCGGTGCCATCGGCGTCCGCCTCGCCGCCCCCGACCGCACGGTGTGGGCGCTGGTCGGCGACGGGACGTATCTGATGCTGCCCGGCGAGATCGTCACCGCCGTACAGGAGGGCGTCGGCATCAACGTGGTGCTGGTGCAGAACCACGGCTACGCCTCCATCGGCGGCCTCTCCGAGCAGACGGGCGCCGAACGCTTCGGCACCGCCTACCGCTACCGCGCGTCCGACGGCTCCTACACGGGCGATCCGCTGCCCGTGGACCTCGCGGCCAACGCCGCCTCGCTGGGCATGGACGTCCTCCGCGCGGAGACCGTCGGCGAACTGCGCACCGCGCTCGCGGAGGCGCGCGCCTCCGCCCGTCCCACCTGTGTGTACGTCGAGACCGACACCGCTTCGTCGGATCCGGCGCCGCCCGGTCCCGCCGCCTGGTGGGACGTGCCCGTCGCCGAGACCTCCTCGCGTCCGGCGGCACGCAAGGCACGCGAGGAGTACGAACGCCATGCGGCGGCCAGGCGCCGCCACTTGTGACGCCGCCGCCCTCTCCGTTGCCGGGTTCGCCGCCGGGTCCGTGCCTCTCGACGCCCCCTCGACGTACCTCGACGCACTCAACCACCGCTCGTACGAGCCGACGTACGACCCGACTTCGTCCGACCGCCCGGGCTCCGGGACCGCACCGCCGCCCGACGCCCGCACTCCCGAGACCCGCACTCCCGAGAAAGGCCACCACATGAACACCCTCGGACACTGGATCGGCGGCAAGGCCGTCGAGTCCGCCTCCGGCAACGCCGGGCCCGTCTACGACCCCGCCACCGGAGCGCAGCCGACGCAGGTCGCGTTCGCCTCGGTCGAGGAGGTCGACGCGGCCGTCGACGCGGCGAAGCGTGCGTACGGGGAGTGGCGGGAGAGCTCGCTGGCCCGGCGCACCGCCTTTCTCTTCAAGTACCGCGAACTGCTCGACGCCCACCGCGACGAGATCGCCTCCCTCATCACGGCCGAGCACGGCAAGGTGCACTCCGACGCGCTCGGCGAGGTCGCCCGCGGCATGGAGATCGTCGAACTGGCCTGCGGCATCCCGGAGAAGCTCAAGGGCGAGCTGTCCACACAGGTCTCCACGCGCGTGGACGTCTCCTCGATCCGGCAGCCGCTCGGCGTCGTCGCGGGCATCACACCGTTCAACTTCCCGGCCATGGTGCCGATGTGGATGTTCCCGCTCGCCATCGCCTGCGGTAACACCTTCGTGCTGAAGCCGAGCGAGAAGGACCCCTCGGCGCCGTACCGGCTGGCCGAACTCGCCGCCGAGGCGGGGCTGCCGGACGGTGTGCTCAACGTCGTCAACGGGGACAAGGTCGCCGTCGACAGGCTGCTCTCCCACCCGGACGTCGCGGCGGTCAGCTTCGTCGGCTCGACGCCGATCGCCAAGTACATCCAGTCCGAGGCCGTCGCGCACGGCAAGCGGGTGCAGGCGCTGGGCGGCGCCAAGAACCACATGCTCGTACTCCCGGACGCCGACCTCGACTTCGCCGCCGACAACGCCATCAACGCCGCCTACGGCTCGGCGGGCGAGCGCTGCATGGCCGTCTCCGTCGTCGTCGCCGTGGGCGACACCGGCGACGAACTGGTGGCGAAGATCGCCGACCGCGCGCACAAGCTGCGCATCGGACCGGGCGAGGACCCCTCCTCCGAGATGGGCCCGCTGATCACCCGCGAACACCGCGACAAGGTCGCCTCGTACGTGGGCGGCGCGCGCGAACAGGGCGCGGACGTCGTCGTGGACGGCACCGGCTACACCGTCGAGGGACACCCCGACGGCTTCTTCCTCGGCGTCTCCCTGCTCGACAAGGTCACCCCCGGCATGGACGCCTACCGGGACGAGATCTTCGGCCCGGTGCTGTCCGTCGTACGGGCGGAGACCTACGACGAGGCCATCGCCCTCATCAACAGCAGCCGCTGGGGCAACGGCACCGCCATCTTCACCCGCGACGGCGGCGCCGCCCGCCGCTTCCAACTGGAGGTCGAGGCGGGCATGGTGGGCGTCAACGTGCCCATTCCGGTGCCGGTCGGCCACCATTCCTTCGGCGGCTGGAAGGACTCCCTCTTCGGGGATCTGCACATCTACGGCAACGACGGCATCGCCTTCTACACCCGCGGCAAGGTCGTCACCACCCGCTGGCCGGACCCGGCCGAGAGCGGCGGCATCAACCTCGGCTTCCCGACGTCGTCCTAGCGGACACGCGGCCGCCCGCGGGCGGACACGGTGCCGCAGCGGAACCCCCGTCCCGGGCCGCCCGGGGCGGGGTTTCGCGCGTATGAGGGGCGCGCGTACGGCCAAGTCGCCTGTCCATACGGAGTCTTGACCGGTCGCGGGGCCCGCGCGGGGACCGGCCGCCGGTAACGTCCGGCCCGCAGACGCGAATCGGGCGGCCGCCGGGGGCCGCCGGGCGAGGAGGGGCGGGATGACGGGGAACGGGGCCGGCGAGGCGGGCGGTACGAGCAGCGCGGACGACAAGGGCGGCGGGGGCGGCGAGGACACCAGGGGCGGCGGGGGCGGCGCGAGAGGTCAACACGGCGGGCACGCCGTCGCGTTGAGCGGTGTGCCGGAGACCCTGCTGTGGAACCTCTGGCACCGCGCCTACGAGGCACGGCAGCCCCGTACCGTGCTCCCCGACCCCGAGGCGGTCGCGCTGCTGGACCGCATCGACTACCCCTTCGCGGAGACCTTCGGCGAACCCAACGCGCTGCTCGCGCAGGGCCACGCCCTGCGGGTCCGTACGTTCGACGCGGCGGTACGTGCCTTTCTCGCCGAGCATCCGGACGGCACGGTCGTCGCGCTGGCCGAGGGCCTGGAGACGCAGTTCTGGCGGGTGGACAACGGGCGGGCGCGCTGGTTGTGCGTGGAGCTGCCGGAGACCGCGGAGGTCCGCACGGCCCTGTTGCCCGACGGCGAGCGCCGCCGCACCCTGGCCCGCTCGGCGCTCGATCTGTCGTGGCGCGACGAGGTCGACCCACGGAACGGTGTGCTGATCACCGCACAGGGCCTGCTGATGTATCTCCAGCCGGACGAGGTACGGGAGTTGGTCGCCGGATGCGCGGAGGGCTTCCCCGGGGCGTCGCTGGTCTTCGACGCGGTGCCGAAGTGGTTCAGCGAGCGCACGCAGAGCGGCGGCATGGCCACCGCGCAGGGGTACCGTCCGCCGCCGATGCCGTGGGGCCTGGACGCGGGGCAGCTTGCGGCCGTACGGGACTTCCACCCGGGGATCCGCGACGTACGCGAGCTGCTGCCTCCGCGGGGACGCGGCTTCTACCACGGCGTGCTGGCGCCGCTGACACACCGCCTGCCGGTCCTGCGGAACCTCCGTCCGACGCTGACGGCGGTCGCACGCTTCGCGGAGTGAGCGCCCGGCGCGGCCTCGGGCGCTTCCCGGCGCTTCTTGGCGCTTCCCGGTGTGAGCGCCGTCCGTGCCGTGGAGCGATGAATCCGGGTCTCGGCCGGGGTCGGTCCCTCCGTACGCGGTGGCACGCGGCGTGGCACCGCGCGGTGACGGTGCCGTGTGGGAGGCCGAACGGGCGCGGCTCGGCGCGCAGTTCGGCGCGCGGCGCACTCTCCGCCACCGCGCCGCACCCCCACCGCACGGGACGAGACGACAGGGCAGAGAGACGATGACACGGTTGCGCGAGGTTCTGGAGAAGCACGTCGGGCCGGGCTCGGCGCCCGGAGCGGTGGGTCTGGTGGCCGGCGCCGGGGGAGTCGAGATGGAGGCCGTCGGGTCCACCGGCACGGACGGCGCCGCCCCGATGCGCCCGGACTCGATCTTCCGTATCGCGTCCATGACGAAGCCCGTCACGGCCGCCGCGACCATGGTGCTCGTCGACGAGGGCCGCCTCGCCCTCACGGACCCGGTGGCGGAGTGGCTGCCGGAGCTGGCCTCGCCCGTCGTCGTCCGTACGCCGGAGAGCCCCGTGGACGACGTGGTGCCCGCGGCACGGCCCATCACCGTCCTCGATCTGCTCACCTTCCGCGCCGGGTACGGGATTCCGGCCGACGTCGCGCTCCCGGCCGTCGACATGCTCTTCCGCGACCTGGACTTCGACCCCATGCGGCCGCAGCGCTCCGCGGCGGCCGACGCGTGGCTGGCGGCCCTCTCCCGTATCCCGCTGCTGCATCAGCCCGGCGAGACCTGGCTCTACCACACGTGCTCCGACATCCTCGGCGTGCTGATTGCGAGGGCCTCCGGTACGCCGCTGCCGGACTTCTTCGCGGAGCGGCTGTTCGAGCCGCTCGGCATGGACGACACCGCCTTCGAGGTGCCGGAGAGCAAGCGCGAACGCTTCACCGACCTCTGCCGGCTCTCGCGCCCGGACACCGCCGCCGACGGGGCGGAGGCGTCCGAGGCGCCCGACGCGTACGGCGGCGTCGTCACGGCCGACACCCCCGACGGGCAGTGGAGCAGCGTGCCCGCCTTCCCCTCCGGCGGAGGCGGACTCGTCTCGACCGCCGCCGACTGGCACGCCTTCGCGCGGATGCTCCTCGCGGAGGGCGAGGCCGGGGGCCGCCGGCTGCTGTCGCCCGACTCCGTACGGCAGATGACGACCGACCAGCTCACCGCCGCCCAGCGTGCCGCCTCGCCGCTCTTTCCGGAGGGCCAGGGCTGGGGGTTCGGCGGCTCGGTGGACGTCGACGCCGCCAAACCGTGGAACGTACCGGGCCGCTACGGCTGGGTCGGCGGCAGCGGGACGTCGGCACACCTCGTCCCCTCCACCGGGACGGTCGCGATCCTGCTCACCCAGCTCCAGTTGACGGGCCCGACGCCGCCCGCCGCCATGCGCGACTTCTGGTGCTACGCGGCCGGGCGGTGAACACCCGGGCGGGCACGGGCAGTTGAGCCCGGTCCCAAGCCGCCGGGGCTCAACTCGCCCCCGTGGAACGGTTCCTGGACACGGCGGAGCCGGCATGCCGTGCTCCTCGCCGCCGTCCCGGCAGCACCGCGCCCCGCCGCAGCCGCCGCCCGTACGCACCTCGTTGACCTCGGAGATCGGCTCCGCGCCGCCCCCGTAAGCTCGTGCGCATGAAGGTGCTGCCCTGGCTTCGTGCGATCGGTGAGACGGCGCGGTCCGGACTGTCGGTCGAACGTGCCGCGCTCCATCCGCTGCTCGCGCTGCGGGGCGCGCTCGGCGTCGCCCTCGTCGTCGGACTGACGCTGTGGCTCGGGTCGCCGGAGCTGGCGGTCTCCTCCGCGTTCGGCGCCTTCTCCTCCGGTGTGGCCACGTTCCAGCGGAGCTGGCGGCCGCGTCCCGTGCTGGCGCTGTCCGCCGCGGCGGGGCTGGCCGTCTCGACGTTCGTCGGATTCCTCGCCGCCGGTCAGCCGGTGGCGTTCGTCCTGCTGCTCGCCCTCTGGGCGTTCATGGCGGGCATGGCCTGGGGGCTGGGCCCCACGGCGGGCGTGGTGGCGGCCTCGACGGTCGCGGTCATGCTCGTCACGGTGACGCTGCCCACGACCCTCCTCGGGGCGCTCGCGCACGCCGGGCTCATCGCCGCCGGCGGCTGTGTGCAGGCGGCGCTCATCGTGCTGCTGCCCGTACGGCGCTGGGGCGAGCGGCGGGACGCGCTCGCCGACGCCCTCGCCGCCGTCGCCGACTACGCGCGCCGCCTGCGCCACGACCCCAGTGCGCCGTTCGACCCCGAGCCGATGATGACGGCCCGCAGCGCCGCCGCCGTCACACCACGCCAAGCACGCCGCAGACCACGGCAGTTGGGCGGCTACCGTGGCCTGGCCGAGCGCTTCCGTCCCGTGCTCGCCTCGCTCGCCGACCCCGACGTGGGCGCGCCGATGGTGGGCCAGGAGCGGGAGCGCGTACGGGAGTTGCTGTCCGCGGCGGCGACCGTGCTGGACGCGACGGCCCGTGCGATCCGCCGCGGCGAGCGCGTCCGCATCCCGCAGGACGCGCTCGACGTGCTCCAGGTCCCCGAGAGCGGGCCGGTGCTGCACGGTCCCGCCCGCAAGGCCGCGATGCGGCTGATCGCGCTGACGCAGGAGGCGGTGGAGGCCGCGCAGGAACCGGTCGAGGTGACCCGCCGCTTCCCGCTGATCCCGCGCGCGACGTTCCTGATGCCGGCCCGTGCGGACCGGGCCGAGGACGGCGACGTCTACGTCGACACCGACGCCCCCGAGCCCGAACAGCCGCGCGGGCCACGCCACTTGAGCCGTCCCTCCCTCGTCGGTCTGGTGCCGGTGGCGCTGCGCACCTTCCGCCGCGAGCTGCGCTGGTCCTCGCCCGTGTGCCGGCACGCGGTGCGGGTGGCCGTCGCCGTGGCCGTGACGTATCTGCTGGGCAACGCGCTGCCTCCCGAACACGGTTACTGGGCGCCGCTGACCGTCGTGATGGTGATGCGGCCGGACTTCTCCCGTACATACGAGCGGGGCTTCGCACGGCTCGGCGGGACGCTCGTCGGCGTAGGCATCGCGGGCACCGTGACGGGGCTGCTGCATCCGCCGCCGTGGGGCAGCGCCGCGCTCGCCGTGGCGAGCATCGCCTTCATGTATCTGCTGATGCGCACCGGCTACGCCATCACCTCGGTGTGCATCGGCGCGTACGTCGTCTTTCTGCTCGGCGTCGCCGGGTCGTTGTGGTCGCAGACCGTGCTGGAGCGGATCTGGCTGACGGCGCTGGGCGGTGCGGTGGCCCTGCTGATCTACGCCGTCTTCCCCGCGTGGGAGACCCCGCGGCTGCGGGACCGGCTCGCCGACTGGCTGACGGCGACGGGGAGTTACGCGACGGCCGTACTGGACCGCTTCGCCCGTCCCCGCGAGCCCGCCTCGGGCCCCACGGGCACGCCGTCGCCGGGCCACCCCGACCGCAGGATCCGCGAGGCGCTGCTGGACACCCGGGCCGCGCGCCAGGAGTGGGACCAGACCGCGTCACGGGCGGGTGCCGAGCCCGTACGCCACCGGGGCAGGCTCTCGCGGCTCTCCCGCCGCTCGGCCGCCGACGCCCAGTCCGCGGTGATCACCCTGGGCCGGGCGACGATGCTGCTGGAGGCGCACCTGCCCGAACCCGACGCCGAACCGCAGCCGTACGCGGGGGAGTTCGCGCGTGCCCTGGAACGCACCCTGCCCGACGCGGCGCAGGCGATCCGCGACAGCGAACCGCTGGACTTCGCCCCGGTGCACGAGGCGCTGTCGCGATGGTGGGAGGAGGAGGCCGAACGCCCGTCCCCCTCCGTGGCGTTGCGCTCCGCGGACCTCCTCGCCGACGCGCTGGAGGACCTGGCGGAGGCGGTGGGGTCGGGGTGAGACCGGACCGGAGCGGCGGCGCTCGCGGCGGACCGTACGCGCGGGGGACCGGCGGTGCGCGCGGACTGCGGCCCGACGGGACGATCGCACGGGAAGGCGGACTCGACCGCATACAGGCGCCGTTCGCACCCGTCGTCGCCGCGTTCCCCGCGGAGGCGCTGCACAGCGCGTACCTCTACGGGAGCGTCCCGCGCGGCACCGCACGCCCCGGACGCTCCGACCTCGATCTGCTGCTCGCGCTGCACCGCGCACCGGACGCCCAGGACCACGCCCGCGCACGGGAGTTGGAGTCCGGCCTCGACCGCGACTTCGCGCAGATCGACGGCGCGGGCGTGCTGCTCGCCGGCGCCGCCGAGCTGCTGAGCGAGCGCGAACGGCACGACCTCGGCTGGTTCGTCGCCTGTCTGTGCACGCCTCTCCTCGGGGCGGACCTCGGCGCGCTGCTGCCCGGCTACCGGCCCACGTCCCTGCTGGCGCGGGAGAGCAACGGCGACCTCGCCGAGGCCCTTGAGCGCTGGCGCACCCGGGCGGCCGGCCTCACCACGGACGCCGGGCTGCGGACGCTGCTGCGCGGCGCCGCGCGGAAGACCGTACGGACGGGCTTCTCGCTCGTGATGCCCCGCTGGCAGGGGTGGACGAGCGACCTGGAGGAGTCCGCGGAGATCTTCGGGGCTCACTACCCGCGCTACGCCGCACGGATGCGGGAGGCCGCCGAGGCGGCCCGGTACGGCGACGGCGGCACGGCCCGACTGACCATGCTCACCGAGGAGTTGGGGCCCTGGCTCGCCGCGGAGCATCTGCGCGTCCACGGGGCGAGGTCGCCGCGTACGTGACGGGTCGGGGCATCCGCCGGGTGTCCCGCGCCGGTTGCCCCGCGCGGTGACCGCCGCCGGGCGGACCGTCCCCGCCGTCAGACCTCCGTCCGCACGCGCACATACCGTACGAGCGGCACACGGCCCGTGCGCACCCGTACCTCCGCGGTGAGCGGTTCCGTCAACGCCCGCCAGGTGACGTCGAGTCCGGCGTCCTCGATCTGCTCCCCGAGCCGGTCCGCCACGGCACCGCCGAGCCGGGCCGCCGCCACCGGGGGCAGCCGCGGCGTGGTGACGGCACGGCGCCCGTCGGGCAGGTCGACGACGGCTCCCCAGGGGCGCCGCTCCGGGCCGGTGACGCCCACGAGGCGGGCGTCGAGGGTGTCGGCCGAGCGCACCTTGCGCCAGGCCGCGCGCCGTTCGCCGGGACGGTAGGGCGCGTCCCAGCGCTTGGAGACGATGCCCTCCACACCCTGCGGACGCATCCGCAGCATCCACTCCCGTGCCTGTGCCGCGTCGTCCGTCGCCAGCACCGACTGGATCTCGGGGCCCGCCTGTTCGACGATGCTCCGCAGCCGTGGCCAGCGTGCGCTGAGGGGTTCGGGCCGCAGATCCGTGTACGGCGCGGCCAGGACGTCGAAGGCGATGAGGACGGCCACGGGCGCGGCCGGTCCGGGCGCGGTACGCGCGAGGCCACGCGATTGCAGCGCCTCGAAGTCGAAGCGTCCCAGCCGCTCGTTCCAGACCACCAGTTCACCGTCGAGGACGGTCCCCGCGCCCAACTCCCGTGCGGCGTCCGCGGCTTCGGGGAACTGACGGGTCACGTCCCGCTTGCTGCGCGAGTGGATCCGTACGCCGTCCTCGGTGACGGCGAGCGCCACGCGCCAGCCGTCGAGCTTGACCGAGTGGTGCCAGCCCGGCCCCTCGGGGACGCCCTCGGCGGGCTTCGGGCGCACCAGATCCACCGGGAGCCGCACCGCCACGGGCCCGCTGCCGTCGCTGCCGTCGCCGCCGTGTTCGTCGTCGCGTTCGTTCCCGTCGGAGTCCACGGCGGCCAGCCTCACCGCGGGCGCGGGGCGTGACCGGCGGCCACGCCGTCCCGTGCGCGCGGGCCACCGCGGTGGCGGAGCGTCCCGTGCCGCCGCCGCGGCAACCCGCCGCGGCACCCGCCGATGAGTCACGGGCGCCGCCGGAGTCAGCACCGGCGTACGCGCGTACGGCACCAGGGAGGGAGCAGCGCAGTGACCGAGGACGAGAGGGACATCCGCGAGTTGATCGAGGACTGGGCGAGGGCGGTGCACGAAGGCGACATGGACACGGTGCTGGCCGACCACGCCGACGACATCGTGATGTTCGACGTGCCGCCGCCGGACGACGGCGTACGCGGCATCGACGCCTACCGCGCGACATGGCCGCCGTTCTTCGCATGGCAGCGCGGGGGCGCCCGTTTCGAACTCGTCTCGCTCGACGTCACGGCCGGCGCCGACGTGGCCTTCGCCCATGCGCTGCTGCGCTGCGGCACCGAGCAGGACCTCCGGGCTCAGCCGGGGGCACGCCTCCGTCTGACGTTCGGGCTGCGCAAGGAGGGCGGCCGCTGGACCGTCGCACACGAGCACCACTCGTTCCCGCTCAGAGACTGACCGACCGGGGGCCGTACGGCTCCCCGCGCCCGCGCCCGCGCCCGTGTCCGCGTACCGCACCCCGCTTCCCGTACCGCACCCGACCCGAGGACCGAAGAGATATGAGAAGCATCATCCTGTCCATGTCGGTGTCGCTCGACGGCTACTTCGAGGGCCCCGGCGGCGACCTCGGCTGGCATCTGATCGACGACGAGCTGCACACCCACCTCAACGAGGAGATGCGCCGGATGGGCGCCTTCCTCATGGGGCGCGTCGACTACGAGCTGATGTCCGGGGTCTGGCCGACGGCCGACACGGACCCCGCAAACCCCGCGCCCATGCGGGAGTTCGCCGCGATCTGGCGCGAGACCCCGAAGATCGTCTTCTCCCGGACGCTGGAGCGTACGGACGAGGAGAACGCCGAGATCAGAAGGGAGGTCGACCCCGAGGAGATCCGCGCCCTCAAGGCACGCCCCGGGCCGGACATGACCGTCGGCGGCGCCCTTCTCGCGGAGTCCTTCCGGCGCCACGACCTGATCGACGAATACCACCTCTACGTCCACCCCGTCCTGCTCGGCCGCGGCCGCCTCCTCTTCGGCCCCGAGCCCGCGGAGAGCCCCCTGCGCCTCGTCTCCACCCGTACCTTCGGCAACGGGGTGGTGCTCCTCCACCACCGGCGCACGGACGGACCGACGGCACCGGACGGTACGTGACCGGGCAGCGCCGGGCAGGACGGAGCGGAAGCGAGCGGGGAGAGCGGGGAAGAGCGGAAGCGAGCAGGGTCTGAACGGGCGGCGGTCCGGGGCCCGTTCAGGCCGCCAGGACGAAGTACCGCAGCCACACGTACAGCGCCGACAGCCCCACCGTCACGGCCGTCACGACCAGGCCGTACTTCGTGAACTGCCAGAAGCCGATCGGCGTGCGGTTGCGTTCCGCGAGGCCGAGGACGACGACGTTCGCGCTCGCCCCGATCGCCGTGGCGTTGCCGCCGAGGTCCGCGCCCAGCGTCAGCGCCCACCACATCACATGGCCGTCGCCGCCTCCCGTGCTGTGGACGAGGTCGGCGGTGACGGGCGCCATCGTCGCCACGTACGGGATGTTGTCGACCACCCCGGACAGCACGGCCGAGCCGCCCAGCATCAGCAGGGAGCCCGCCAGTTCGCGCTGTCCGACGGCGCCGGCCAGCGCCCGTGACGCCTCGCCGACCACGCCCGTGCCGATGAGCCCGCCGACCATGACGAAGAGCCCCGCGAAGAAGGCGAGCGTCGGCCACTCGACCTCCGCGAGGACCTCGCCGGTGCGTACCGAGGAGACGGCGACGAGCAGCCCCGCGCCGAGGAGGGCCACGATGCTCGGTTCGACGTGCAGCACGGGATGCAGCACGAAGCCCGCGAGCACCAGCGCGAGCACGGCCAGCCCCTGGGCCAGCAGCCGCCCGTCGTGGATCGTCTCGCGCTCGTCCAGGGCCATGACGGCGGCGGCCCGTTCCTCGTCGTGGGTGAAGACGCCGCGGAACATCACCCGGCACAGGGCGATCAGTACGAGCGTCAACACGGCCGCCAGCGGCGTCAGATGGACGATGAAGTCGTTGAAGGTGAGCCCGGCGCGGCCGGCGACGATGATGTTCGGGGGATCGCCGACCAGGGTCGCCGTGCCGCCGATGTTGGACGCCAGCACCTCGGCTATCAGGAACGGCGCGGCGGGCAGCGCGAGCCGCTCGCAGACCAGCAGCGTGACGGGGGCGACGAGCAGGACGGTCGTGACGTTGTCCAGCAGCGCGGAGGTGACCGAGGTGATCGCGACCAGCATCGCCATCACGCGGAAGGGCCTTCCGCGTGCCCGCTTCACCGACCAGACGGCCAGATACTCGAAGAGGCCGGTCTTCTTCAGAACGCCGACGATCACCATCATGCCGACGAGCAGGAAGACGACGTTCCAGTCGATGCCGGTGCGCTCCGAGTAGAACGCCGCCCTGTCGTCCGTCGCGCCGATCGCGAACATCAGTGCCGCGCCGCCCAGCGCCGCCGCGACCCGGTGCACCTTCTCGGTGATGATCAGCACGTACGCGCAGGCGAAGACCGCGAGCGCCGCCCAGCTCTGCCAGTCGTTCACGAGGCGGCCCCGCGGGGAGCGGAGTCATCCGCTCTGCTGTCGGCGCCGGCCGTTCCGGGAGCGGCCTCGGACGCAGCCGCCCGGTAGCGCGCGTCACGCGCCTTCAGCACCGTGCACGCCACGGCCGCCGCCAGCAGCGACCCCGTCAGCACCGCGGCCTTCACCTGCCCGACCGTCGCCGGATCCGTGAACGCCAGCCCCGTCACCAGCAGCGAGACCGTGAAGCCGATCCCGGCGAGCATGGCGACACCGGCCACGTCCGGCCAGGCCAGCGCCGGATCGAGCCGCGCCCGTGTGAAGCGCGCCGTGAGATACGTACCGCCGAGGACGCCCGCGAACTTGCCCACGAACAGCCCGAGGAGCACCCCCAGCGCCTCCGGCGCCCGGAACATCCCGGCCAGCGCCGGACCCGAGACGCTCACCCCCGCCGCGAAGAGCGCGAACAGCGGCACGGCGAGACCGGCCGACAGCGGCCGCATCCGGTGTTCGACGCGCTCGGCGGGACCGGTGCGCAGCAGCATGCCCAGGGCGACGCCGGAGATCGTGGCGTGGACGCCGCTGTTGTACGTCAGGGCCCATACGGCCACCGCCAGCGGCACGTACACGTACCAGCCGCGCACCCGCAGCCGTGTGTGCAGCACCCGGAAGAGCACCAGCCCCGCCACGGCACCGGCGAGCGCCGCCCAGTTCAGCTCCCGGGTGAAGAAGACGGCGATGACGAGGATCGCGAGGAGGTCGTCGACGACGGCGAGCGTCAGCAGGAACGCCCGTACGCCGGAGGGCAGATGGGACCCGATGAGCGCCAGTACCCCCAGGGCGAAGGCGATGTCGGTGGCCATCGGCACGGCCCAGCCGCCGAGCCCGCCGCCGCCCGAGGCGCTGACCGCGAGATAGACGGCGGCGGGCACCACGGTCCCGCAGACGGCGGCGACGACCGGCAGCGCCGCGGCGGCGGGCCTGCTCAGCTCGCCGGAGGTCAGCTCCCGCTTCAGCTCCGTACCGGCGACGAAGAAGAAGACGGTGAGCAGACCGTCGGACGTCCAGTGCCCGACGGACAGATCGAGACCCAGCGCGGAGGGGCCGAAGTGGTGGGAGGAGACGGCCTCGTACGAGCCGCCGGGGAGATTCGCCCACACCAGCGCCGCCACCGTCGCGGCGAGCAGCACCAGGCCGCCGGCGGTCTCGGTGCGCAGCACCTCGTGGAGACGCCGGGAGGGAGCGGACAGCGAGGCGAACCTCGTGCGCAGGGGAACCATCGGGTGCGACTCCTGGGAACGGGAGCGGACAGTGACGCCCGGAGGCGCCGCCGACCAGACTTCCCGGCACACCAGCACCCTCGCCGCGGGGCGGGGTGATGCGGCCACCGTACCCCGGCCGTCCGCGGCCTCCCATACGCTGAGCCCCCTGACGACGCAGGCCGCACCGCGTCGGCCGGGGGCCGGACTCGGACGCCGGCAGGAGGCCGGCCGTGCGCCGGCCGAAGGGGGAGAACGGAACCGTGGAGCCGAGCAGGACGCAGGAAGCCCGTATCGGCGCCGGCACTGGAACCGGCGCCGGTGCCGGTGCCGGTCGCGGAAGCTGTACGGATCTGGGCCGCTTCCCCGAGCTGCTGGCCGAGGTGTCCGAGACCGGACGCCAGCCCCGCCGCGAGGAGTTGGAGTCCTTCCGGACGCTCGGCGAACGCGCCGCCGAGAACGGCTGGACCCTGCGCGAACTGGTCGGCCTCTACCTCGGCGGCACCCGCGAGCTGTGGGGCACGCTGCCCGGTGTGGCCCGCGCCGCCACCGCGAAGGAGCGGGCCCGTACGGGCGACGCCGTGCTCGGCGCGGTCGACGCGGCGGTCGCGGCGCTGGGGGAGGGGCACGAGCGGGCGCAGCGGCTCGCGGTGCGCCAGGAGGAGGGCGAGCGGCGGGAGTTCGTCGACGACCTGCTGTACGGGCGCAGCGACATGGGCCGCCTCGCCGAGCGGGCGCAGCGCTTCGGGCTGCGTCTCGCGGACGTGCACACCGTGGCGGTCGCGGCGGGCGCCGAGGCGTACGACGACGTGCACCGCACCGTGCGGCGCGTGGAGCGGGACCTGCTGGGACGGTTCGCCTCGCGGGACGTGCTGCTGTCCACGAAGGAGGGGCGGCTGGTGTGCATCGCGGCGAGCGGCGACCACGACGTGCTGGAGCACTTCGTCCGGCTCGCGGAGAACCCCGGCGCGGACTATCCGGCGGCGCGGCGCATCGCCGTCGGGCGTGAGCACTCGGGCGCGGGCGGGGTCGTGCGCAGCTACGAGGAGGCGCTGAACGCCCTGGAGCTCGCGGACCGGCTGGAGTTGGACGCCGTACGGCTCAACGCCTCGGAGCTGCTGGTCTTCCCGGTGCTGCTGCGCGACCGCGGCGCCATGGCGGACCTGGTGCGTACGGTGCTGGGGCCGCTGACGAAGGCACGCGGCGGCGCGGAACCGCTGCTGGAGACGCTGACGGTGTGCGGCGCGGCCGGTTACGTCAACGCGGAGGCGGCCCGGCGGCTCGGACTGAGCGTACGGACCCTCTCGTACCGCCTGGAGCGCATCCGCACCCTGACCGGCTACACGCCGAACGAGCCGTTGCAGCGCTTCACGCTGGAGGCGGCGGTCATGGGCGCGCGGCTGCTGGGGTGGCCGCAGAAGGAGCTGTGACGCGGGGCTCGCCCTCGGGCGTGCGCCCGGTGTCCGTACGGACGGGAGCGGCGGCGGTGCCGTGTCGCTCACAGGACGTCAAATGCACGCCAAGATTGCCGGGATCTGGCAATGTGCGGTCGCCGTCCGCGATGTCACGATGACTGTGCGCCGACCGGGCGCCATGCGCGAGCCGATGCCCTCGACGGGGGTGAGGGCATCGGCTCGACGTGTCTTCCGGAAGGCGCCGGGGAGGGGCCCGGCTGCCGGAAGTCGGCACTGGGCAGCGGGCGTTCGGAGGTCCGGGGGCCGGACGAGGAGGGGAGCCCCGTCCGTGCGGACGGGGTGCGAA
>NZ_LJGW01000339.1 GCF_001751255.1 Streptomyces nanshensis | reverse complement strand
GACCCCGCCGGGCACGCCGACGGCATCGGCGCCCTCGACGGCGTCCGCCTCGGCTCCGGCCGGTGCGCACGGCGCCGGCACCTCCCGCCACGCGTCCCACGACCCGTCCGCGCCCCGGGAGTTCGTCGCGCTGCGCGACGTCGCGCCGACCATCCTGCAGGAGATGCGCTATCGCACGCCGCACAACTTCACCGGTGCCGACCACGTACGGGGCTACCGGCAGGGCATGTGCATCGTCACCCGTGACACGGCCGACGCCCTGCGTACGGCGCAGCGTTCGTTCCTCAAGCGGGGCTACTCCCTGAAGGTGTACGACTGTTACCGCCCGCAACGGGCCGTCGACCACTTCGTGGCGTGGGCGAAGGACCTGGACGACCAGCGGATGAAGGACGAGTTCTACCCGCGGGTGGAGAAGGACCGGCTCTTCGAGGACGGCTACATCGCGGAGAAGTCCGGCCACAGCAGGGGCAGTACGGTCGATCTGACGCTCGTGCGGCTGCCCGCGAAGCCCACCCGTCCCTACCGTCCGGGCGAGCCGCTGGTGCCGTGCTTCGCCCCGAAGGACGAGCGCTTCCCCGACAACTCCCTCGACATGGGCACCGGTTTCGACTGCTTCGACACCCTCTCCCACACCGCCGATCCCCGGATCAAGGGCGAGCAGCGGGCGAACCGGATGCTGCTGAAGGGGACGCTGGAGAAGGCCGGGTTCACCAACCTCCCCGAGGAGTGGTGGCACTTCACGCTCACCGACGAGACCTTCCCCGAGACATACTTCGACTTCCCCGTCTGGCGCCGCGCGTTGCAGCACCACCGCTGAACGGGCCGTGTGCCGCGGTCCGTTCGGGGCGAACCGGTGACGAGGACGGACGCCCCGGGCGGACCCGGCGCTCAGAACGGATAGTGCGGGTGCCGCGTGGCGACGGTGACCCAGCGGGTGTTGCTGAACGCCTCGATGCCCCAGCGTCCGCCGAACCGGCCGTAGCCGGATGCCTTGAAACCGCCGAAGGGCACCTGCGGTTCGTCGGCGACGGACTGGTCGCCGACGTGGACGATGCCGGTACGGATGCGGCGGGCGACGGCGAGTCCGTGCGTGGCGTTCTCCGTGAGGATGCCGCAGGTCAGGCCGTGGTCGGTGTCGTTGGCGAGCGCCACCGCCTCGTCGTCGTCGGCGAAGGCGGTGATCGCGCAGAGCGGGCCGAACGCCTCGCCGTGGTACAGCTCCATGCCGGGGGCGACACCGGCCAGCACGGTCGCGGGGTGCACGGCGCCCTCCGGCGCCCCTCCCCCGGTCAGGACCTCGGCGCCCCGGTCGACGGCGTCCCGTATCAGCGCCGCCACCCGCTCGGCCGAGGCGGCGGTCACCAACGGGCCTATGACGGTGGTGGGTTGACCCGGGTCGCCCTGCGGGAGGGAGGCGACCTTGGCGGTGAACTTCTCGGTGAACTCCTGGGCCAGTGAGGCGTGGACGAGGATGCGGTCGGCGGACATGCAGATCTGTCCGGCGTTCATGAAGACGGCGAACGTGGCGGCGTCGACGGCGTGGTCCACGTCGGCGTCGTCGAGGACGACGACGGAGTTCTTGCCGCCCAACTCCAGTACGGCGGGCTTGAGTCGGTGTGCGGCGAGGTCGCCGATGCGCCGTCCGACGTTCGTCGATCCGGTGAAGTTGACGGCGCGCACGGCCGGTTCGTCCACGAGCGCCTCGGCGACCTCGGCGGCGTCCTCGCGGGCGTTGCTGACGACGTTGAGCACGCCGTCGGGCAGACCGGCCTCGCGCAGTACGTCGGCGACGAAGTAGCCGCAGGCCAGCGGGGCGTCCTCGCTCGGCTTGACGACGACGGCGTTGCCGGCGGCGAGCGGCGCGGCGACGGCGCGCGTACCGAGGATGACCGGGGCGTTCCAGGGCGCGAACGCCGCGACGACGCCCACCGGTTCGCGGACGGCGAGGCTCAGCGTCCCGTCGTCCTGCGGTGTGAGCACCTCGCCCCGCGGCGCGGTGACGGCCGCGGCGGCCTCGCGGAGCATCCCGGCGGCGAGCTGCACGTTGAACAGCGCCCAGGGGCGGCTGCCGCCCGCCTCCTGTGCCATGAGCGTGGCGGCGTCGTCGCCGCGGGAGTCCAGGATGTCGGCGGCCTTGAGAAAGACGGCACGCCGCTCGGCGGGACCCGTCGCGGCCCAGTCCGGGAACGCCGCGTCGGCCGCGGCCACCGCCCGGCGTACGTCCTCGGCTCCGCCCGCGGCGACGGTGGCGTACACCTCGCCGGTCCACGGGTTGTGGTCCTCGGCCCGGCGTCCGGAGACGGCGGGGACCTCCCGGCCGCCGATGAACAGGTCGCGGTGGATGGTCATGGGTCCTCCCGGGTGGCGGCGGCCGTGGTGCGAGGCTCGCTGCCGCGGGGGCCGGGGCGGCGGGGAACCGCCGGGCACAGCGAGCAGGGTCGTGCACGCCGCACGGGCGGACTGCCCGTGGACGCCTGGCCGGAGTCTCCGGCCGCCCGCCGCCGGTGTCAACGGGCGTGCAGGTCCGGCGGCCGTACGAAGCGGAAGCCGCGTCCGTACGAAAGCGGAAGCGGAACCGGAAGCGTACGGGCCGGGGCCGGGACAGGAGCCGTCGGGCAAGGGGACGCGGCCGGCCGAAGCGCCGTCGCGCAGTCCCCGGAATCCGGGGGGACATACGGGGCCGATCGCCCCGACACGGGGGCGATGTCGATGACCTCCGCGAGGTGCCCCGGCCATGATGTGCGTGCCCTTGACGGTCCCTCAGCCGCGATGAACACTGCCGACACGCTCGTCACGGAGACCGGGCGGGGTGGCGCGCCGGACCGTGAGCAGCGGCCCTCTGCCCTGGCGCCGGCTCCGTGCCAGATCAAGCACCATCCCGACGCGACGACCCGGGGCCCCGGCCCCGGCCGAGGGACTAGGAGCCGTCATGAGCCAGTTCTCCAACACGGACATCTTCGCGGGCGAGGTCATCGGCACCGCGATCCTCATCCTCTTCGGAGCCGGTGTCTGTGCCGCCGTCAATCTCAGATTCTCCAAGGCCGCCGCCTCCGGCTGGATCGTCGTGGCCTTCGGCTGGGGCCTCGGCGTCCTCGCCGGCGCGTACACGGCGCTTCCGCTCTCGGGCGGGCACATCAACCCGGCGGTGACGGTGGGCCTCGCGATCGACACGGGCGACTGGAGCAAGGTGCCGCTCTACATAGGCTCGCAGATGCTCGGCGCCGTGATCGGGGCGGTCCTGGTGTGGGTGGCGTACTACGCACAGTTCGCCGCGAACGCCGATCCCGAGTTCGCGCAGGACACGCTCGGCAACTTCTCCACGGTCCCCGAGGTGCGCAACCCGGGCGCCAACCTGGCCACGGAGATAGTCGCCACCATCGCGCTCGTCCTGCCGCTGCTCGCCTTCGGCGCGACCAAGGCGCTCGCCGAGAACGGTACGCAGGCGCTCATCGTGGCGCTGCTCGTCACGGGCATCGGCCTCTCGCTGGGCGGCCCGACCGGGTACGCCATCAACCCGGCCCGCGACCTGGGGCCGCGGATAGCCCACGCGCTGCTGCCGATCCCCAACAAGGGCGGTTCCGACTGGGGTTACGCATGGGTCCCGGTCGCCGGTCCGCTCATCGGCGCGGCCATAGCGGCGGGCGTCTTCAAACTCGCCTTCTGACCCGGGCCCGCGGGCCCCGGAATCAACTCCAGCACTCCGGTTCGGACAAGGGGACGCGACCATGTCGGACAAGTTCGTCGCAGCGATCGACCAGGGCACCACGTCGAGCCGCTGCATCATCTTCAACCAGGACGGCGCCCCCGTCGCCGTCGACCAGCGCGAGCACCGCCAGATCTTCCCCAAGCCGGGGTGGGTGGAGCATGACGCCACCGAGATCTGGTCAAAGGTGCAGGCCGTGGTCGCCGGGGCGATCGCCAAGGCCGGGCTGCGGGCCGACCAGCTCAGCGCGCTCGGCATCACCAACCAGCGCGAGACGACCGTCCTGTGGGACCGGAAGACCGGCAAGCCGGTGCACAACGCGATCGTCTGGCAGGACACCCGCACCGCGGCGCTCTGCACCGAACTGGGCGGCGCGGACGGCCAGGACCGCTTCCGTGACCGTACGGGCCTGCCGCTGGCGAGCTACTTCGCCGGGCCCAAGGTGGCCTGGCTGCTCGACAACCAGCCGGGGCTGCGGGAGCGCGCCGAGGCCGGGGAGATCGCCTTCGGCACCATCGACTCGTGGCTGATCTGGAACCTCACGGGCGCCACCGACGGCGGGGTGCACGTCACCGACGTCACCAACGCCGGGCGCACCATGCTGATGAACCTGGAGACCCTCCAGTGGGACCAGTCCATCCTCGACGCGATGAACGTGCCCGCCGCCGTGCTCCCGGAGATCCGCTCCTCCTCGGAGGTCTACGGCACGGCGCACGGCCAGGTCGCCGGGGTGCCGGTGGCCTCCGCGCTCGGCGACCAGCACGCCGCGCTCTTCGGCCAGACGTGCTTCGGGGTGGGCGACGCCAAGAACACCTACGGCACGGGCTCGTTCCTGCTGCTCAACACCGGGCAGCGGCCGGTGCCCAGCGAGAACGGGCTGCTGACGACGATGGCCTACCAACTGGACGGCGAGCCCCCCACGTACTGCCTGGAGGGTTCGATCGCCATCACCGGCGCCCTCGTCCAGTGGTTCCGCGACCAGCTCGGCATCATCGGCGAGGCGGCCGAGATCGAGACCCTGGCCGCGGGCGTCGAGGACAACGGCGGCGCGTACATCGTGCCCGCGTTCTCCGGGCTGTTCGCACCGTACTGGCGCTCGGACGCGCGCGGCGTCGTCGCGGGTCTGACCCGCTACGTCACCAAGGGGCATCTGGCGCGGGCCGTGCTGGAGGCGACGAGCTGGCAGACCCGTGAGGTCGTGGACGCCATGTACCAGGACTCCGGCGTGCACATCACCAGCCTCAAGGTCGACGGCGGGATGACGGCGAACAATCTGCTGATGCAGCACCAGGCGGACGTGCTCGGGGTGCCGGTGATCCGTCCCGTCGTGGCGGAGACGACCTGTCTCGGCGCCGCCTACGCGGCGGGTCTGGCCACGGGTGTGTGGTCCGATCTGGACGAGCTGAGCAGCCACTGGAAGCAGGACGCGGTGTGGACGCCGCAGATGGACGAGGAGAAGCGCGAGAAGGAGTTCCACAACTGGCGCAAGGCCGTGGAGCGCAGCTTCGGCTGGCTGGAGGAGGGCGACTGACACACGGCGGGCGGGGCCGGCCCGAGGGCGTTGGACTTCCCTCTGCCGTACGGGAGTCAAGGCCCCGTCGGGGCCCTTCCGCACCGCCCTCCGACCGCCGCGGGAGACCGCGGTTCCGGAGCCTCGTTCCGTCCCGGTGGCGTTCCTCAGCTCACCGCTTCGGGGCGGGGCTCCGGCTGCTGACCGGCTGCGGCGCGGCGCATCGCGTGCTCGACCACCGAGACCAGCACGTCCCGTACGGACCCCCGGCTCCGGGCGTCGCACACCATCACCGGCACCTCCTCGTCCAGGTCGAGGGCCTCGCGGAGGGACTCCGCCGGGTACAGCTCGGCGTCGTCGAAGTGGTTGACGGCCACCGTGAAGGGGATGCGGCGGCGCTCGAAGTAGTCGATGCCGGCGAAGCTGTCCTCCAGCCGCCGGGTGTCGACGAGCACCACCGCGCCGAGCGCGCCGTACGCCAACTCGTCCCACAGGAACCAGAAGCGGTCCTGGCCGGGTGTGCCGAACAGATAGAGCACCAGGGCGTCGTTGATGGTGATCCGCCCGAAGTCCATCGCAACGGTCGTGGTGGACTTCGCCTCCACGCCCGCGATGTCGTCGACCGGGCGCCCCGCCTCGGTGAGCGTCTCCTCCGTGCGCAGCGGTTTGATCTCGCTGACGGAGCCGACCAGGGTCGTCTTGCCGACGCCGAAGCCGCCGGCCACGAGGAGCTTCAGCGTCACCGGTTCGGCTGACGCCGCCTGGTTTCGCTTAGAGCGCCCGAAGACCATCGATTACCTCTCTGAGAATGCTTTCGTCCGGCAGTTCCGCCGGAGGTACGGGCCTGCTGACGCGGACCCAGTCGGCGTCGATGAGGTCCCCGATGAGGACGCGGACGACGCCGACGGGCAGGTCGAGTTCGGCGGACAGTTCGGCGACGGACTGCGGAGCGCGGCGGCACTGGATGACGATGTCGACGTGCTCGGGAGCCAGTGAGCTGTCCGCGAGCACGTCCGCGTGGTCCTCGGTGCCGTCGTTCTCCCCGCCGGCCGAACGCCCGTGATTCTCGCCGCTCTCCCGGACGCTTCCGGGGGGCTTCGCGTCCCCTTCACCGTCCCGGCTCTGGGCGATCACCAGCGCGATGAGGTCGAGACGTGCCTCGTCGGAACTGCTGCGGGTGCGCCCGCGCGTCATGGCGTACGGGCGCACCACAGGCCCCGCGGCATCGTCGAACCAGCGGTCCGTCATCACTCTGTCCCGTTCAGATTCCCGTCAGTTCCCGCTCGTGCGGCTCGGCGGGCCCGAACGGGGGGCGGTGCCCAGGTGGGCGCCGACCCGCTTGACGAGCAGGGTCATCTCGTACGCGATCAGCCCCACGTCGGCGTCCGCCTCGGCGACGACGGCGAGACAGCTTCCGTCGCCCGCGGCCGTCACGAAGAGGAACGCCTCCTCCAACTCGACGACCGTCTGCCGTACGCCGCCGACGCCGAAGTGCCGGCCGACGCCCTTGGCGAGGCTGTGGAACCCGGACGCGACGGCGGCCAGATGCTCGCCGTCCTCCCGGGTCAGGTCCATGGACGCGCCGCGGGGCAGGCCGTCGCCGGAGAGCACGAGAGCCTTGCTGATGCTGCCGACGCGCTGGACCAACTCGTCCAGGAGCCAGTTGAGTTCGCCGCTCCCAGAAGCGGTGCTCTCCGTGCCTTTCGGTGCGGTCATCGACCGTCCCCCTCCGGTGTCGTTCCTGGTGCTGAGTCCGTCGCCTCGTCCCCCGACGCTCCGGCGTTGTCCCGGCGTCCGCGCTGCCAGCCACGCTGGAGCGATGCCATCCGGCTGCGTACCTCTTCCGCGTCGCGGTTGGCAAGATCCTCGGACGGAGCGCCGCCGCCCGTGCGGCCCGCGGCGCCCTCTTCCGGCTCCCGCTTGAGCTGTGGCGCCAGGCTCGCCTGGCGGACCCTGCGGGGCAGTCCGGAGACCGTACCGGAAGCGGAAGGCGCCGTGGGCGGCGAAGCGGAGCCTTCTGCCGAAGCGGAGCGCTCCGGGGCTCCGTGGCGGTCCGATGCTCCGGGACGGTCCGTGCGCCGGCGGTCGCCGCGCTCCGGGCGCTGCTGCGTCTCGTCCGTCTCCGCGGTCTCGGCGGGCTCCTCGCGGCCGACCGTGCGGCCGTGGTCCGCGACCAGGACCGGCGTGCGCGGGCGGCGCTTGGG
>NZ_LJGW01000332.1 GCF_001751255.1 Streptomyces nanshensis | reverse complement strand
GGCGGAGGCGGAGCCCGCGTCGCCGCCGGTGCCGCCGCTCTCGCCGCCGGACGAGCCGTCGCCCCCGGAGGCGCCTCCGCTCGTGCCGCCCGTGCCGCCTCCGTCCGTACCGTTCGTGCCGCCTCCGCCGGAGCCGCCGTCGCCCGGCTTGCAGACGATGTCGCTGAGGTCCGGCTCGGAGTCCGCGCCGTCGACCTCGACCAGGGACTTGCCGGCGAGGGCCGGGATGACCTGTGCCGTGGCGCGCAGCGCGGAGCCGTCCGCGACGGGCTTCATATAGCCGACGGCCCCGCGGTCGGCGGCCTTGGCGTCACAGCCGAGCTGCATCGTCTTCAGCCACGCGACGCCCTTGGCCGCCGCCTGGTCGTGCCCTCCGGCCTTCAGCGCCTGCACTGCCAGCGCGGTGGTGTTGGAGTTGGCGTCCGCACCCGGCTCCCCGTAGGCGAAGCCGCCGTCCTTGTTCTGGCGCTTCTCCAGCCAGGTCAGCGCGGGCGTCACGTCGTCCGTGCGTCCGGCGGCGAGCAGCGCCTGAGCCGCCAGACCCGTACTGTCCACGTCGGACTGGCACTTGGCGGGGTCGCTCTTGAACGTCAGCGGGTAACCGCCGTCCTTGCAGCGGGACTCGGCGAGGAAGGCCACGGCCTTCTCCGGGACGGCGCCCGCACGGTCGAGGCCCAGGACGGCGAGGGACTGCGTGAACTGGTTGGACATGTCGCCCGATGCGGTGTCGTCCGTGAAGCGGCCGCTGTCCTGCATCCGGTCCCTCAGGGTGGAGACGAGGTCGACGTCACCGAAGGTCTTCGCGTCCCGGTGCTCGACGCCCGCCACGAGGGCGAGCTTCGCCGCCGCTCCCGCGTTGACGTCGCCCTTCACACCGCGGCTGATGTACTCCTCGGCGTTCGAGGCCAGCCAGTCGGTGGCCTTGCCGGCGGTCTCGCCGCCGGTGCCGCTGGCGGCCAGGCCGATGACGACGTCGGCGGTCAGCCCGTGGTCGCCGGAGGCGTTGGACCCCTTGGTGAGCTTGGACGCGGCCCAGGTGGCGGCGGCCTGCGGGGGAGAGGTGTCGCCGGGGGCCGCGGCATGGGCCGGAGCGGCGGGCAGGGCGGTGCACGCGAGCGCGGACAGGGCCGCGGCACGTCTGCACAGTGAGGCGCGGTTCATGACGTGAACTCCTTTACGGATACGGAAGATGAGCGCGTACGGGCTGCCTTCGCGGCGGCGGGCACGCGGCCGGGAGAGGAAGGGGAGGACGAGCGGGCGGCGGAACGGGAGAAGGTGACGGGCGCCTCGAAGGCGGCACGCCGGTTGGCGCGGCGGAGCGTCGCGAGGACCGCCCGTCCGGTGAGGAGGACGGCGACGAGGTTGGTCACGGCGCGGCCGGTGTCCCAGCCGAAGGTGGAGGTGGCCAGCGTGAACACGAAGAAGGTGTGCAGGTTCTCCGGTACGGAGGCGTCAGGGTCGAAGGAGAGCTGGGTGTCCGCACCGGCCGTGAAGGGCCAGAACCACATGTTCATGATGAAGCCGAACGCATAGGCGGCGACGACTCCGTACGCGGCGAGCATCGCGATCTCCCACCGGCCCGTGACCCTCCGCGGCAGCAGCCCCGCGCCGAGCCCGATCCAGGCCGAGCACGCCATCTGGAACGGCAGCCACGGACCGACCCCGGCGGTCAGCAGAGCGGAGGCGAACAGCGAGGTCGCCCCGAGCGCGAAGCCGAACCCCGGGCCGAAGACCCGTCCGGCGAGGATCAGCAGGAAGAAGACGGTCTCGATGCCCGCGGTGCCCGCGCCCAGCGGACGGAGCCCGGCGTTCACCGCCGAGAGGACGCCGAGCATCGCCAGCGCCTTGGTGTCGATGCCTCCCGAGGACAGCTCCGCCAGGACCACGGCGAGGACCACCGGCATCGCGAGGACGAACAGCAGCGGTGCGTCGGTGGAGTGGGCGTTCGCGTCGGGCTGGGGAGGCGCGAAGAGCGGCCAGAAGAACATGGTGAGGCCGGCCAGGCTGGCCAGGGTGAGCACGAGGGCGGTGCGGCCGCTGATCCTGATGGCCGACGCACGGTGTCCGGGCGGTGCGTACGGACGTCTTCGGCGGCGCCCGTTCCGCTCCCCGGCGGTGGTCGCCGCCGTGGCACGTGCCGTGGCCCCTGCCGTGGTCGCCGGCGCGTTCGCCGTCGCGTTCGCGTCGGTGCTCATGCGGTCGCCTCCTGCGGGGCCAGGGCGGCGGCGACCTGATCGACGGTCAGCCACGGCTGCGGATGGAGGATCTTGGACACCTGCGGGGCGAACGCGGGGGAGGAGACGACGACGTCCGCCGTCGGACCGTCCGCCACGACCTCTCCCTCGGCCATCACCACGACCCGGTCCGCGGCGCCGGCCGTGAACTCGACGTCGTGCGTGGCGATCACGACGGAGCGTCCCTCCGCGGCGAGCGTCCGCACCGACTCCGTGAAGCGGCGCTTGGCGTGGTAGTCGAGGCCGCGCGTCGGCTCGTCCAGCAGCACCACGCCGGGCGCGGAGACCAGTTGCACCGCCAGCACGAGCGCGAGCTTCTGGCCCTCCGAGAGGTCCCGGGGGTGGCGGTCGCCGGGGACGCCCGGCGCCAGACCGTCCAACAGCGCGCGGCACGCGCCTGGTTCGGCGTCCGCCTCCCGGTCGCCCTGCGCGCACTCGGCGTCCACGGTCTCCAGGTAGAGCAGATCGCTCGCCGTCTGCGGTACGAGCCCGACCAGCGCCCGTGCCGCCTGCGCGGAGGCTTTTCCCGGGTCGGCGCCCCCGACGTCCACGGTGCCCGACCGGCGCGGGCCCGACCCCTGAAGCGCCCACAGCAGCGACGACTTGCCCGACCCGTTACGGCCCATCAGGGCCACGACCTCGCCCTTCCTCAGCTCCAGGCCCACATCCCGTACGGCGGTCAACGGGCCGTAGGAGACGACGACTTGGCGGGCGGTGAGCGCCGCCGGCGCCTCGCCGGACGCGGTGCACGGCGGCGACGGTGAAGCCTCCGGCACCCGCGGCGCGAGACGCTCGCGGAGCCCGGCCGCCGCACGGCGTGCGTCGCGCACCGACAGCGGCAGCGGACGCCAGCCCGCCAGCCGCCCCAGACGGACCACCGGGGGCGCGACGTCGCTGTCGAGCATCAACTCGGCCGGGTCGCCGTCCCGTACGCCGCCGTCACCGGTGAGATGCACCAGACGGTCCGCGTACTGCAGCACGCGCTCGACGCGGTGCTCGGCCACCACCACGGTGGTGCCGAGGTCGTGGACGAGCCGTACGACGGCGGCGAGTACCTCCTCGGCGGCGGTCGGGTCCAGCGCCGAGGTGGGTTCGTCGAGCACCAGCACCCGCGGATGTGCCGTGAGGACCGAGCCGATGGCGACGCGCTGCTGCTGGCCGCCGGAGAGGGTCCGCAGCGCGCGGTGGCGCAGTTCGGCGATGCCCAGCAGGTCGAGCGTCTCCTCGACGCGCTTGCGCATCACCTCCGGGCGGAGCCCCAACTGCTCCATCCCGTACGCGAGTTCCTCCTCGACGGTGTCGGTGACGAAGCCGGACAGCGGGTCCTGCCCCACGACGCCCACCAGATGAGCGAACTCCTGCGGCGGGAAGTCGCGGGTGTCCTGCCCGGCGACCTCCACCCGTCCGTGGAGACGGCCGCCGGTGAAGCGCGGAACCAGACCGTTCACGGCGCCGAGCAGCGTCGACTTGCCCACGCCCGTACGGCCCGTGACCAGGCAGAGTTCGCCCTCGCCGATGCGCAGGTCCACCTCGCGCAGTACCGGTTCCTCCGCCCCGTTGTAGGTGAAGGTCGCCTCGTCGAACGTGATCACGCCACCGTCTCCTTGCTCGTCTCCCGGTTCGTCTCCGGCCCGCCGGGCTCCGGCGCCGCCCCGGGGCCGGCGGGGTGGGCTCGCGGCTGCTCACCGTCGGGGCGGCACGGGCGCGTGAGCGCGGGAGGCGGAGTGAGCCAGGCG
>NZ_LJGW01000345.1 GCF_001751255.1 Streptomyces nanshensis | reverse complement strand
CGTCCGGACGCCGGACGGGTGCCGCGAGGTCGCGAGCGCGGGATCGCCGCGGGACCGCGGGACCGTCCGGACGACCGGCGCCGGCTCACGCTCCCGGCGGCTGCCCTCCGGCGCGCAACGCCGGGTTCTCCAGGGGCGGTTCGCCCAGCACATGCACCCGCCGCAGATGCCGCGGCGCCCGGCTCGTGAACGCCTCCCGGCCGTGCAGCAGCGTGTAGTTGTCGGCCACGACGAGATCGCCCGTACGCCACCGGTGGGTGTAGAGATGCTCCGGCGCACGCAGTGCACGCCGCAGCCCGTCGTGGAACTCGGCCGCCCGTCCCTCCGGTATGCCGGTGAACTCCAGATCGGGATGGTTGATGAACTCCTCGTCCACGGCGACGGGTTCGTTGTAGCGGATCACGGGCTCGCCCGTGTCCGGATGCGCCGTCACCACGGGCGAGACGGCGACGCTGTCGTAGAACTCCGTCGTACGGCGGTACGTCCCGCTCACCCGCTCCCACAACTCCCGTACGTCCGGGGGCGCGTCGCGCAGAACCGCCGACGTGTCGGAGAAGACGGTGCCACCGCCCTGCTCCTCGCCGGGCGCGCTCACACAGTGGAAGAGCTGGAACTCCGGGACCTGCGGCCGGTACATGCCGTCCCAGTGCAGCGGCACATACCGGTGGTCGAAGATGTGGTCGTCCGGCGCCTCGTGCTCGACGAGTTCGAGGACCGCGCCGAAGGGCCACATGCCGATGCCGCCCCAGCGTTCGCAGTACGAGGTCAGCTCCTCGGCGTCCGCGAAGGTCTCGAAGCCCCGCAGAAGCAGCAGATGGTGCGCGCGGGCGAGGCGGCGCAGCTCCTCCACCGGCAGATCCTGTACGCGCTGTCCCGGCGAGCGGGCCTCGACGAGCACGCCGAAGGACGCCAGCGGCGGGCGCCCGGAGATCTCAACCGCCCCTCCGGGCACGTCCGTTGGGTCCGATGCGGTCGGTGGCGGAGGAGGGGTTCCGGGTTGCCGGGTGCGGGAGGTCAATGTCATCACTCCTTCGGTGCGGGGCCGTTGGCGGCCCGTGCGGATGGGGTCGTACGGCGTGCGCCGTCCCGGTCCTCGTGAGCGGCGGTACGGGCCGGGCCGCGCAGTACGAAGTGGCTTGGCCTGCCGTCCCGTTCGACGACTTCGCCGCCCAGCGATTCGGCCTGGGTGCGCTTCATCAGCACCAGCCGTCCGCCGACGTCCACGGCGACGCCGTGCCAGGGCGTGAGCCACGAACCGGTCGCCTCGCCCAGCCGGATGCCGAACTTCTCCGAGGCGCACGGCTGCGGATGGATCGAGAGCCGTACGGCGCCCGGAAAACGCCCGGCGAGGAAGTCGCCCCACGCCTTGCTGCGCTGGATGACGACGTACGCCCGGTTGCGCGCGTCCCGTTGCAGCGCCGCCCGACTGCCCTTGTACGCGGGGGTGTTGCCGTCCTCGAAGAGAAAGCGGGTGATCGCCCGGTACAGGTGCAGCTCCTCGCCCCGGCGGACACGCTCGCGCAGCTCCTCCAGCGGCACCGCATGGCGTTCGGTGAGTACGGCGCGCATCTCCTCGTGCCGCAGCCCGGCGAACTCCGGTACGTCCTCCAGCGTGAAGAGCGACACGGCGCCCTGCGGCAGCGCGGCGACCATCGTCCGCAACTCCCGGTGGTACGCCGTGATGTCGTCGTCCGGAATGCCGACCGCGTCGCTGAAGACCCGTCCGTCGGAGCAGATCACCAGCTCCGCGCCGGGCGGATGGACCCGGCGTATCCGCCCGGCGAGATCGTCGAGGAAGCGCAGCGCCGACTCCTCGGCCAGATCCGGGAGCCGGCCCAGCACCTTGGCCCGGTTCGGCGACTTCCCGGGGAAGGCGGGCAGCACGAGCCGTACGGGACGTCCCTCGCGTACGAACGACTCGATCGGCGCGGCCTGCGCCGCCAGACAGCGGGGGCAGGGCAACTCCTCGCAGCGGCCCGGCAGTCGGCCGGGGCGTCCGGAGCCGGTAGCGCGCCGGCGTTCCAGCAGCAGCCCGGCGATCTGCCGGGCACGCTCTGCGGCACCGGCACCGGCACCGGCACCGGACGGGGGAGCGGCTGCGGGTCCAGCACCCGTGCCGGACACGGAAGTTGACGGTGCGCCGGATGGGGGACCGGACATGGAAGGGGATACGGAAGGGGATACGGAAGGGGCACGCGACGTGAGCATGCGGACGGCACCTCGCGGTGAAGTGGGGGGTGTGACGGGGGAGTTGGGCGCCGGGCGTGGTCGGCGCTCCGCGTCTCACGATGCCCGCCGGTTCCCGCTGACCGCTCATCCCGAGTCGGCATAGCATCGTGCGATGGACCTCGAAGTGCGCCACCTCCGAGTGATCAGGGCAGTGGCGGACGCGGGGAGCCTGACCAGGGCGGCCGCGGCACTCGGCCTGTCCCAGCCGTCCCTGACCGCGCAGGTGCAGCGCATCGAACGGATGCTGGGCGGACCGCTGTTCGTACGGCACCGGACCGGCGCGAGCCCCACCGCGCTGGGGGAGCTGGTCGTGGCGAAGGCACGGGAACTGCTGCCGCAGCTCGACTCGGTCCAGCGTGAGGTGCTGTCCCATCTCGGCTTCTCCGACGGCCGGTTGGCGCTGCGTTACGCCGCCAACCCCGGACCTTTGATGGTGCGCCTGCTGGAACCGCTGCGGGCGCTCTTCCCGGGCGCCGAGGCGAAGTTGCGCACCGAGGCGGACGTCGCGACCGCCCTCGACCTCGTCGCCGCGCGGCAACAGGACCTGGGCGCGCTCGTGGAGTACGAGGGCAACCCGCGGGCTCCGCGCCGCGAGGTCGAGCAGCACGCTGTGGCCGTCGAGCCCGCGTTCGTCCTGCTCCCCGAGGACCATCCAATGGCACGGCGCACGGCCCTTCGCCTGCACGAACTGGCCGACGAGGTCTGGGTGTTACCCCCGAGCCAGGGCAGCGGACTGCACGACGTCTTCACCGCCGCGTGCACGGACGCGGGCTTCACCGCCGTCGTCCAGCACGAGGCCGAGGCGGCGGGCGCCCGCGAACTCATCGTCGCCGGCGCGGCGATCGGCCTCGGCCAGGCCACCTTCCGCAGCACACCGGGCATCGCACCGCGCCCCCTGCGCAGCACCCCGCTGCGGCTGCGGCACTCCCTGGTGTGGCACCGGGAGAGCGCCCTGGCCGCGTACGGTCCGGCGCTGCTGGAACACGCGGAACGGGCCTACGCGGAGGCCATCGGCAACAACCCCCAGTACGAGGCGTGGTTGACGGACCACGGCAGGCAGGGGCCCCGGCACCGGGTTCCCGCCGAGCACTGAGCGCCGCGCGTGGGGCGGTGACCCGTCCGTACGCGCCGCCCGGCTCAGCCGAAGTCGTCCGCGACGGCGGTGGCGGTGCCGCGCCGGCACACGGTCGCCACATCGACGACCAGCAGCTCCTGCTCGGCGTCGGAGGTGAGCGAGCAGGTGTAGCCCTGGGCGCTGACGGTGTCGCCGGGGCAACTGAAGACGGCGTGGCCCTCCGCCACGGCCTCCTCCGTCCAGCCGTGCCCGATCAGTTGGGCGCGAGCGGCGGCGAGCATCTCCTGAAGGGTCCCCGGCGGAAGCTGCGACATCTCCCAGTGGTGACGCACGGTGCACCCGGAGGTCAGCCCCTTGGCGCGGCAGCCCGGACACGCCACGGAGGCCAGCTCCCCGGCCTCCTCGCGCAGCGGACCGCGCAACCCGACCGCGTCCAGGACGAGACTGGAACGCTGATGGACGGCCTCGGCCAACTCCGGTTCCACGGGCTCGGGTTCGGCCTCCGCGTGCGCGCCCGGCCCCTGCCCGCCGGTCGTCTCGTCGGCCTTCTCACCGGTCGCGTCGCCGGGGCCGCGCTGGGCGGGGATCCCCGCAATCCGCTCCAACTCCCGCCGCTCGGCCAGCTCTTCGTCGGTCGCCCAGTCCAGGGTGCCGAGGACGGCGTCGAACATGTCGGTGTACATCTCCCAGGCGCCGGGCGAGGGCGAGTTGAGCTCGAAGACGAGCGTCTCGCCCTGTCCGGGCAGCGGCACGTACGCCTGGACGATGCCCTGCGGGAGAAGCTGCTCCTGCCCGTCGGGGGCCAGTTCGGGCGGGACGGTGACCTCCAGCCCGCCGGTGCGGGTGACCGCCGGGGTGCCGTCCAGCGGCAGCGCCACCGTACGGACCTCGTCGTCCGGGTAACGCCGCCTCAACAGCGCCTCGGTGGCCTCGGCCGCCGCCTCGACGCTCTCCCCGAGCGAGGGAACGCGGTCGACGAGAACGCTGGCCATGGTCGGCTCGCCCTCGTGCTCCACGAAGCACATTCCGGCGTACTCGGCACCGGCCTGGATGAGCTGCCCCGTCTGCCGCAGCATCATCTGGGCGAAGAAGTGCTGCTCGTCGGTGCTGCGGTCGGCGAGCAGCCGCATGGCCAACTCGACGATGCGGTCGGCGAGTTCGTCGGGATCGGCGGCGTCCACGGGAAGCGGATGGAAGAACGCCGGCATGAGCCAGCCGACATGCAGTTCGGGCTTGTCCGGCTTGCTTCCCGTTACGGGATCGGTCACTTGCTGGGCTCCGGCTCGGGGTAGTTCGCGTTGGGCGGGATCGGGTCCTGCTTGGTGAGGGTGTGGGGGAAGACGTCGGTGAACGCGGGTCGGCCCTCGACCGGTGCCGTGTGGAGGGTCATCCAACTGCCGTCGGTGAAGCCGTACTGGATCTTCGGCAGGGGCCTCTTGGCGGAGATGTTGCGCGTCCACTCGAGCAGCCTGCGGTCGCAGCGCCAGCCGATGTCGACGGCGTTGGCGAAGCGCTTCTTCCGATAGGTGTCGGGCACGTGCAACAGCAGGAGCTCGTCGGACGTGACGCACAGAAGGCTCATGACACGGGTCTTGGAGCGCGGCAGCGAGGCGACCAGAAGCTGGGCCGCCGTGCTGTCCGCCGGACCGTAGTAGCGGCTCGACTCCTCAATGGCGACGTCCTGCGGCTTGTTGGACTTCCGTACCAACTTGGCCCGCTCGCTGGCGCCGATGTTCTCGTTCGAGAACTGGATCTTGCGGTCCGGCACGTCGAACGAGACGATCCTGAGGGCGACGACGAGAATCTTCCGCAGCGGGGCCCAGGCGACCTCCGGGCCGGTCAGTACCCACGGCCGTTGCCTCCAGGGGGTGTCGCGCGAGTTCCCCATCCCCATCACAGGACGGTCCACGCGGAACAGACCCGTCGGCTCGCGACCGCCCGTCGCCTTGAGCGCCGCCTCCCACAGCTTCTCCGGCCGGCTCTTCTCCTCTGGCATGGTGACTGCCCCTCGATGTGCTGACGTCAGGCGCGGATGCCCGGTGCCGACCGGTACCGCAGCCTCGTGTCTCTTCTCACTTGGTGGCCGCGTTCGTCGAACCGTAGGCGAACGAACCGGACTTGACGGTGAGCTGGGAATACTGGTTCATCTTGGTGACCTGAGCCGGACTCAGCGTCTTTCCGAAGCTCTGCGCGACCCTCTTCCCCGCGGGCTGGATCAGATATCTCTGCGTCAACGGCGAGTGCAGACCGGTCTCGACGGACTTGGCGGCCGAGGAGAGCTTGGCCCCCTTCGCCGCCGTCGCCAGTGCGGCCGCGCCCTTTCCGCCGGGGATGACCCCGAGGGCGTCCAGCCCCATCTTCGCCCAGCCGCCCTTCTGCCCCCGCATGCCCTGAACGGCATGGCCGACCATCGCACCTGCCGCGAACGCGCCCGCGGCGACGCCCAGTACGGCACCCGCCGCCGTGCCGATGCCCGGAATCACCTGACAGGCCAGAGCCGCGGCGCCGAGGCCCGAGGAGATCGTGGAGAGCAGATCGGCGTTCTCCGCGAGCCAGTCGCCCGCGTCGCGGGCGATCTCCTTGATGCCGTCGCTGAGCCGCTCGAAGAAGCCGAAGTCCGGCGGGTGGTTCTCCGAGGCCTTGATGATGGCCGCCTCGGCCTCCTGCGCCTTGTCGTTCCACTTGCCGTAGATCTCTTCGGCCTCGCGGATCAGCTTCTCCAACTTGTGCTGTGCCTGGTCCACTTCGGCGCGCTGCCGGTTCAGCTTCTTGGTGAGCGCGTCGGCCTCGTCGGCGGGCATCGGGCCGAGCGCCCTGACCCGGTCGGTCTCGGTGTTGTACGAGTGCGTGAGCCGGTCGGACTCGCGCCGCGCGGTGACCGCCTCGGACTCCAGGTTGTGCGCCGTGCGCTGGAACGCGGAGAGCTGACCGTGCCAGGAGCGCAGCGCCTTCGCGCAGGCGCCCATGGAATCGGTGCCCTGCTTGAGGTACTTGGGTAGTTTCCCGAGCTTCTGCGAGAACCGCTCGGCCGCCTCGCCCCGCCAGACGCCGTCCTTCTTCCCGATGGACGTCAGCATGTCCTCGAGTTCGCCCAGTTCTGTGCTGACGGCCTTCACGTCGGAGGCCAGGTTGTCGATGGCCTCCAGGTCGCCCTTGGCGGGGTTGAACCCCAGGCCGGGCCAGGCGTCGTCGCCCTGGATGAAGATGCTGCGATAGGACACGCGGCGTTCCCCCTCGTCGCTTCCCGCTCGTTACTTCGCGCCGAATCCCTCGGCGGTCTTCTTCTCGCCGGCCTTGTAGGCGTCCACCGTCGTCTTCAGGCGGTCCTTGATGTCCTTCGCCGCGTCCTCGATGCGCTTGATGCCGTCGTCCCACTCGTCCTGGAAGGTGTCGCAGGCGTTGTCCAGCCCGTTCGTCCCCAGCGTCTTCGGGCCGACGTTGTTGAGCCGCTTCCGCGCCTGCTGCATGCGTTCGTCGCACTCGCCGAGCCGTTCCACGATGCGTTCGGTCGCGGCGATGTCGATCTGAAACCCCGTGCTCATGCCTCTCCCCGTCGTACCGGCAACCGAGATCAACTACACAGTCGCGCGATACGAGCCGTCAACTTACTTAAAGTGCGAAGCACTTGAGGGTTTCGTGAACAGTACTCAGGGACGTGAGCAGTGAGGACGTGGCGTGAGCGGAGCGTCCGGCGGCGAGGGCGTACGGGGGCTGGTAGCACCGCGCTCCCCGTACGCCACAGCACGCACCCCCGGTCGCCGGAGCGGTCGGGGGTGCGGGGAGCCTGAGCCCATCAGGCGGTCGGGGCAGGGCAGTTGACGCTTGGGCCGGTGCCGCCGCGCGCGCTCGCGTGCGCGGCATGCCGGGTCAGGCCGAGGGTGCGCTCTCCTTCGCGTCCTCGGCGGTGTCCGCGGGGCCGCCGGACGTCCCCGTCCGCCCCTCCTCGCGCTCGCGGGCCAGGTTGCGCCGGTGCTCGCGGATCGAGTAGGTGAGCGCCGCGGCCCACACCGCGTACAGCACCACGTACACCGCCGTGGCGAGGGCGCCGCCCGCGCCGACCCAGTCGCTGTTGAGCAGGGTGCGGGTGTTGGTGATGACGATGATGCCGCCGACGGCCGAGCCGAGGACGCGCGGCGGTACGTGCCGTACGAGCCAGGCCGCGATCGGCGCCGCGATCACACCGCCCACCAGGAGCGCGCCCGCCCACGCCAGGTCGATCCCCTGGTGTCCGAGCCCGGCGAGGAAGCCGATGCTCGCGGCGACGGTGACGAGGAACTCGGCGGTGTCGATGGAGCCGATCACCTTGCGCGGTTCCAGCCGTCCGCTGGCGAGGATCGCCGGAGTGCCGACGGGACCCCAGCCGCCTCCGCCCGTCGCGTCGACGAACCCGGCGACCAGACCCAGTGGGCTGAGGAACCGATTCCGCAGCGGCTTGCCGAGGTTGCGCGAGGAGAAGCCGACGAAGGTGAAGCGGCCCAGGAGATAGACGCCGAGGGCGAGCAGGATCAGGGACATCGCGGGCTCGGCGACGGCGGTGGAGAGGCTTGAGAGGACGGTCGCACCGGCGAACGCGCCCACGGCGCCCGGGATTCCGACCTTGGCCACCACGCGCCAGTCGACGTTGCCGAAGCGCCAGTGCGAGGCGCCCGAGACGAGTGTCGTGCCGATCTCGGCGAGATGGACGGTGGCCGAGGCCGCCGCGGGATTGGTGCCCACCGCGAGCAGCAGCGTCGTCGACGTGACGCCGTAGGCCATTCCCAGACTGCCGTCCACCAGTTGGGCACCCAGGCCCGCCAGTGCCAACAGGATGAGCGTACGCATGCTGCCCCGATCTGGATCCCTAGTATTCCTATCGCTTTGATAGGGAAATCTGCCGGAGTGCGCGAGGGCAGGTCAACCTCGTCTCGTCACGTGGACACGATCACTCGCCACCTGGACGAGCGGGATGCGGGACGCTCAGGGAAGGCTCAGGGATTCGTCCACGATTCGGGCGCGTCCGCGAGCCGGTAGACGCGCTCGGGAAGTTCGGAACGGGCCACGTCGGCGAGCGTGACCTCGCCGAGGATCGCGCGGACGTTGGCGCGTACGGCGATCCACAACGGAAGCAGCGATTCGGCGGGCCCGGTGTAGGTCAGCGCGGGCGGGCGCTCGCCGCGTACGGATACCAGCGGACCGTCCACGATGCGGATGACGTCGGCGACGGTGATCGTCTCGGCCGGTGCGCCCAGCTTGTAGCCGCCCTGTCCGCCGCGCCGGCTGACGACGAGGCCGCCGCGGCGCATGTCGTTGAGGATGCCCTCCAGGAACTTCCGCGGGACGCCCTGCGCCTCCGCGATCGTCTCGGCCTTGACCGGGCAGTCGTCGCCCGCGGCCGCCAGTTCCAGCGCGGCACGTACCGCGTAGTCCGCTCTCGCCGAGATCCGCATGACGGCATTGTCCTGCACCCGGGAGCACCTCCGTCCCGGGCGGGTACGCAGTCGATGTACTACCGGGCTGCGCGGAACGGTCCTGCGTCGGTGCTCAGTCGCGCGGTGCCACGAAGAGGCTCTGCACGCCCCGGCCGATCGGCCCCTGCTCGTCGTGGATCCCGGTCTCGCTCATGCCGATCCCGGCGCCGTCGACGCTCGTACGGGCGTCGATGCAGACCCACTCGCCCGCCGGGTGCCGGTGCAGATGCACCGTGAGGTCCGGGTTGACGAAGACGTGCCGGGAGAAGTCCAGCACGTTGCTGACGCCGTTGCCGGAGTCGGCCGCGACCAGGACACGGTCCAGCGGCGCCGTCTTCTCGCCGTCCACCAGCGGCACCCGCATCCGCAGCCAGCAGGTGGCCGGCCCGCGTCCGAGGAACGACCCGTGGGCGAAGCGGGCCTCCATGGCCGTGTGGTAGCCGACGTCCCACGGCACGGGGAAGAACGGTTCCGTCCGCGCGCTCTGCGGACCGGGCACCTCCGGGCCGTGCGTCTCCTGCGGCACCGAGCCGGGCTGCGTACGGATGCGCAGGGCGCGCGCCCGCATGACCTCCGCGCCGCCGTCCGGCGTCAGGGACGCCTCGACCAGCTCCACGCTGCGGCCCTCGCGCAGCACCCGCGTGGCCACCGTCAGCGGTGCGAGCGGCACCGGCTTGGTGATCTCGAAGGTGATACGGGCCAGCCGCATGTCCTCGCGCGCGCCGTGGCGCGTCTGCACCGTGCGCCCGAGGAGGGCGGCGGGCGGCCCGGCGTGCTGGCTGTCGGCGGACCACGGGCCGCGGGTGTACTCGGCCGGTACGTACCGGTCCTCCGCCACCCGCTCGAAGAAGGCTTCCGCGGAACTGGTCTGTGCTGTCACGGCTGTTCTCCTGCCCGGTGCATGGTCCCCCGAGGCTACTGGCAGGTATCGGGGGTGTCATCAGCGCCGCCGGAGATCGAGTTGGAGATGACGCCAGGTTCATCTGTAGGTTGGCGCGCATGGCATCCACCGTGTCCGACGACTGGGACGGATCGCCGCTGCCGTCGATGGTGAACCCGGCCCTGCTGCGCGAGTCGCCCGCCACCGAGCGCGGCGCCCGCAGGCGTTCGGAGCTGATAGCGGCCGCGCGCAAGGTCTTCGAGCGCTCGGGATACCTGGACGCACGCCTCACGGACATCACCAAGGAGGCCAAGTGCTCGACGGGCTCCTTCTACACGTACTTCAAGAACAAGGAAGAGATCTTCGCCGCCGTCCTCGAAGCCGCCCAGCAGGAGATGCTGCACCCCGGCATGGACCGGGTGCCGGACGACGACGATCCGTACGCCGTCCTGGAGGCGAGCAACCGGGCCTATCTGGCGGCGTACCGGCGCAACGCGAAGCTGATGGCGCTGCTGGAGCAGGTCGCCCACGTCGACCCCACCTTCCAGGAGCTGCGCCGGCGGCGCGCGGAGGCGTTCGTCCACCGCAACGCCCGCGGCATCGCGGACTTGCAGAAGCGCGGCCACGCCGACCCCGAACTGGACCCGATGCTGGCCTCGCGTGCGCTGTCGGGCATGGTCAGCCGGATGGCCTTCGGTCTCTTCGCGCGGTCGGGGGCCGGGCACGAGACGGTCGACTTCGAGCAGGTCGTCTTCACGGTGACGCGGATCTGGGCCAACGGGCTCAGGTTCCCCGGACACGGCTGACGGTCGCGGGGCCCGGTGCCACCTCGGCGGTCCGGCCGCCGAACGCGCCGCCTCCGTACGGGAGTTGAGCGGCCCGGCGCCGCTCCTGTCGGCTTCGCGCCGGCTCCGTCCGTACCGCCGAGCGCCCCAACTCCCCACCTGCACAGGCGGCTTCGTCCCAATGGTTGACACTGCAACGGCCTTCGCTCAAGCTTCGCCCCGGAGTTGAACCTGACGTCACTTTACGGGGGCCCGTCCGCAGTACACCGCCTCGAAGGAGCGCCCCATGACGGAAACGGCCGAACCGGGCGAGGACGCGACCCCGGAGCACCAGTCCGGAACCCAGCCCCGTGACCACCGCAAGCTGCTCGCCGCCGGACTCATCGGCAGCTCCATCGAGTGGTACGACTTCTTCCTCTACGGCACCGCGGCGGCCCTGGTCTTCCCGCACGTCTTCTTCCCGTCCAGCTCGGCGCTCACCGGCACCCTGCTCTCCTTCAGCACCTTCTGGGCGGGCTTCATCGCTCGTCCGCTGGGCGGCGTCCTCGCCGGGCACTTCGGCGACCGCCACGGCCGCAAGCCCATGGTCGTCGCATGTCTGCTGGGGATGGGCGCCGCGACGTTCCTCATCGGATGTCTGCCCTCGGCGGGGACGATCGGGGTCCTCGCGCCCGTCCTGCTCGTCGTGCTGCGCTTCGTCCAGGGCCTGGCCTGCGGCGGGCAGTGGGGCGGCATCGTGCTGCTGCTGACGGAGTCGACGAGCCCCAAACGCCGGGGATTCGCGGGCACGTTCGGGCAGATGGGCGTGCCGTTCGGCGTCATCCTCGGGAACGTGGCGTTCCTGGCGGCGACCGCCGCCATGCCGGAGGCCGCGTTCATGAGCTGGGGCTGGCGGATCCCGTTCTTCTTCTCCGCGGTGCTCTTCCCGGTGGTGCTCTACATCCAGACCAGGGTCGAGGACAGCCCGGAGTTCCGCGCGCTGCAGAAGGCGTCACAGAGCAGGCAGCAGAAGGTGGTGCGGGCTCCGCTCGGCGAGGCCGTGCGCAACGACTGGCGCAAGATCCTTCTCGCCTGCGGCACTCTCGCCGCCACCAACTGCCTCTTCTACATCAGCATCGCCGGCGTCCTCAGCTACGCGACCGAGGAACTGCACATGAGCCACGAGTCGTTGCTCGCGGTCTCGCTGCTCAGCTCGCTGATCGGCGCGGCGGCGATCCTGTGGTCCGGCGCCCTCTCGGACCGGGTGGGCCGCCGTCCGATGATCCTCATCGGCGCCGCGCTGCTCGTCGTCTGGGCGTTCCCGTACTTCTGGCTCGTCGACACGAGGAGCCTGCTGCTGTTCTTCGTCGCGCTGGCGGTGGGCGGCGTCTTCCAGTCGATGACGTACGGGCCGCTCGCCGCGTTCATCGGGGAGACGTTCGCGCCGCGGGTGCGCTTCTCGGGCGCCTCGCTCGCCTACCAGCTCGCGGCGATCACCGTCAGCGGCGGCACGCCGCTCGCGATGACCGCGCTCATCGCCGAGACGGGCTCCACCACGGCGGTGTCCGTCTTCGTGGCGCTGATGGGGCTGGTCACCTTCTGCTGTACGTGGGCGCTGCGGGAGACCAACCCGGCCGAGGTACGCGACGATCCGGCGGGCGTACCCGGCGAGTTGCTGCACTCGTGAAGGACGCCGGACCGGGGTTCTCCGGTACGGGCAGCGCCAACGCGCCGCCCTAGGCGTCCCGTTCGGAGGTATCCGGCGAACCGGCGCCGTCCGCGGGGAGGTTGGCGAGCCGGACCTCTCCGCGGGCGATGTCGCGGCCCGTGTCGTCCGTGACCTTCACCAGCCACAGTTGCTGGGTGCGTCCGCGGTGGATCGGGGTGGCGGTCGCGGTGACCGTGCCGGAGCCGATGGCGCGCAGGAAGTTGGTGTGGTTGGCCACGCCGACGACATGGCCGCGCTCGCCGTACCAGAGCGCCGCGCCGAGACTCGCGGCCGACTCCACCAGCGAGCAGTACACGCCGCCGTGGACGATGCCGTACGGCTGGAGGAGTTCGGGGGTGATCTCACAGGTGACGACGGTCCGTTCGGCCGTCATCTCGGGGTAGTCCATCCCCACGGTCTTGTCGAAGCCCGTCCCGAACCCGGACTCGTTCATGTGCTCTCCTCCTGGTCGAGGGCCTTCTGCCGGCGGTCCGCCGTAGGCCGCCCCATCATTACAGGCCGGTGGCGGCGGGCGTCCGGACGGTACGGAGCGGGACGCCGCGTCCGGGGCCTGGCGCCGGGCCGAACGGGCCGAACCGGCCCTGGGCGAGGGCACGTTGGCGCGCGCCGGGCGTGCGCCCGAACCGTCATGCACCGTGACCGTGAGGCGTCTCCAGCGTGTGGGAGCGGTCGATCAGTTCCGTCATGGCCCGCTGGAAGTAGCGGCGCCGCTCGGCGCTCCAGTCGGCGGTCAACTGCGCGAAGACCTGTTCCTGCCAGCGGTGCGCCTGCGTCAGCAGGGACCGGCCCGCAGCGGTGAGCGACGCTTCCCGTCGGCGTCCGTCCGCCCGGGACGGTGCCATGACCAGATACCCCTCCTCGGCCGCGCACTTGATCAGCCGCGACGCTCCGCTCTGGTCGATGCCGATCTCGTGGGCCACCGCGTTGACGGTCGCGGTGGCCCCGCGCTCCGCGAGGGAGTGGACCGCCTCGGTGACGAGTACGAGACGTCCCCGCTCGGCCGTACCGGCCCCGCCGTCCGGCGACCGGCGCGACCAGTGCCGTACGAAGGCGAACAAGACCTGGCCCGGTCCCGGTGCGCTCATGCGGTGGCCGCCATCTCCCGGCAGATATAGGCCAGTTCGAGGGCCGACCTCAGATCGGGCAGCCGGAGCGCGGCGGTGATCTTCCCGTCCGACTCCCGGAAGACCGTCGCCACCCGGGTCGGTCCCTTGCTCCCGGGCCAGGTGGCGTCCTCCTCCACGACCATGAGGTGATCACCGACGGGATGCCAGGAGCGGGGGACCAGCGTGATCCCGGAGCGCTCCACCCAGTCGGCGAACTGCTCGGGCGTGATCGGGCCCGCGCCCTTCGGGCCCAGCACGACGACCGGATCCCCGACCGCTCTCGCGGACCTGCGGAGGTCGCCGTCGTTCACGCTCGCGTGCCACTCGCCGACCGCGGTCTCAAGGCTTGGCTGCATGAGACACAGTCTATGCGATTCGCATAGACCTCTACCCGTGGATCGCTATCCGTGGATCTGCGCCCGTGGATCTGCGTCCGCTCAGCGCGCGACGGCTTCCCGTTCCTCCGTGCCGCTGTCCGGCGAACCGGTGCGGCCCTCGCCCTCCTCGCGGCCCTCGCCACGGTCCTGCTCCCGCGCGGCCGTGCGCCGCCCGCGCCGCAGGACGAGCACCGCCGCGACGGCCAGCAGCACCGCGAACGCGCCCG
>NZ_LJGW01000335.1:5687-7920 GCF_001751255.1 Streptomyces nanshensis | reverse complement strand
CGCCCGGCGTGCAGGGCGGCGGCACGGTCGTGGACGGGAAGACCGGCCGCGTCATCTCCCAGGGCCGCCCGGGCGGTGACGGCCCGGGCGGTGACGGCCAGGACGGGTTCGTCCCGGCGGGGCAGCGGCTGCGGCAGCGGATCGCCCGTACCCGCGGCGGACGCGTCGCGCTCGGCGCCGGACGCGTCGCCTGGCACTCCACCGTCGGCTTCCCGGCCCTGGTCAACCGGCTTCCCGCCAAGCGCAGCGAGTACGGGGCGCGGCTGGACCGTCATCTGGCGCACTACGAGAAGAAGATCTCCGCCTGGGAGCACGACTCCCGCGAAGGGCGGCAGCACATCGAGGAGATGACCTCCGAGCCGCTGCGGCGCAGCTACGAGACGGTGACGCGGCCGTTCCTGTCCGCGGAGGCGATGCGGCAGCGTAGCGAGTCCGGGGCGCCGGTCAGCCGCGCGTGGACGCGCTTCGAGCCGGACGAGTACGAGCCGCCGCCGCGTCCCGCCGACACCGGCGGGCCCCCGCCCTCGCACTGGGGCGACCGCATCGACCCGGAGTCGTGGCCGGAGGGCGCGTGGAGCGGCCCCCGCCGGGAGCGGCGGGAGGCGTCCCCCGAGCCGACGTGGGACGGCGGGATGTCGCCGTCCGAGGCGTGGGGGGTGAGGACCCGCCAGGAGCCCGGCGGCATCATCGTCGACAGCATCACCGGTGAGGTGCTCTCCGACCCGTACGGCGGCGGGGACGGCCGGGCGGGGTGGGCGGATCCGCCGCCGCCGGATGATGCTCCGCCGCCGCCCCCGGACGACGGAGGCCGCTGGTGACGCCGTTGGCCACGCTCGTGGCGCGGCGGGCGATGAGGCCGGTGAAGCGGCGGCTGAAGAGGTGGGGGTGCCTGGCGGTTGCGTTCGCCCTGCTTCTGTTTGGTGTGCCGCTGGGGGTGATCGCGATCGACGCGGTCACGGACGTGAAGTCGAGCGTGACCGGTGCGGTGGCGGCGGTCGCCGGTGTGCCGGGGCGGCTGCTGGTCGCCTACCAGGCCGCGGAGAAGAGCCTCGCCGAGCGGTACCCGAGCCTGAAGGGCTTCGACTGGTCCGTGCTCGCCGGCATCGCGAAGGTCGAGTCCGGGGGGACGGCGAGCGGGCACAAGGTCCGTGCGGACGGCACCCTGGCCACACCGATCTACGGGCCGCGGCTGTCCGGCTCCGGCGTGGGCGGCAACACCACGGCGATGGCGGACACCGACGGCGGCCGCCTGGACGGCGACCCGCACGGCGAACGCGCCGTCGGCCCGATGCAGTTCCTGCCCTCCACCTGGGCGCGCGTGGGTCAGGACGGCAACGGCGACGGCCGCAAGGACCCGCAGAACGTCGACGACGCGGCGCTCGCGGCCGCCGTGTACCTGACGGATCACGGCAAGCGCGATCTGAGCCGGCCCGCCCAGCTCAAGCAGGCGGTGCTCTCCTACAACCACTCCTCGCAGTACGTACAGGAGGTCACCGGCTGGATCGGCCACTACAAGAAGACCGCCCGGCAGGACCCGAAGACTGCGGTGAAGGCCACCGGCAAGGCGAAGACCGTCATCGACGCGGCGATGGGCATGCTTGGCCGTCCCTACTCGTGGGGCGGCGGCGGACCGGACGGGCCGAGCAGCGGGAGTTGCTGCTCCCCCGGCGGCAAGTCCGGCGCCGGCATCGCCGGGTTCGACTGCTCCGGGCTGACGCAGTACGCCTACGCCCGCGGCGGGATCCGTCTGCCCCGCATCGCCTCGCAGCAGGCGGGCGTCGGCCGCCGCGTCCCGGCCGCCGACGGCATCTCCGCACTCAGGCCGGGTGACCTGGTCTTCTTCGGGTTCATGCCCGGCATCGACGCGTCGATCGACCACGTGGGCATCTACCTCGGCGGCGGGCGGATGATCAACGCGGCCAAGCCCGGCACCCGCGTACGCATCGAGCAGGTGCGCACGACCGGTTACTCGGGAGGCGCCCGCCCATGGTGACCCTGAACCGGATACGTGTTCGATGGGTGGTGGTGGCCGCCGCCGTGCTGGCGGCCGGGGTGTACTTCCTGGGCTCCGGCACCGGCGGCGACCCGGCGGCCAGCGCGGCAGGCGGCCGTACGGGCACGACCGCCGCCGGGCCCACGGGCGGCGGACGCTCCCCCGCGCCGCACAAGAGTGAGCACGGGACCGGTTCGCCGACTCCGGTGTCGCCGTCCCCGTCGCGGCAGCCGCCGCCGT
>NZ_LJGW01000335.1:4285-5603 GCF_001751255.1 Streptomyces nanshensis | reverse complement strand
CGGGGTGCCGGTCGCCGGGGACGGACGGCGGGCGGACGCGGCGATCCAGCGGATCCTGGAGAAGGCCGCGCCCCACGGAAAGGTGGCGGCGGGCGTCCAGCGCCGCGCCGTACAGGCCGCCTGGTCTGCCTGGCGCTCGAAGGTCGGCGGCGCTGCCACGGCCCGGGACCGCTACCGCTTCACGCGGATGCGGCTGCGGGCCGGCATCGCCCGCACGACCGCCGGCCACGGCCGCCTGGTCGTGCATCTGGTGTGGGCCGGGGCGGACCCGCGCGGGGAATACCGCGATGACCGCACCGCCCGGATGCCGGTGAAGAAGGTCCACGGCCGGTGGAAGGGCGTGCGGTGACCGCGGCGAGCGGCGCGACCGCGCTGACCGCGACGGCCGCCGGGGCGCTGCTGCCGCTGGCCGGTCTCATCGACTCCTCCGTGGGTCTGCTGCGCGGCCTCTTCGCGGCGGTGCTGTGGGTCGTGGAGCACCCGCTGCCCGTCGTCGCCGGATGTGCGCTGGCGGCCGGCGGGGTGGAGATGGCCGTACGGCGCCTGGCCCAGGCCGCGTCGCGGAAGCGGGTGCGGCTGCGGCTGGTCCCCTCCCCCTCGTTCGACCCGGACGGCGAGCAGTTGTGGCGCTCGGCGACCGCCTGGTCGACGGCGGCCGCCTCGGGCCCGTGGTGGGCGCCGCGCCGCTCCAAGGCGCTGCGGGTGCTGCTGCGGGCCGACGGGACGCGGCCGCTGGACTACTTCGTCGAGGCGCCGGTCTCGGCGCGGCATCTGCTGACGGTGCCCGCGCTGCGGGGCGTACGGGTGGAGGACGTGGAGCGCACCCGCGTCAAGGAGTCCCGGTTCACCGCGCGGGCGGAGTTCACGGTGCGGGGCGCGCCGGTGGGGCGGCTGCGGGAGGTGCCGCTGGACCCGGATCCGCTGCAGCCGATCGTGGACGCGGTCGCGACGCTGCGCTCGGATCTGGGAGAGAGCGTCGAGGTGGCGCTGGATATGCAGCCGATTCCGCGGTGGCGGATCCGGCTGCGGCGCTGGCAGCGCATGAGCGAGGCCCGCGCGGAGGCGCGTGCGCAGGCGCGGCGGGATGCGCGGCATGCGGCGGTGGGGGCGCGGGATGCGGAGGACTCCTTCCGGCACCAGTTGGCGGCCGTGCTGGGGGACCGGCAGCCGCGTTCGCCGCGGCTGGACATGCCGGTGCGGCCCCGGCCGGTCGACGCCGCCCGGGCGCTGGGGAAGCTGGAGGAGTCGACCGGGCTGGTGCGGGTGCAGTTGCTGGTGCGGTGCTCGGCGGACCGGGACGGTAAGGCGCAGCAGCGGC
>NZ_LJGW01000335.1:0-4261 GCF_001751255.1 Streptomyces nanshensis | reverse complement strand
CGGCTGCAGACCGTCTCGGCGGCGCTGAAGACCTTCGCCGGGGAGGCGCGGCTCTCCCCGCGGGGCCGCCGGCTGGGGCCGTGGGCGTGGGGTCCGGACCGGCGGCCGCTGCGCGGCGGCTTCGAGCGGCGCTGGGCCAGCGGGCAGGTCGACCCGGGGCGGGCGGGGTGGCTGCATCTGGGGGAGATCGCGGGCCTGCTGAAGCCGCCGACGGTGCGCTGCCGGCTTCCGGTGACAGCCGCGGATGTGCCGTCCTACCGGGTGGGGGCGCCGGGGCTGATACCGCAGGGCTGGATGTATACGGCGGACGGGCGGCAGCGGCTGATCGCCTCACCCGTCCACGAGACTCTGTTCTCCGTCCGGGTGGGGAAGGCCAACTACGGGAAGACGACGCAGGCCGCGGTGCAGTACGCCGCCCTCGCGCACGGCCAGTCCTACGGCGCGCTGTTCGTCGACCCGCACGGCGACGCCTTCGCCGAGGCGGCGCCGTATCTGGCCCATCCGCACATCATGGCGCGGCTGCTGTACGTGGATCTGACGGGCGCCGACCCGTACGCGAAGCTCGGGACGTGGAACTCGCTCGGAGTGGAGCGCGGCCAGGACCCCTCGCAGGTGGTGTGGGCCAGCGTCGATGCGTTCGCCTCCACGCTGGGCTGGAGCGACCAGACCCACCCGCGGGCGCTGACGCTGGCGACGAAGGCGCTGGAGGTGCTGGTCGCCCTCAACGTCTGCGCGGTCGCCGACGGCAGACCGGACCGGCAGGCGACGCTTTTCCAGGTCGCGCCGCTGCTGACGGACGCGGCCTGGCGGCAGCGGGCCCTGGCCCGTATCCACGCCGGAACCGGACAGCGCGACAGCGAACAGATGCGCTGGTGGCGGGAGGTCTTCCCCACCATCCCGCCGGACGGCTACTCCACCGTGCTCAACCCCGTCGAGCGGCTGCGCTCCTCCCGCCCGATCCGCGCTTTCCTCGGACGGCCCGTCAGCACCTTCAACCTGCGCGAGGCGATGGACGAGCGGCGCCTGGTGTGGCTGTGCCCCTCGGCGTCCGGACCCACCGACCGCCTGCTGCTGAACATGATCTTCCGGGACCTCTACCGTGCCGGGATCTCCCGCCGCGACACCCCGGCCGCCGAGCGGGTCGACTTCCACGCCTTTATCGACGAGCTGATCTCCGTGGACGGCGGCACGACGACGCTCGCTCAGATCACCGAGGAGCTGCGGAAGTTCGGCGTCCGCCTGCACGGCATGACGCAACTGCTCCAGCGCATCAGCACGGCGACGCGGGAGAGCTTGATGCAGAACGCCTCGACCATCTCCACCACCGCCGCGTCCGCGGACTCGGCGGCCCTGATCGCGCGGGAATGGGACGGCGCCGTCACCACGGCGGAGATCACCGCGCTCGACCGCTTCGAGCACTACCTGACGCTGACCAGCGGCGGCCGCCGTATCGGTCCGCTGCGTATCCGCGGCCCGCAACTCTCGGAGGTCTTCTCCGGGCAGCACCGGCCGGACAAGGTCCGCGCTCTGCGTGCAGCGTCCGACACCAACCTCGACGCGATGCCCGTACCCGACGCGGTCCGGGCCGCCGACGAACACACCGCACACGTCGGCGAGTTCCTCGGCACCCTGCCCGGCAAGCAGCTCGGCCCCGGCGGCCCGGCCGGCGGGGCCGATCCCGCGCACGGAAGGACAGACGACGACGACGGGGAGGACGGCGACGGGCCCGTACGGCCTGAACTCGCCTGAATGTCGCCTTCCAGGGCGGAGTTGCTTCAGGAAGCGAGGACCGCGAAGGCAGCGCCGTATCCGTATGACGTCAATAGCTGCCCAGGCCAGTCCGCCCAGATTGCCACTCAGGTGATCATGGCCGACCGTTTTCGTTGACCGAGTCGAGGTAGAAGGACACCTCGCGGTGCGCGGTTTCGATGGCCCACCTGGTGGACCTGTGGCCAGGGACCAGGTCGGGGTCACTGAATGTGAAGTGGTCGCGCAGCGCCTTCTCCAGTCGCTCCGCCGCGACCCTCAGCTCCATCTTCTTGCTGTTCTCAGCCCTTTCACACCCGGAACAGGAGCCGGCGAGCCGGGCGAGGACGCCAGGTCCACGTCGCACACAACGGTCGCAGCGGTAGTCCTCCACCGACCGCAGCGTGAGCCGCGCCTGGCTGCTGTGCGCAGTCTGGACGGCGTATCGGAACCGGTCGCTGTCGGTGTACCCGTTCTCTGGCAGCCATGCTCGAAGGGCCCGGACCACGGGTGGCGCGAACGGCCCGTCAGGATGCTTCTGGTCCTCGTTGCTCATCGTCGTTCTGCTTCCCCGTCGTCGATTGTTCGTTCAGCGGGCGTGCGTCAGGCTATGCCCGACATACGACATGCTGCCCTTGAGGCTCTTCGGCCGCGGCGGGTGCTCGGTCCCGGGCGGTGTGGCCACGGAGGGCAACCCTCCGCGGCTGGCGGGGCGAAGGCGTCCAGGGCGGCACTGCGTCCTGATCCCCTCTTCCTTCCCCTCTCGCTCGTTGACGCACGAGGGGAAGGGAGGGTGTACGGGCGTGGTGCGCGTCCTTCGAGAGTGCCCGGGTCCGCTGAGGCCCTCCCCTACGGCGGACGTGACGGCGTACGGTGAGGGACAGCACACCCGATGCAGTTGCAGAAGGAGGCCGCCGTCGTGAGCGTCGCCCAGCCCGCGTACGTGCCGGACCCGCGCGTAGCGCCTCTCCCCCGCACCATCAACGCCGTCTCGAAGGTGCTTCCCCCGGAGGTGCGGCGGCAGTTCTTGGAGAGGATCGGCAAGGCGGAGATCGGCAGCGAAGGCTTCCGGGAGGTCTTCTCCGGCTACTACGCCGAAGCGCACCGGCACGTGGTCGGAAGTGCGCGTCCGCAGGCGAAGACCGCTCCCGGGTCCGGCAGGCGCTACCCGCTTCCCGACCTCGAAGCGGGGGTTGGGTGAGCGACGTACCACCCCGCTGGACCGTTGAGCTCGAAGAGGTCCCGTACGCCGTGCTGCAGACCATCCGCGAGAGCGGGCACGGCGACTTGTACAAGGAGATCGTGAACTTCCTCCGGCCCCTGGCTTCGGAGATCGGCGGGGACGTGGAGGGAGCCAAGAAGCTGCCCGGACTGCCGATCGGCGACGGCCGCTACAGCTCGTACCGTGGTCGTCACCGACCTGATCTGGATCCACACCGGCTGAGGAGTCGGTGATACGCGGAACCAGTCCTGCAATGAGTCAGGGCCTCCGGCCGATGCGGGTGAGGCCGTAGCCGGATCTCCAACTCGTTTCGAGAGCTTGCCTGTTCGGGAACCCGGTCCCGGTCAGGTGATGAGCGCGCTGAACGTCTTGGAGGGCAACCCGGCTGCGTCACGGTCACCGTCATGGTCGTCTGTCGCTCCCCCTGGGCGGCTCGTCATCGAGGGGGAAGCTGTTCTCGACGATGAGGGTGTCGGCGCGGTAGGTGAGGCGGCCGACCTCGACGACCCGGCCGTCGGCGGTGAGGTGGCGTCGGGTGCAGCGGACGACTGCGATGCCGGGGCCGAGGTTCAGGGCGGTCGCTTCGCCGGGGGTCGCTTCGCCGTAGGTGAAGCGCTCGGTGACGACGGCAGGACGGAGGCCGATGCTCTCCAACTCGGCGCGTACGGGCCCAGTGCCGGCGGTTTGCTCGTCGGCGAGAGGCGTACGGGCGATGTCGGCCCATCGCAGGTAGCTGACGGTCAGGTGCGGGGGCGTGTTGTCGGCGTGGATGGTCAGGTGCTGAGCGCGGAGGCGGGTGCCGGTGCGGGTGGCGAACAGCTCGGCGAGGTCAGTGTCGGCCTGGAGGTGTTCGAGACGCCGCTCGATGCGGCTGGTCGCTCCGGTGGGCTCGGCTGCCGCCGCGGTGCTGGAGCGGCGGTAGCGGTCGGCGGACAGGTGGAGGGGCGGGGTGGGGGCGGCGACGCGGGTGCCGCCGCGGCCGCGGGATTCGATGAGGCCTTTGCGGTGCAGGAGCCGGAAGGCCATACGGACGGGCATCTCGGAGACGCCTTCGGCACGGGCGATGTCGGGGATGAACGGAAGGCGCTCCCCGGGGGCGAGCTCTCCGCTGGTGATGCGTTGCTCCAAGGCGGCGGCGATGCGCTCGTACGCGCTCGTGTGCTGCTCCGTCACCCGCGACCCCGGCTCTGATCGACATCTCTTGGCGGGTACTTTGCCTGCCCGATGGCGGGATGCCAACTCGTCACCGCGTCGGCGCTGAGGGGCGGAGTCCTTCGTGGGCGACTGCCCACG
>NZ_LJGW01000377.1:33053-194196 GCF_001751255.1 Streptomyces nanshensis | reverse complement strand
CACCGGCACGCGCGTCATCCGCGGCACCGTGGTCCCGCCCGCGAATCCGGTGGGAGCGCGCTTCCGCGCCTACCCACCGCCGCCCGGCGCCACCCGACGTCCGCCGCCACCGCCGCCTCCCGGACGTCCACCCCGTCCCTGACGCGCACCGCCGCCCGGTCCGCCCCCTTCCCCCGGGGCGGGCCAAGGGCAGGCCGTCGACTGCCGTGACCCTTCACCCGCATCCACAGGAGAGCTGCCGTGAGCCACTCCGATGACCCCGTCGACGAGAGAGCCGGGGCACCCGACCGTGACACCGCGGCGTCCGCCCGCCCCTCGCCTCCCAAGCCGAAGACGCCGGCCGACTGGCGCGACGTGCTGCGCAAGGAAGAGCCGCCGGAGGAGTACGCCGAGCTGCCCTGGCGCAAGCGGCGCCGGGCCAAGCGCAGCTGGCGCTCGGCACGCCGCGACGCACGGGCCCGGTGGATCGCGCAGGAACGGCGCAAGACACCCACGAGCCTCGCCGTCCCCGCCCTGGCGATCATGGCCGCGGCGGCAGTCCTCACCGCAAGCTGGCTGTGGCCCGACGAGGACCACACTCCCGGCAAGCCCAGGCCGAAGCCCACCATCACCGCGCCGGACGACGCCACACGCCGGCCGTCGACCTCACCGACACCCTCGGCCAGCCCGTCCGCGGCCTCCGGCCCGGAGAGCCTCGCCAAGGCCTTCGCGGCGGCCTACACCGCCCGCCGGCCCTTGCAGGACGGCTCGCACAAGGCGTCGGTGGACCGCGCCGCCCCGTACGCCTCCGAAGCGCTCATCGCGAACCTCAAGGGACACCAAGACCGCGATTTCAACAAGCTGGTGGCCTCGCAGGCCGAGCAAGCCACCCCCACGAAGATCGTCGTCAGCGGGCCGACAGGCAAGGACCGGCCCGCCGCCGACACCTCCATACGCAGGTGGCTGGCCACCACGATCACCCTCGACGTCGAGGCGACCGACTCCTACACCTACACGCGCACGCTGACCCTGGAGATCTCCCGGAGCGACACCAGCGGTCCGTGGATGGTCACCCGCGTCCTGGGCGTCGAGGAGTGACGCCGCATGGACCACGAAGAAACAGACGCACGCGAGATGGCCATGCAGGCCGCGGCCGTCGCCAAGAAGGGCATCCTGGCCAAGGCCTCCGGGGTCGCGGCCGTCGTCTTCCTCATCGGCATCATCGTCCTCGGATCGCTCGCACCGGTCCCCTCCGCGTCAGCCACCGACTGCGAGGACACCGGCCCCGGCACCGGCGAGACCTCCACCTCCGGAAGCATCGGCGGAGGGAAGGCCGACGAGGGGACGACGGACGGCGAGAAGGGCGGCGACAGCCTGCACAAGCAGCAGATCGCCCACGCCAAGACGATCGACGCCCAGGCCAAGAAGGCCGGCCTGCCCGGACGCGCCACCCTCATCGCGCTGATGACCGCGATGCAGGAGTCGACGCTGCAGAACCTGGGCCAGCAGGCCTACTCCGCCGACAGTCTCGGTCTGTTCCAGCAGCGGCCCTCCCAGCGGTGGGGCTCCAAGAAACACATCATGATCCCGTCCTACGCGGCAGAATCGTTTTTTCAAGGGCGGGGCGGCAACGACGGTCTCGCCGACATCAAGGGCTGGCAGACGATGCCGCTGGGCGACGCGGCGCAGAAGGTGCAGAAGTCGGCGTACCCCCGCCTGTACGCCGGCCACGAGTCCAAGATGCGCAAGCTCGCCGGCGAGGCCGGCATCGACCTCGACCGTCCCGGAAGCAGCAAGGGTGGCGGCAAGGCGGAGGGCTCGAACAACGACGCCGAGGACACAGCCCCCGACGCCGATGTCGACAGCAGCAACGACAACTGCGAGCCCGAAAAGCCGCCCGCCTCGAAAGGCAGCGCCGGCGGACGGTTCACCGACGGCGAGGACTCCTGGGAACTGGACAACCCGCGCGGGCTCCAGGACGCGATCCAGTGGGCCAAGGACCACGACGGCGACTACGACCCGAAGTGGCACCGGATGTGCCTGGCGTTCACCGCGCAGGTCTACGGCTGGAACCAATCCGGGGTCACCTACGCGATCGACCACTTCAGCGTCGTGCCCAAGTCGATGCAGCACAAAGGGGACCGCAGCCCGCCGCCGGGCGCGCTCATGTACTGGCGGACCGACCAGCGAGCGGGACACATCGCCGTCTACGTCGGTGGCGGCAAGATCGCCACCAACGACATCGAGAAGCCCGGCCGCATCGACGTCGTCGACGCACAGCTCATCGAGACCAAGTGGGGCGCGACGTACGTCGGCTGGACGCCGCCGGTCTTCCCCAAGGGGGGCTGACGCCATCGGTTCCGGCTCCGTACCCCGCAGGTGGCTCGGCCGTGGTCTGGTCTCTGTCCACAGGTGGCCGCGCCGAGCATCGACGTCCGAGCAGGTGACCCGCGGCTGCGCGCCCCGCGCAGCCGACCGGCCCTGCCTGTCACCGGAGGCTGACCTCTACATGCCAACGAATCGAATGCGCAGGCTGCAGCAGGCGGCAGCCACCGTCGTGCTGGTCGCGGCGACGGGAGCGCTCGCGCCGAGCGCGATGGCCGCGGACCGGGATGCCCAGGCGCGACCCCTGGCGTCCGCCGAGGACGCCGGCGACTCCGGCGGCGGGGTCGGCGTCGAGCTGCCGCGCATCGAACTGCCTCGAGTCGACCTGCCCCTGCCGGGGGACGGGGGCGACCCGACGCCGCCGCCCGGCGACGGAACAGACCCCACGGATCCGCCCACGGAGCCGACCGATCCGCCGACCGAGCCCACGGATCCGCCGACCGAGCCGACCGATCCGCCCACGGAGCCGACCGATCCGCCGACCGAGCCCACGGATCCGCCGACGGAGCCCCCGGACCTGCCGACCGAGCCGACCGATCCGCCCACCGATGACGGGGGAGCCAACTCTCCCCGCCCGGACGGCGAGGGGAATGGCGCATCGACCGCGCCAGCCGGCGCACCGACGGCGCCAGCCTCGTCGGGAAGCCTCGCTCAGACCGGGTCCGACAGCACCACAGAGCTCGTCGCCGCGGCCGGCGGTCTGCTCGCGGTGGGGATCGCCGCCGTCAGCGTGGCCGCCCGTGGCCGACGAAGCACACGGGAGGACCCCGACAGGACGGCCTGAACCCGTCAGGCCGTCACCCCGCGGGCCGGGGCACAGACCCCGGTCAGGCCCCGGCCCGCCTCGTCAGCGTGCCTCCCGAGGAGCCCTTGTGACCACCGCCGCCCGAAACGACCACCCCGGCCCCGCCGCCCACGCGGCGGCCGGCAGCACCACCTACGCGATCAGCGAGGACCCCCGCGACCCGGACGCCGACGCCGCACACCTGCTGGAGGCGGCGGGGCAACACCAGCACACGACATGCGGCCAGGCACGGAAGGCCACCTGGAACCTCTCCGCCCTCGCCCCGCTCCTCAGCGCGTGCTTCAACCACACCGCAGATCCGGCCGCACCCCGTCGTGGCATCGACGCGCAAGCCTACGAAGAAGCCCTCGTCCGCTACTTCACCGAAACCGCCGGAGCTCGCCCCCAAGACACCGTCGGACACCTGACGGCCAGCGCCACCGATGGCGTCCTGTGGGGCTTAGCGACCGCTCGCCAACGACTGCCCCGCGCCTGGGCCTACGCGAGCGACCAGGCACACCCGCACGTCGCCACCGCCGCCTCGCTGCTGAGCCTGCCACTGGTGACCGTGCCTTCCACCCCGGACGGACGGATGGACCCCCAAGCCCTGGAACACCTCGTACGCGCCCGACGGCGACGCCACAACGGACGCTCGCACGGCGCGATCGTCGTGGCCACCACCGGCACACCATTCCGCGGAGCGTACGACGACCTCGCCGCCCTGCGGGAAGCAGCCGAGGCGGCCGGCGAGATCCACGTGCACGGCGACGCCGCCCTCGGCGGACTCACCGCCGCGTACGCACCTTCCCGCCCGCGGTGGCAGTTCGAACACGGAGCCGACTCGCTCTCCCTCACCGGACACACCCTCGTGGGCTCGCCGCTTCCTTGCGGAGCCGCGCTGGCACGCACGGAGTTCGCTCCGGCCGGGTCCGCGCGGGGCCGTGACCTCCACCTGAACTCCGGCAGCGGCCTGGCCGCCGTACTGCTGTGGGCCCGGCTACGTCAGCTGGGACACCAAGGAGTCCGCGAACTCGTCCAGCACGCACTGGAGATCGCCCAGTACCTCACGGAGGAGCTCACGCCCCTGCGCGCGAGACCGACCCGCGGTCTGGACGCATTCACCGTCGTCGTCCGCCGCCCACCACCACACCTCGTCTCCAAATACCACCTGATCTGCCACGGGGACTACGCCCGCATTCTCGCCACCCCGGAGATGACACGGGCGGCGGTGAACGCCTTCTGCGCGGAATACCGCCCCGCCAACCCCTTACCAGCAGCCCGGACCCGGCGCCCGTAACACCCACAGGAACCCCGCACGCCGCCTCGCCAGCTTGCCCGCGACGAGCCGGCCAAGCACCTCCCACCACCGCGAAAGGCGCATCCAGTGGCCTCACTCACCCCTGCCGCAGCAGAACTCAACGTACTGCTCGACAAGCGCCGCCACCCGGCCCTCGGCGTCTTCCTGCCCGTCGGCTACCTCGACGTGGCCGGCGGTGTCGACGCCCTGCTCACCTTCGCCTACAGCGGGGCCAGCATCCTCGAAGTCGGCGTGCCCCACTACGACGCCTCCTTCGACGGACCGGTCATCACGAGCGCGTACCGCCGCGCACTCCAACGCGGAACTGACATGCAGCACGTGCTCACCACCGTGCGCGAAGCCGCCCTCGGCACGCCTGCCGCAGTCGTCGTGATGAGCTACTGGCATCCCGTCCTGCGCTACGGCGTCGAGCGATTCGCGGCCGATCTCGCGCGCGCCGGCGGTGCCGGCGCCATGATCCCGGATCTGCCGATCGAGGAGGCCGCGCCGTGGCTGAGCGCGGCCCGCAGCGCCGGGATCCACACACCGCAGTTCGTCTCCCGTCGCGGCGGTGACGACAGGCTCGCCCGCGTAGCCGAGGGGGCTTCCGGCTGGCTCTACGCTCCCGCAGCCGACTCCGTCACGGGCTTCCAAGGCGTCCTGGACTACAGCGCGTTGGACTCCTTCACCCGGCGGATACGCCGCATCTCCTCGCTGCCGGTCGTGACAGGCATCGGTGTCAACGAGGCCGAGCAGGCCCGCCGGGTCGGCTCGATCGCCGATGCCGTCGTGACCGGTTCCGCGCTGCTGCTCCGCCTGCAGTCCCATGGGCTCAAGGGCGCCGCGGAGCTGGTATCGGAATTCGCCGAGGCCCTTCTCCACCCCGCACACCCCGGCGTGTGAACGCGGGCTCCACAACGAGAGGAGTGCTGTGTCATCCCAGCCCAGGACAGAACGGGCAGCAGAGGATCGCGCCCGCTCGCGGCCGGCGCCGCCGAGCTGGGAGAACCTCTTCGTCGAACCTTGCTACACGCGCCCCGAGTTGAACGGGACGCCGGAGGAAGAACAGGCGCTGCCACCACGCAGTACGCCCTTCCGCCGTACGCGAGGCAAGGCACCGTGACCCGGCCAGGCGGCGCCCCCGGTACGAGCCGCCCCGGAGACACACACGCCTGGCGGGCGTCAGGGGGTGGCGTTTCGGCGTCGCCGGTCCGCGGAGCGCGTACGCCCCGCCTCGGTCGCGGTCGCGACCGCGGCCGAGGAGAACTTGGACTCCGTGGTGATCAGCCCCTCGTCGAGGAGCTGCATCCACGTGGCCCGCGTCGCCCGCCTCCCGTCCCGGCCGGCGCTGAGCAGACCCCTGCGGACCTCGATCATGCGGACGCCTTCGTCACCGGCCGCCACGATGTCGCTCAGCAGCCGGGCGGCCGCGGGGGACAGACCCGCGCGCTGGGGCCGGTTCGCCTTCTTCTCCGCCTCGGCCTTCTCCAGGGAGGCCACGTGCTCGCGCCCCCGGTCGGTGACGCTGAAGGCGTCAGGGTCTTCGTAGAACTGCGGCCAGCGGGACGGCCCGGTGGTCATCCCGGCCTCGTGCAGCTGGTCGAAGGTGGCGCGCGCGTAGGCCCGGCCGCTTCGGCTCCCTACCTGGTACTGGCCGTGGGAGGCGTAGCGGATGGTCAGAGTCTCACCGCGGTCAGAAGCGCGCGTGAGGTCACGCAGGAGGTCCGTGGCCGCGGGCGTCAGCGGCCGGTGAGGGCCTGCCCGTCCCTCAGCAGGCTCCGATGCCTCGGCGCCCACCGGGCTGCGCGGCCGGGGCGTCGGCTGGGTCTTCTGCGCGAAGGGGTGCCAGTGAGCGGCACCCCGGTGCGGCAGCTGCTTGGCGACCACGGTGGGCCAGTCGATCTCCCCGAACTCCCGCGGCGAGGAGGGCGCCTTGCCCCAGTCCGGGCTGCCGAACCCCTCGGCCAGCAGCGCCTCCTCCAGGCACTCGCCGCACACGTCGTCGACCGGGGACCACCGCGGCCCGTCCTCCTGCCGATCAGGGTGGAGCAGCTGGTGCCGGCCTGAGGCTTCCTGCAGGAGACGGGCCCAGTTCACCGCGCGGGCCACGTTCTCCAGGATCGCCGCGCAGGCGTCCTGGACGGCGTGGAGGTCGGCAGGGGGCATGGAGACGCACTCGCCCCGGAGACCGTTGAACCGCTGGGAGCCCACGACCTGTTGGGTGAGGGCGTCGATCACACCATTCCGGGTGGACAAGACGTTCCTTTCGACTCGGTGAGCACACAACGAGATGTAATTTACTTGCAAGGGTGCTTGTTAGCAATTTTTACGCGTCATAGACTGGTGTCGCGTGACCAGCCCGGAGCGCATACGACCCGGTGAACGGCGGGAGGAGGCAGACGAGATGACCGTGGGCACCTCCGAGACCGGCGCAGCGACGGCGGGTGCGGCGCGCCTCCTGCCGCCCGCGACTGAAGAGAGCATCCGCATGCTGCTCAGTGAGGGACACACGGACGCGGAAATCCGGCGCCGGACCGGGGTCGACGTGCGTACCGCCGCCCGCCGCCGCAAGGAGGGCGGTTTCGGCCCGGCGACGCGGCGCCGCAGGCCGAACCGGAAGCACCCGAAGGAGCAGCAGGTTCAAGCGCTGATCACCGAGGGCCTGAGCAACGGTGAAGTGCACCGGCGTACGGGCGCTGACCGATCCGCGATCCGCCGCATCCGCCAGCAGCTCGGCATCGCGTACGTGCCGCCGAAGCTGCCGCCGCTGGAGGAGAAGTGGGAACAGCGGACCCGTCCCGTCGAGGGCGGCCACCTGGAATGGCTGGGCGAGCGCGCGAAGCGTTCCGGTACCCCGGTCATGCGCTACCGCGAGAAGTCCCACAGCCCGGCCGGTATCGCCTTCCGCCAGCGCACGGGCCGCGACCCGGTGGGCCAGGTCCGCGCGGAGTGCGACTACCCCCACTGCGTCGCCCCGGCCCACGTCGACGACGAACCGGGCCGTCAGCGCACCCGTGAGCAGCTGCGCTACCTCACCGGTGGTGCCGAACGCCCTGCCCGCTGCCGCCACGGGCACGACCAGAACGAGCACGGCCGCTACCAGCCCGACGGCACCGCGTACTGCGAGGCGTGCCGGCGGGAGCGGAAGCGGAGCCGCCGCACCGCCGACGAGCAGCCAGGAGGTCCCGCGTGAGCGAGCCCCAGCAGATCTTCGCCGCCATCGCCGCCGGCGTCGCCAACGCTCCCGAGCGGGGCCTCGCTCTCCTTCAGCCCATCGTCGACCGCGGGCCGCGGCCGACGTACGCGCTGCTGTGCAGCCTCGCGGAAGCCGCCTCCCACACCGCCCGCGAGCAGCCCGGTGACTTCTTCGGCATCGAGCTTGAGAGCGTCACCACCGGCGAGCCGGGGTCGATCGAAGAACTCCCGCCCCAGATCCGGTTCGCTGCCCAGTTCGTCACCGCATGGGCCAACCGCGACCACGACACCGCGCACGGACTGTTCACGGCGCTCGCCGCAACCGAGCACTTGGCGACGGGAATCGGGGCCGTCTACGACATGGCCGTCGCGACCGCCCGGAACATCGTCGACGCGCAGCGACAGGGACGGCCATGACCGCGGGCCCGGCGAGCTGGCGTCTTCGCGGCGACGCAGACCATAACCCCTTTCACCCAGCACTCGGAGGATTCATGAAGCCCACGACGGCGAGCGACCTCTTCCCCGGAGACCGCATCGCGTTCCGTACGGACAGCGGTCCCGACTACCGGCTGATCCACAGCGAGTCCTGTGCGCAGGTGCCCGGCCTCCTACGGCTGACCTTCGACGGCATCGGAGACGTCGCGATGCCGGCGGAATCCCCCGTCACCGGCGTCTACCTGCCGCGACAGTTCACCCTGCCCTGCCTCCTGTGCGGCGGAGGCTTCGCCTACGAGTGCGACCTGGCAACGCTCGAGGGCACCCCCCGAGCAGGAATCTGCGGCCCGTGCAACGACCGCACCACCCTGGCCGTCCTCGCCCAGCTCTGATCCAGCCTCCAGCACCCAGCAGGCGGATAGCGAGGCTCATTCCTGTTCCATATCGCCGGTGAGCAGATCCACGGTCAGAATGTCGCCGAGGAGAGGGCAGTCGACGCTGGAGAGGTCCGCGAGCCGCGTCGGCACCTCGCCTTCGGTGCAGTTCAGGATGCTTACGGCCCCGTCGGAATGGAGCGCCTCGACACCGTACTCGTCCCAGAAGACGCCGTTTTCGTAGTCCGTCGCCTCCAAGCGCAGCCGGACGATCGGGGCGGTGCTGTCGGTTTCGCCGGCCAGAACCACCTTGGCAGCGGCCGTACGCAGCCCAGCCAGCACCGCCGCCGCGAACCGGGGGACGAGACGCTCCTGGACCATGCCCGCAAGCGAGCACAGAGCTGGTGCGTCGAGCGAGTCGAGCCACCCGGTGACCTGCTCCGGAGAGATCAAAGCGCCTGCCTGACCGGCGGGCGCCGGGGAGACGGCATGCATGCGGTGCTCCTGACTACATCGGTGGGCGGGCCACGGAACCGGCTGCCACGACGTGAGTGCGACGGCGGCCCCGGGCTGCGTGAACGGGAGCGACAACTCGCCGCGCGCGGGGCAGCGTTCAGACGCCGGAGGTGACGGCCGAAGGCCGCGCCGGCAGGGCGACCCGCATCTTCCCCATGTACATGGGAGCCTCGAAGTCCGTCAGCACCTGAAGTGCCTCACAGACGGCGGGGTCATCCAGCGAGGCAGGCGACTCCTTGATGTGGCCGCCGTAGTGGACCGTGACTGCCGACTCGGACCAGCAGGCCTCGTCGTCGGACCCTGCCCAGAGGAAGGTGACCGCGTCGGGCCGGGGCTCCTGGTCGGCGAAGTGTCCGGTCACGACCTGACGCAGGTCCAACCAATCCTCCTCGGGGCCCCGGTAGAGGCCGGGCCTGATGTCGTGAAGCGGGGCGCCCTTCTGATCGTGGCCGCACTCGCTGCACAGCTCCCGGCCCCTCGGATTGTCGTGCCGGCACGACTCCTTGCGGCACTGCCACAGGACACCGGCTGCCCGAGCGGCCGCGAGGATGCCGGGCACGGACTGCTTCTCGGCGTGCCTCAAGAGGTCGTCAAGGTCGATCGTGAGCATGGGCCTCCTGCCGTTCACTTCGCGCGTTGGGACAACGGGCCGGTCGGAGCGGACTGCGCTGCGGTGCCGCTGACGTCGCCAACGGGCTCCTCGTCCCCGGTGCACACGGCCCCGCACCCGTAGCAGTGCGCAGTGTCCTTCGTCCGTACGACGCGGCCCTGAACAAACCAGGGCATGGTCCAGCTGTGCATCCGGCCGAACAGACACGTCACGCGGTGTCTCCCGCACGCGCACTCCGCCCCGGTTGACCGCCCGGAGAAGCTGCGGGAGCGAGCCCGCCGGAGCGCCTCGACGATCCGCTGCTCGCCCGCGCTGTCGTTGTCGCGATGCGGGTTCGTGCTCGCAGGTTCGGCCATGAACAGGTCCTTCGATCGGGGCCGGGGCTACACGTGCTCGTGACGGATACACAGGCCGGTCGCCTCGGCCTGGTCATTCGTCAGGGCGCGGTTGCACACGTTGCACCAGCCCTGCGGGATGTCGAAGCCGAGGTCTTCGAGGCGGCTGCACAGCTCGCTGTGAATGTCGGCGCCTGAGAGGTTCTGGTCACCGAAGAGACCGATGACGTGCCGCATGCCCGCCATCGGGTTGGGGATGTCGCAGTGCCTGGCCGTACGGTCGGCGGCGGCGATCAGCAGGCGGGCGAGCGGATTGAGCAGCACGGTCCGGATAGCCATCAGGCGACCAGCGCCAGGGATGCCCCGCCGGTCCTGGTACCGGCGATCGGGGGCAGGGAGTCCAGGAGCGGCTCTACGAGGGTCCGTGCGACCGGCATGTCCGGGACACGGAAGGCGGCGCAGCGGGTGATGGCCTCCCACAACTCCTCGGTCAGCGGCACGAGGTCGCTGCCCATCTCCTCACGCAGCATGTCCGGGTGGTGGGCGCCGTCGATGTCGATCAGAGCCCCGTCCTCCGGGCGGACCGCGACGAGGTGGTTGATCTGGCAGATGCACACGCCGTCGGCCCCGAGCCCGTCCAAGCCGCACTTGTCGTAGAGGTCGGCGCAGTCGGCGTCGATCAGCGCGGCCATCGGCCAGCCCGTGACTTCGCTGACGGCCTGGGCGAGAGCGTGACACTGCCCCTCGCTGAACGCCCTGCGGGCAGCGTCGTCCAGGCGCCCAGGGGTCACCTGAAACCGGTCCATCTCGGTGCCGAGCACGGTGACCGGCTCGGTGACGGGCAGACCGAACACCTCAGTCAGGCGGGCGATGAGCGTCTCCAGCTGCTCATCGGCTTCCAGCGCCAGCTCCCGCCGCTCCTGGTCGTAGTCCTCGAACTCGTGGTCGGGGACACCGTCGACGTCGAAGTAGCGATCGAGCTTGACCGCGTGCCGGGCAGCCATCGCCCGGTGATCGAGGATCGCCTGGCGTACGACGCTGAGGCACTGGTCCGGGCAGGGGAGCGTTGCGGGCATGGGACACCTTCCAGAGAGGGATGCATCTGGTTCAGGGCCGCCGTTGCAGGACGGCAGGACGTGGCTGGGAGTGGGGGCGCCAGCTCGGGCGGGTACCTACGCTGCTTCCGTGTGCTGAGCGGCGAGCGCGGCTCGTCCGCGTGCGTCGATGAGGTCGCCAAGGCTGGTGACCGTGCCCGTCGGGGTGAGCATCGGGGCGCCGTCGAGTCGGCGTGCGTGCACCGTGGCGCGCAGGTCCCGAAGCTGCTCGAACGTGGTCTCCTCGCTCACCGCGCGGTCCATGAGTGAGGCGATCGACTCGACCTCCTGGCCCGTGTTCAGCCACGCGGCGATCTCCTCCCCGAAGCTCTTGCCGGGGAGCGGGATGACGCGGCCTGCCAGGTCGGGGCTGAGCGCCTTAGTGACGATGAGGGTGTGGTCGGCCAGCAGAGACGCGGTGAGGCTGAAGTCGCGTTCGATGCCCTCGCGCTGCTCGGTCTTGAGGCCGACCCTGCGCGGGAACTGCCGTCCCTGTTCGTCGGCCTCCAGGACCACGTCCGTACGACAGCGCAGCGTGGCGATGATGTGGCCGGGGTAGGTCAGCAGCGCTTCGGTCATGCGGCGCTGCCGGGGGCGCACTTCGTTCCATCCGCTGTTGCGGGGGGCCGCCATTGCCGCGCTGCGCAGCGGCGTCGACCTGCTCCAGCATGCCGTCCGGGCCGCTCCACCACGCGGAGAGGGAGTCCACGATGACGGTGTCGAATCGCCGGTCGGCGCAGTGAGCGAGCGCGGCCGTCAGCGTCTCTGGTGCGAAGTGGGTCAACGGCGGGCACGTAAAGAAGTCGAACTGGTCGGCGTACTGGGCGGCTTGACCACGCTGGGTGTCGATCACTGCGATCGAGTCACCGAGCCCGGCGGCGAGGGCGAGAGCGGTGTAGGTGACTCCGGCGCCGCTCGGCCCGTCAAGAGCGATCCGTGCCAGTTCCCGCTGCTTGACGGCAGGGGTGAAGGCGGTCCAGGGATCCGCCATAGGGTGGGCGGGGGAAGCGTCGGGATGGGCGGACTGCGTGACCTCCGTCAAGGTTCCTCCGGAACACTCGATGGCTCTCCAGAGTGGGCCCGGTGCCGACCTTCAGATGTCCAGTCAGCAGGTCGGCACCGGGTACCCATCTCCCTTTTGACACGTAAAACTATACCATTGATGAGGTAGATTTACGCTGGTCAGAGTCCATATTTTACTTGTTCATGGGGTGTCATTGTTGTGAGGGAGGAAGCCAGTACGGCTCCCCGTCCTCGTCGTAGCCGTCAGGTTCCGGAGCGCCGACGCGATCCATCCGCCGGCGCGTCAGGTACCGCTTGTAGTCCTCGATCGTGAACGGAAACCAGTACGGACGGGCAAGCTCGTCGTGGCCATCCTCCTCGGGGAAGTCGAGTTGGTGGCGGGAACGGATCGGCGCGATGGAGGCCCCCTCCCATCCCAACTCCGCCGCGACGTGCGGTAGGTACATCCGCCTCAGGCCCTCCGGACGCGGATCGACGGTGGGCTCGAGCGGCAGCCACCGCCCCTGTGTGCGGCCGACCAGTTCCTCGACGAACTCGCCCTTGTCGTTCAGGAAACCCACCCCCTTCGCGAACGCCTGGACGACCTGACGCGGATACCGCGGCCGCGGCTGGGCCAGTTCCGGCAGCGGCACCTCCATAAGGGCCGCTGTCGCCTGCAGGGCCGAGGGGATGGCCGGCGCTTTGCCGTTTCTCACGGCTCCCTTGTGCCACCGTTGCGCTGTCTGCCGGCTCACCCGGTACTCGCGGGCGATGTCGGCCAGGCTCAGTGAATCCTCGGGTTGGTGGTAGAACAGCGTGCTCCTGTACCAGTACGGCCGGTCGAGCTCGTCGTAGCCGTCCGGCTCAGGAAGACCTCCCTTCTGGGTCTGCAGCTCGGCGGCCGCGTGATGCTCATACCAGCGCCGGCGCTTCTTCGGTCCGGGCTCCACTGTCGGATAGAGCGGCATCCTGCTCTTGCCCTCCCCGCGCACCGGCCGGCCGAAGGCGTCCCTGAGCCCCACGGCCTGGGCGAACGCGTCCACGACACGCCGCGGGTAGCGAGGGTCGTCGCCGGCGGCCTTGGGCGTCTTTGCCCTCATGGCCTTGGCCACCGCTTGCAATGCCGGCGGGCTGTCCCCTCCGCCTTCGTGCCACCCCCGCACTGTGCTCACGTCCACGTCCAGCTCGCCGGCGATGTCCTCCAGACTCAACGAGTCCGTTGTACGGGCCATCCACTCCTCCTGTGTCACGTAAAACTTGTCAATTGACGAGGGTACGCCAAGGAAAGTTGACATTCGAACCCTGTGTGGTCCGGCGGCTACGCTCGATCCGTATTTGCCGACCTCACGGCAGGGGGTTCAGCGCGCCAGAGGCGCGCGGATCCAGCAAGTCCCGCTTCTGGAAGGCTTTTCGCCATGCCCGTCACCCGGCTTCAGTGGGAGGACCTCCCCCTGCCCGCCCAGGATGCGGTCGAGGAAGTGACCGGACCGATTCATCGGGCCGAGACCGTCTCCGGGGGCTACAACAGCGCGATCGCAGCACGCTTGGACACCGAAACGGGCACCGTGTTCCTGAAGGGACTCCCCGCCAGCCACCCCCGGGCATGGACGCAGCGGAGGGAAGCCGAAGTCGCAGCAGCAGTGGGAACCCTCGCGCCCCGGTTCCGCTGGCGCCTGGAGACGGCCGAGTGGGATCTCCTTGGCTTCGACTTCGCCGCGGGGCGGCATGCGGACTACGCTTCCGGCTCTCCCGACCTGGCGCTCCTGGCCTGCACGCTTACCCGCCTCGCCGAGATCCCCGCCCCTCGAACGGAACTCAAGCGCGCAGAGGAGCGCTGGGCGTCCTACCTTCCCGACGCGGACCACCGCGCTGCCCTGGCCGGCCAGTATCTGGCGCACACCGACTTCAATCCCGAGAACGTGCTCATCACCCCAGGAGGAGCCGGACAGCAGGAGAGAGCGCTCATGGTGGACTGGGCGTGGAGCACCCTCGGTGCCCCGTGGCTGGATCCCGCGCTGGCGTGCGTCTGGCTGGTCTCCACGGGGAAGCAGCACCCGGGCGCAGCCGAGAAGTGGGCGGCCCGCATGCCGGCTTGGCGCGGAGCACCATCTCACGTGCTGACGGCGTTCGCCGAGGCCAACGCGAAGCTCTGGACGGAAATCGCGGACGAAAGCCCCGGGACCTGGTCCGCCTCACTGCGCGACGGCGCACGGCGCTACGCCGCGTACCGGAGCAGAAGCTGAGGCGCGAATGTTCTCCCTGGTGGCCGACGGGCGCGCCGATGCGGGCGACTTCGACCGGGGGTCAGATCCCGTTCTCGACTGGAGGAGGGCAGCTGACGCAGCTGTCTTGACGTGCGTCCCGGCCACGGGAAGACGAGCCGGGAGAAGGGCTTGTCCAGGACATCGCCTGGCGGCAGGTGTTCGTCGGGGGTGCCTGCCGGGTGGACGGTCATGGGCGGGTAGCCCTCTTCGCGTACGTGCTCGTCCCAGTCCCGTACGCATGCGGCGAAGCGCTCGGCCAGGGCCGGGCCGGCCGGGCCGTAGGCATGGATGTAGAACTCGTGGCGGCTGTCGGCGGGCTTCGGCGCGTGGTGGATCTTGATCGGGGTGAAGTAGGCGAGGGAGCCCTCCGCGGTGATCGCTGCGACATCCTGCCGGGCCACCAGGTCCGAGCCTTCCGGGGCAGCCAGGCGGCAGAACCCTGGCAGCACGGTCGCGGCGTAGATCTGCAGGGTCTCGAAGCTGTACTCACCGGGCAGCACGACGCCGGTGGCGATCTCGTGTCGGGGCCCGCGCAGAGCCTCCTCAAGTTCGCTGGTATCGGCATCGGTGGGGAGCCCGTCCTCCCACCGCATCGTGACGGCCCCGTCGGCCAGGTGGACCGCGGGGGCGGTACGCGCAGCTGCGCCGCGGTCCCGTACGAATCCGCAGTATGTCCAGTGCTCGGCGTGCAGGACGTCACCACGGCAGACCAGAGCGATGGATCGGGCATAGCCGCCGATCTCCAGCGGCACGACCAGGCGCGCGCCGTCGGCCAGTTGGCCACGCCAGGCTGGAGCGACGTCCGCCGCGTTGTGGGTGATGATCACCCCGTCGAACCCACCTGCCGGGACGTAGGCGGGTGCGCCGAGGCTTCCGTCACCGAGGACGGCGGTGACGCGGCCGCTGCCGGCCTCCGCACACAGCCGCTTGGTGCGGTCCACCACGCGCGGGTCGACGTCTACGGTGACCACCCGGCCGCGCTCTCCGAGGACGTGCGCGAGCAGTTCGGCGTTGTAGCCGCCGGATCCGACTTCCAGCACGACCATGCCCGGCTCCAACTGGAGCTGTTCGATCATGTCGGCCTGTGTCCAGGCGGCTGAGACCGAGCTGACCGCAGCTCCTGTGGAATCGCGGGCGGTCACGACATAGTGGTAGTCGTCGTAGGCCTCCTCCAGAGGGGCCTCGGGCAGGAACCGGTGGCGGGGAACTTCCCGCAGCGCGGTCTGAACTCGCGGGGAAGGCGCCCAGCCTCCAGCGATCACGGCCTCCGTCATCCGGGCGCGCAGCCGCGTGGCCGCGGCCGGCTCGCCGGGCACGGGCGGGCCGGCGCAGGAGCTGGGGTAGGAATGGACGGGCGGCAGCCCCGGCAGGACGCCCGGCCACACCGCGTTCAGGGAACTGCGCAGACGGCGCGAAGATCCGACCGAGCGTGGCCAGGGTGTGCGGGTCGTGCCACTCCCACCGTGAAAACCGGTGCGGCTCCGGCAGGCCAAGTTCGCCGCGCCAGCTGGTGACGCGCACCACGGCGGAGATGCGGCGCACGTCCCGGTTGTCATCGTGCAGGATCGTGAGGAGGTGGGCGTCGCCCTCGTGGGCGGTCAGTCCGGTCTCCTCGCGCAGTTCCCGTACGGCCGCGGCCGAGACGGCCTCCCGGCCGGCGACACGTCCGCCCGGCAACTCCCACATACCGTGCGGTCCGTGGGTGGAGCGGCCCAGCAGCACCCGCCCCGACGCGTCGGTGACCACCGCCGTCGCGCCGAACACCGCCCCGGGAATCGGGCGGCCCTTCTCCGCCGCGGTGAAGGAGGCCCCCGTGTGCGGATCGCGGAGCACGAGCACCGCCAGTCCGGCGGCGTCGTACCGCTCCGCTGTCGCGAAGCTCTCCGTGAGCAGGGCGAGTTCGTCCTCGTCCAGGGCGATGTGCCGCCGCGTCTCGGGTGTGCGCGCGGCAAGGGGGGTGATGACGACGAGCGCGCCGCCCTCCCGCAGCCGCGCGCCCAGAGCGTGCAGTACGCGGGTACGGTCGCGCACGAAGGCGATGGCGAGCCGGAGGCAGACCAGGTCGTAGCCGTCGGGACAGAGGCCGGCCGGGTCGCCGTGTTCGATGTCCATGCGCAGCCAGCGCACCCCAGCGGTGCCCTCGCGCATCTCGCGGGCACGGGTGAGGGCACCGTCGGCGAAGTCGGCGGCGTCGACGCTGTACCCGAGGTAGGCCAGGTAGGAGGCGAGTTGACCGGTGCCGCAGCCGACGTCCAGCGCCCGCCCGCCCTCGGGAGCTGGGACATGCTCGGCGAGCAGGCTCTTCTCCTCCTCGCCGAGCGGTCGGAACCCGCGGCCGTCGGCGTAGTGCGCAGACCATTCGTTGCGGGTGTATCCCACAGATCGCTCCTGGTTGTGATGGGGAGGGCGTGCTACGACAGGTCACCGGGGGTTGCAGGGTTCGGCGACGACTCCCGCCAGGGCTTCGTTCCAGGCGTCAACGTCCCCGCCCGGCGTGAGGAGCGGCGCCACAGGAGCGTTGAGGTACTCATACTCGACGAGGTAGAGGCCAGCGGTGCCGGCATGACCGGGGAAGAGCTCATTCAGGCGGTGGTTGACAGCTTCCGGTGCGGCGTCGTCGGCGCTGAGGAGCCGTCGCGCGAGGATCTTGCGGTTCCACACGTCCAGGCCGAAGGAGGCGGTATCCCGGGACGCGTGCGAAGCCATGATCGCGGCGGTGTAGGGGCCAACGCCTTTGATCTGCTGGAAGGTCTGCTCGAGATCGTGGGCGGCCGTCAGTTCCTCGGCGGGGTAGTCACGGAAGAAGGCTGCGAAACGGGGGAGGGTCTTGGCGCGGTAGCCGAGGCGGTCCTGCTCCTTGAAGATCTCGGCGGAGACGTGCGCAATCTCGGCGGGGGTGAACCAGGCTCTGAGGGTGATGCCGTCGAAGCGGACGAGCTGCCCGTAGTGGGTGAGCAAATTACGGGTCATCTGGGTGGTGCGGGCGACGGTGACGTGCTGCAGGAGCAACGCAACTACGGCGATCTCGAAGTGATCTTCGGGGCAGCTTTGCCGCATGCCGGACAAAGATTCCAGCGGCCCCCGCATCGTCGGCACGTCGGTGGCCAGTTCGATGAACTGGCTGAGGTCCTCGTCCAAGCCGTAGGAGGCGGTCAGCCGGCGTGCTAAGTGGTCCCGGTGTTCGGGTTTGTAGTCACCGTCGGTGTAGACCTCGGCGATTACGAGCCGGTTCTCCGCGTGCATGCGAACCCCGGTGACGAGGTCGTCGACTCGAAAAGTGCGCCAGGAGCGGCTCGCGGTGTGCGCCTCGAGTCCGGTGACGTAGTGGGACGGTTTCCAGGCAGTGTGGAGGAAGTTGAAGGGCCCGTCACCGGTGACGGGTAGTTCGAGAGTGTCGGCGTGGTCGAGCTGTCGGAGGGACACGTCTTGCTCCTGGTTCGGCTTCGGGCCAGTCCTGATTGCCGTGGTCATGGTTCGGCTCCGACTACCGGCCAGGCGTCGACGCGCGTGACCCTCATGCGTACGTCCCCGCTTCACTCCCCCTTCGCGCTCAATCTGCAGGGGCACGCGGGGGAAACCGGACCTCTGTGAGTGAAGGTCACGGTCGGGCGGCGAGGACGTCTCGGAGTTCACGAGCGGCAGGCTCGCGGTGGTACTGGGCGGGGATAGAGCGATACAGGTCAACCGCGCGCGTGCGGGTAAGGCCAGTGCGCCACCCGGTCGGTAGATCGTGCAGAGCTGCGACGGCCATGCGGCATGCCTGAGCGGTGTCGCCGTCTCGATGCTCGCAGACAGCTGCGTCGATCCGGAGGAGTCCGCGGGTCATGGTGCTGGTGGGCGCGGTCAGTTCGAGCGCCCGCGTCTGGCTTTGTCGAGCTTCCTTGGTCTTGCCGAGGATGGTGAGGGCGTGCGAACGGTGTACGTGCTGCTTCTGCTCCGGAAGGCCGAACCAGGTGTCTGCCCGCTCTGCGGCTGGAAGGCTATCGGAGAGCTTCTCGGCTTCGGTGAGGGCCTGGCGGGCTCCCTCGCGGTCGCCGGCCAAGGCATGCGCGCGGGCGGCGACCGACGCGGCGAGGGCGGCCGAGGCAGTCTGGGCTGTGCCAGCCGCTCGGCGGGCATTCTCCGCAAGTTCTGCCGCTTGCCGGGGAGCCCCGAAGTTCAGCGGGACCATTGCCTCACGGGCGTAGATCCACGCGCGGAGTGAGCGGTCTCCAGATTCGGTCGCAGCCTGTCCAGCCGTGTGGAACCAATTGCGGGCCTCGCGGCGGTCGCCGAGGTCGTGCAGCACTACGGCGGTCATGCCGGCCATTTGCCCGGCCACCCGGCACAGACGGGTGCGCGCCGTGGTGGACAGCGGGCGAGTGAGGAGGTCGCCGATCTCGTCGAAGTCTGCCGCGAGTTCGCCGAGGAGGTCGGCAGGGGCTCTGCCGGCATAGCCGTAGCTGTAGGTTTCAGCGGCGGATTCCAGGTCTGGCAGATTGGCAGGAGCGGTACTCGCAAGTGACCGCTCGAAGTGGTTGCGGGTGTCGGCCAGGCCGATCATCGCCTTGCCGGTCAGGCCAGCGGCGAGAGCGCCCCGCAAGAGTTCACGGCGCTTCATCGGGTCGTCTCCAAACTCGTGTGCGGGGCTGCTGTCCTGCGCGGGCTCCTCCCAGGCTCGCGCGGCGAGACCGAGAAGGGAACCCGGGATCCGCATGCCGTCGGCGATGCGCTCGATGGTTTCCAAGGCAGTCACAGTGGCTTCGCCTCGGGCGATCTTGCCCGCGCGCTCCGCCTTCATCTCGCACGCCTCGCTGATGCGGTAGTAACTCAAGCCCCCCTCCTCATGAACGAGAGCGAACAGAGGTGAGAAGTCCCGGCGCTGGAGTGCAGCCCGTACGGCGCTGCGGGACAGGAGGGGGCGCGTCAGTTCGGCGGGTGACGGTTCGCCGGATGCCTGCGGTAATCCCATAAGTACCTCCTGCGAACAGTCTGACGCGGGAACGGCTCGACCGTACCCCCACGGTGGGCGCCCACCGTGGGATTACGGCCATCCCGTCGGGCGGCTTGACTGAGTGCACGCTCAGAGGCCGCACGGGCGGATCAACTCCCGTGCGGCTGAGTGAGCGTCACGTTGTGACAACCACCTGGAGGAACCATGTACGAGACCGCCGAGTACGTCACGCCCGAACTGAACGAGCTGGGCACGGTCACCGAGGTCACCCTCGGTTCCGCGGGCAACGACAACCCGGACGACACCCAGTACTGGCAGTGACACGCCGCCCTCCCGGGGGCGTGCGCAGGTGAGCGAGCGCCCGGAACGCCGGCCCCTGGCCGGGGGACCGGGCGCTCGTTCCATGAACAGCACGAGCACACGAGTGACAACCAACGGGAGCGGAGTGGCCATCATGCGATTCATCGCCGGAACATTCCATACCGGACAGGGCAGTTGGGCAGCTCGCACGTGGCGGCCGCGAGCGGCGCACACCGTCTGCGACGACGAGCCGGTAGAGGTCTGGGCGACAGGGTACGGACAGGACGAGATCCGTCGCTGCACGAGCCACAGTGACCGAGCAGAGGTACTGACGTTCGGCTGCTGTCTGGCGACCCGCCAGGAACTGGCCACAGCTCGGGAGTTGGCTGCTCACGGGACGTGGTCGTCGCCGATGCGGCTACCGGGTTCCTACCTCACCGTGGTAAGGAACCACACCGAAGTGCGCATAGCAGGCGACCGCGCCGGCACCGTGACCGTGTACTGGCTGCCCGTCGGAGACGGAGTGCTCTGGGCGACAGCGGCTGCACCGCTGGCCGCGTACGCGGAGGCCGACCCCAACCCGGCCGTGCTGATGGCTACGTTCACGGTGCGAGGCGTTGACGTCCTCGCCGAGGACAGCCACTTCCACACCGTCCGTCGCGTGCCACCCGGACACGCCCTCGTCGTGGAATCCGGCCGAGGACCGCGGACTGAACCTGTACCGGTGCCCGCCAGGACCCAGAGCTTCACCGATGGATCCTCGGACGTACGGGAGACCATCACCACAGCGATCGCCCGGCGAGCGGCCCAGTTCGGCAGAATCTCCTCAGACCTCTCCGGCGGCGTCGACAGCAGCACCGTCACCAGCCTGGCAGCCGCGCGCGGACCGCTGTTGGCCGTCACTTACACCGACGCGCACATGGGCGAGCAGGACGACATGCTCTACGCCCAGCGCATCGCCCATGACCATCAGCAGATCACCCACAAGACGATCCACGGCGGCCGGGCAGGCGTGCAGCACTTCGACGCACTGGAAGACCCGGATCTCGTGCCGTTCACCGATACGCCTTCCTTCACGCTCGGCCTGCTTGCCATCAAGGCGACGCAACTCGCGCCAGCTGCCGCATACGGTTCCCGAGCGCACCTGACTGGACGTGGCGGTGACGACGTCCTGGACGGGGTCGCGACGATGGTTATCGACCAATACAGAGCCGGACACCGCATGGACGCGCTTCACCGCACAGCGGCGTTCGCCCGAACCAGACGCGCTGCACTGTGGCCGGTGCTGCGGCAGGCAGCCCGCACTCAGCGAGCTGGCTACCCCCGGGCCCTTGCCGCCCTGGCGGACTCTATCGGCACCGTCGCCGGCTTCCACCGGCTCGGGACTCCGGCGGCGGAGATGCTCACCTGGTGCGGTGCCACTGCCGGCGCGCCGTGGCTCACCCCCGCCGGGCGCTCCGCTGTCGCCGAACTGGTCACTGCCCGCGCGCAGACCGCCGACCCGGACACCGCTCCTGGTGTTCTTCACGAGCGGCTCGCACTGGAGTTGATGGGTGACGGCCATGCCACCTTCGACTACATCAGCCGTCACCAGTGGGGGCTGCCCATCCACGCACCGATGCTGGACAACCTCGTCGTGGACGCCTGCCACGCGATCCCCGGCTACGCCCGTACGCAGCCTGACGATTTCAAGCCGCTGGCCCGCGCCGCCTTCACCGGAGTGGTCCCGGACTACCTGTTGCAGCGGCGCACCAAGACACCGTTCACCGGAAGCCTCTACGCCGGGCTGCGCGCCAACGCCCCTGCTCTGCGCGGCATCCTGAGCAGCTCTCGCCTCGCCCAGACCGGGCTCATCGATGGATCGAAGGCCTTGGCAGCACTCGAGGGTGCAGTGCGAGGAGAGCCGGCGCCTCTGGCCGCCCTCCACGGGCTGATCGTCTCCGAGCTGTGGCTCGCCGCGGTTCGTAGCGCACGCAGCAGTTGGTGGGAGCAGGTCACCCCTCAGAGGCAGGAGGTCACACGATGAAGGATCGTCCCGGCGTATACGCCGCAGCCAGTCCCCACGGACTCGCGCTCATCGACATCCGCACAGGCCATGGGAAGTGGCGGTTCCTTGACCCGGTCGGCTCCCAGCTGTGGCAGAAGGTGAACGCTGGCGCGAGACCGGCCGCAGCGGTCGACGCTCTCGTCGCGTACTGGCACAGCAAGGGCGTCGACCCCGAACGAGTCCGCACCGATCTCACCGCTCTCGCCACCGACCTGGAACGCCTCGACCTTCTCCACGCCGTTTCACCCGCCGTCGAACCTGACGCCACGCACGTCCGATTCGCCGCGACGACTCATGGCGACCTCACTCGGCAACTGGCTGGCCACGCCGGACTGCTCCTCGCGCTCGCCCTGCTCCGGTGCCTGCCCATCCGCATCGCCACCACAGCCGCCCGCGCCGTCACCCGGCTTCCGGGCCGGGCGGCCTTGCCGCTGGAGGCCGACGCTGCCTTCGCTGCCGTACGCCGAGCCGCCCGCTACTGGCCCGGGCGCGCCGCCTGCCTCGAAGAATCACTGGCCGCCTTCTTCGCAGCTGCCCTCACCGGACGACGCGTGAGGTGGGTACTTGGGGCACGCTTCACCCCACAGGGTGCGCATGCGTGGATCGAAGCCGGCAACGCAATCATCGGACAGGACGAGAGCGACCGGGTCTGGCCCTACGTTCCTGCACTCACGGTGGAACGTTCGCACTGAGATTCGCCACCCTTCGCCACCGCATCCAGCCGTACCGCCCGATCGGGTGACGCGTTGCGCAGGATGTGACGAACACCGAGCACCGCAACAGCACCCGCGAGGAGTCCTCAACCCGTCGCCCCAAGCGGCGCCTTCACGTGCCGTGGCGCCGTCGCCGGCATGCCCGAAACGGCGACGTGATCCCCCATTACACCGTCAGCGCCGAACGTCACGATGACGCGCTCGCTGACGACTTCACCACCATCGCGCGTCGCCTGCCGGCTCTCACCGCGACCGCAGTACGTCTTGCCTGGGACGCTGACCGGCGAGCCTTTCTCCTGACCGCCGTCCTGCAACTGGCCACCGGTTTGCTCACCGCCGTCGCTCTGTACGGCACCCGCGGCGCCCTCCGTCCCCTGTTCACCGACGGGCCGCTCATGGACCGCCTCACCGCAGCACTGCCGTCACTCGCACTGATCACCGCGGCCGCGATCACTCGATCATTCATCAACGCCACCACGCTGGCCGTCACCGCACGTCTCGGCCCCCGCGTCGACGCTCTCGCCGAACTGCGCTATCTCAACGCCGCTACCCGCGTACCGCTCGCGGCCTATGACGATCCCGCCTGGTGCGATCACAGCGAAGCGGCGAATCGAGCCTCCAAGGACGCCCACCTCATGGTCGACGCCCTCGCTGCGGTCACCGCAGCCCTCATCGGCCTGGTCGCTGCTGCCGGAACGCTCGCCACCCTCCACCCACTCCTGATGCCTCTGCTCCTGCTCGCCGTGATCCCTCGCGCAGCCGCAGCGATCCGAAGCGCACGTGCTGCTCACCTCGCCGAGCGGCACACCCTCGCTGACCGCCGACTCCGCCACACCCTCATCTTCAACACCGCCGGGCGGCCCACGGCACTCGACGTGCGAGCAGCCACCATGCGTTCATGGCTCCTCAGCCAGTTCACCACCGTCACTAACCGTCTTACCGACCATGCCGCCCAAGTCGGCCGGACCACCGGCCGCTACCAACTATTCGGCGACACGATGGCCGGAGCAGCAGCACTCGTCGTGTACGCGACGTTGCTGTGGCTCGCCACCGCCGGCCACATCCCGCTCGCTGCTGCCGGGACCGCGGTGATCGCCACACAAGGCAGCAGAATCTTGCTGAGCGAACTGGTCACCGGCATCAATACCACCTACAAGACGGGCCTTTACCTCGGCGACTGGGCCACGTTCCTCACCGACGCCGAACGGCGCGCTCAACTCCCCAACGACCCCGTACCGGTTCCCGCGCACCCAGCCGTCATCGCCACGCACGACGTCACCTTCCGCTACCCCGGCAGCGAGCAACCCGCGCTGGAGAACATCAACATCGCCCTCCGCCAAGGCGAAGTCCTGGCCATCGTGGGCGCGAACGGCTCGGGGAAGTCAACCCTCGCCAAGCTCCTCGCGGGCCTCTACGCCCCCACCCAGGGCAAAGTCACCTGGGATGACGTGGACCTCACCACTGCCGACCCCGAACAGGTCTGGTCCCGGCTCGCCATGCTCCCCCAGGACATCGCCCGCTGGCAGGTCACTGCCCGAGAGAACATCACCCTCGGCCAAGGCGACGGCGACGAGCAAGCCGTACTCACCGCCGCAAAAGCAGCCGGTGCCGACGACGTCCTCGCTCAACTGCCTCACGGCCTCGACACCAACCTTGCACCGTCGCAATGGGGCGGCCGCGATCTATCCGGGGGCCAATGGCAACGCCTCGCCGGCGCTCGCGCCTTCTACCGCAGTCACGCGCCCCTGCTGATTTGCGACGAACCCACCTCCGCCCTCGACCCGCGCACAGAGGAAGCGGTCTACGACCGCATCCGCTCCCTCAGCACCGGCCGAACCGTGGTGCTGATCACCCACCGGCTCGGGTCCACGCGAGCCGCCGACCGGATCGTCGTCCTGGACGCCGGACACGTACTGGAAGAGGGAACCCACGAAAAGCTGCTGGCACGAGGAGGCGAGTACGCCACGATGTGGCGGGCCCAGGCCCGCACTTACACCGACAATCCTCAACCGTGAACCGGCTCATCGGCATTCTCGGGTGGCGCGTGGGTTCAATCCGCAGCCCAGACCAGACGTCAGACGCGGCAGGCGTGGATGCGTGTGGCCAGGATCGCGTGTGCCCCGACGTCTTCGAGCTGGTCCATGATCTGCTGGGCTCGGTCGGCTTCGACCATGGCGCGGACCGCGACCCAGCCGGCACGGTGCAACGGGGAGACGGTGGGGGACTCCAGCCCGGGGGTGAACTTCACAGCTGCCTCTACATCCTCGGCCCGGATGTCGTAGTCGATCATGACGTACGTACGGGCGACACGGACGCTCTGAAGGCGGCGGAGGAAACGCTGGGCAGCCTCGTTGCTCTTGGCGCCCGCCGGGCGCACGACGACGCCCTCGGATTCCATGATCGGGTCTCCGAAGGTCACCAACCCGAGGTGACGCAGGGTGGCGCCGGTCTCGACGACGTCCGCGATGGCTTGGGCGACGCCGAGCTGAAGGGAGGTTTCGACGGCTCCTTCGAGGCGGACGACGGACGCATCGACGCCGTGGTCGCTCAAGTGCTTGGCGACGACGGTGGGGTAGGAGGTCGCGATGGTCATCCCCCGCAGGTCCTCCACACTGCTGGCAGTCCCCGGGTCGGCGGCGAATCGGAAGACGCTGCGGCTGAAGCCAAGGGGCAGGACTTCCTCGGCGGGGGCGGCGCAGTCCATCAGGAGGTCCCGGCCGGTGATGCCGATGTCGAGCTTCCCGGAGCCGACGTAGACGGCGATGTCGCGGGGGCGCAGGTGGAAGAACTCGACACCGTTTTCCTCGTCGGTGATGACAAGTTCCTTGCCGCTGGTGCGCTGGCGGTATCCGGCCTCATGGAGCATCGCCGTCGCTGGCTCGGAGAGAGAACCCTTGTTGGGGATGGCGATGCGGAGCATGTGCAGGTCCTTCGTGATGCGGTTCGTTTCGTACGGGCCCATGGTGTCAGACCCTCAACCGAGAGTGATCGTTTTCTGGCCGGGCAGCAGACGCGCGTGCTCGGCGACTGCCTCGTGCTCGGTCAGCGAGGCGATGTGATCGATCAGGCCCCGCTCCGTGGTGCTGGTGGGCGGTCGTCGCCGGAGGGCATGGTGGAGTTCGCTGAGCAGCTCACGCTGACGCCCGCGCCGGGTACGCCTCATGGGGTCATGCAGGACGTGATGCAGGATCACGGCCTTGAGGTAGGCGGCCTCGGCGCGCGCACTGTCCGGCACCACCAGCCCGGCTCGATACCGGGTGAGCGCTGGCTCGCCGTACCGGGTACGCGTTGCGACGACCGCTTCGCGGATCAAGCGGCTGGTGAGCTGCTCGACGAGAGCGGCCAGACAGGAGCGGGCGCCTGCGGTGCCGTCGTAGCCGCGGGCCGCGAGCGTAGCGAGGGCCGGCATTGCGGCCAGCCGAGCGGCGGCCTCTTCCACCGCGTCGCGGGACTGGCTGGTGAACCGGCCGACGGCGAGATCGGCGAGGGCGGCGCGTTCCTGCCGGTCGGCCAGGACGGCGGGTCGCAGGCGGCGTGCGCGCAGCGCATCATCCACGTCGGACACGGCGCTGGCGACGTCGTCGGCCCAGTCCATGATCTGAGCCTCGAAGCACAGCTGCCGCTCGGGCGCGGTCAGCCGCATCCACGTGAAGTGGTGGGTGTCGTCGTCGTAGACACCCCATTTGCGGCTGCCGGCCATCCGCGGCCAGGGGTATTTGCAGGTCGCGTCCAGCGCCGCCCGGGTCAGGTTAAGACCTTCCGTGCCTGTGGGGCCGGGCTCCAGGCGGGTGAGGATGCGGAAGGTCTGGGCGTTGCCCTCGAACCCGCCGACGGGCTCGGCAAGCGTGTGGAGGGCGCGTTCGCCGTTGTGACCGAAGGGTGGGTGCCCGAGGTCGTGCGCGAGGCCGGCGAGCTCCAGCAGTAGAGGATCGGCTCCCAGCGGCGTCCCGATGGCGTGTGCCAGGTGCGCGACCTCCAGCGAGTGGGTAAGTCGCGCCCGGGGTGCCGGGCCCTCGCCCCGGTCCAGGACTTGCGTCTTGTCGCTCAGGGAACGCCAGGCCACCGAGCGCACGATCCGGGCACGATCGACCGCGAACGGGCTCCGGTCTTCCTCCTGGCGGTGGCGTTCCAGATCCGCTGCGTCGTAGCCGCCCGGCGCGGTCACAGCTCTTCTCCGTCCTGGCAGCTGGATGCGAAGAGGGCATCGAAGCTGTCGGGGGAGAGGTAGCGGCGGTAGAGGGGGTCGCTGCGCAGTTCGGTTCGGCTGCGGCCGGTGAAGGCGGCCTCCAGATACATCAGCCGTCGCAGCCACCGTGCGTGAATCCAGCGTTCGGTGATGTCCAGCGTCTCGTCCGGAGCGAGGTCGCGGAGGGCGTGGGTGTTGATCAGCCGGTTGGTGTCCAGGAGCCGTAGCCGTCCGCCAGTGTCCACGGCGAGGTTCTGGAAGCGCTCGTCGATGATGTCCGGCAGAAGCGTCGGCTCGTGACGTGCGGCGTAGAGCAGACCGCGGGTGAGGAAGAGGAACCTCTCCATCTGCGCAGCGCTCAGCGGACTCATCGCGTGCCGGCGGACGCGGTTGAGTGGAAGTGAGGAGTCGACCTCGACCCAGGCTTTCACCAGGCGCGTGTCGGATATGTGCGCCCGAGGGCCCGGGAGGAAGAGCCGCTGGAGCGGCACCAGGCCCGGTATCGAGGCGTAGGTGCGCCGGAGGTAGACGTACTCGCGTCGGACCTTCTCCGGCGTCAGCTCTGGGCAGTCCGTGCGGAACAGCTGAAGGCAAAAGCGGCTCCCGGGACGGCGCCAGACCTCGCTGTGCTCGCCGTCGCCGACCTTCTCGAACCCTGGCGGCGGCTGGCGACGCAGCCCTCCCGTGCTCACGCCCCGGCCTCCGAGCCCGGAGAGAGGCGCAGGAGGGCGTCGTCGGTGGCGAGTGCGTCGGCTCCCAGCCGCTGCGCGCAGGCGAGGGCCTGCGCCGCCGTCTCCACCAGCGGTTCGCCCGGGCCGTTGAAGGAGGTGTTGAGCAGGACCGGCGGATGCCCGTCCGCGGTGAGCTTCTCCAGGACCGCGGTGACGAAGTCCTCGTCGCCCGGGCGGAGGTGCTGCGGTCGGGTCGTTCCGTCGGCGTGCCGTACGGCCGGGAGCGCCTCGCGGCCCCTAGCCGTGAGGTGTGCGGCGCCGATCATGTAGCGGTCCAAGTGCCCGATCGGCGACCAGAGTTCCGGCTGCAGGTGGGTCACGGGCCCGAACGGCCGCCACGGTTCGCGGCGCTTGAGGGCGTTCATACGGTCCCGCATCCTCGCTTCGACCGGAGAGGCGAGGAAGGAACGGTGACACAGCGCGCGCGGCCCCACCTCGCTGCGGCCCCGGCAGACGCCCACGATGCGGCCGTCGGCGAGCAGTTCGGCGACGCGGTCCACCTCCAGGTCGTGCACCTTCGCCCCGGCGAGTCCCTTCGGCAAGGGACCGGGGTGCCCGCCGGTGTAGGGCGAGAGCAGCCTCGGCTCTCGTGGGGCGGCGAGGCACCAGGCGGCGCCGAGCGCGACGCCGGCATCGTGCGGAACGGGCGGCACGTACAGTGGCTGCGGCAGGCGGCCGTTGGCGGCGCAGTTCAGGCCCACGCCGCCGGCGATGCACAGCTCCTCTATCCCGGTCAGCTCCCGAGCCTGTCGCGCGAGCCACCCCATTACCTGCTCCACCGTGGCTTGGGCTGCCGCGGCCACCCGCACCGCCGCGGGGTCCTGGTCGAGGAGTGCCGCGGGCTGAGAAGGTCCGTCAGTACCGGCGAACTGCACGATGCGCTTCCGCCACCGCCGGTGCGTGGAGTAGTAGTCCTCGGCTGGATCTGTGCCCAAGGCGGAGATCAGCCCGTGCTCGCCGGCGCGCAGCCAGCCCGGAGCCGGTATCTCCCCACCGGGTGTGCCGTATGCGGCCAGGCCCATGACCTTTCCGGCACCGCGGCGGCCCAGCCCCAGCCACTCGCTGGCTGCTTCGTAGAGGTGTCCCAGGCTGTAGACCTGAGGCCAGCGCTCCACTCGCACGAGCGGGTGGCCCCTGCGGGCGCGGTAGAGGGAGATGCACTCGTCTTCGCCGTTGCCGTCGGCGACCAGGACTGCGGCCTGCTCGTAGTCGCTGGCGTAGAAGGCCGATGCGGCGTGCGCCTGGTGGTGGGCGATGAACTGCATGTCCGGCAACCGCGTGCCGTGAAACCCGAGTTGGCCCAGCAGGTGACGGGGGCTGTCGAAGTGCCACGGGCTGCCGGCTCGGGCGCTCATACGCGGCTCGTCCCAGCCCACGGCCACGACGTCGACCTGCTGGGGCGTGATTCCTGCCGTGCGCAGGCAGTGAGCCACCGCAAGCGCGGGAGACTTCACGCCCGGAGAGTGCCGCACCCGCCGCGGCCGTTCCTCCTCGACGAAAGCGAGCACGGTGCCATGCTCGTCGACGAGACAGACGGCGGGATCGTGGAAGATGCCGATACCGGCGTTGACACCGAGGATGTACGTCATCGCGTGCTGCTCCCTTCGAGCAGAGGTGAAGCGACGGGGACGGTGAGTGCGGCTTCGTAGCCGTCGACCATCGCGTCGAGGGTGAAGCGCTCCGCGCTTCGCTGGCCGCCTTCGGACAGCCGCGCGTGCAGCGCAGCGTCGTGGAGGAGCTCCTTGAGCGCGTCCGCGAGAGCGGCTGGGTCCCGCGGTGGAATCAGCAGGCCGGACGTCCGGTGCGAGATGTACTCCAGCGGCCCCCCGTGCCCGGTGGTGATTACCGGGGTGCCGGCGAGCATCGCCTCGATGTTCGCGTAGCCGAACGGCTCAGGTTCCCGGGAGGCCAGGACGGCAACGTCCGCCGCGGCGTAGCAGGAAGCCACTTCCGTCGGGTTGAGATCGTCGAGGAGGAACACCGTCTCCTCCAGACCCCACCGGGTGATCGCGCGGGCGAGGTCCTCCTCGTAGTGGGGAGCACGGGAGTCGACCAGGCCGGCGCCGTTGAAGACGAACGCCACCTTCTCCAACAGGCCGCGCTCCTTGAGGAGCCGCGCAGCGTCAATGACGTCTTCGTGTCCCTTCCACGCGACGCGACGAGCCGATACGAGCACGATCCGCGCATCGCCCGGAATCCCGTTGCGAGCCCTGACGCGAGCGAATGCTTCCTCGGCGCGAGCACGGCGCAGCCGCTCGCGGAAACCGCTCAGGTCAAGCCCGTTGTGCACGGTCTGCACCATCGAATCGGGAACACCGGCGCGCAGGAGCCCAGTCCTGATCGCATCGGACACCGCGATCAGCCGCATAGCGGCTCCCTCGGCGGCTCTTCGAGCGAGGTAGCAGAACCGGCTCTCGGCCTCGGCCGCGTCGTGCACCACGCCCACCAGATGGACGTCCGTGTCGACGAGGCCGAGCTGGTGCGCCTTGAGCACGGCGACGATGGGGTTGGTGTTCTGCAGCAGCACCACCGGTGCGGCCGCAGAGCGGATCGCCAGGGCATACTGCCCGGCGAGAGCACGCCACACCGGATTCGCCGGATCCTCGACCGTCTCCTCGTAGAAGTGCCGCACCCGCTGTGCGCACTTGCCGCCTGCTCCCGGTGCGTTGAGGTACTGCGGGAGCCGCGTGGCGACCTGTTGCAGCTCCACGACGTGGCCCTCGGGCGTACGGAGCCTGCCGTCGAAGCCGGCGACCTCGGCGCCCGTGTACGTCACCGTCATCCGCGTGCGCGGGTGACGTGTCAGCAGACCATGAAGCAACTGGTGGGTGTGCGTGACCAGTCCGGTCTCACGGACGGGCTTAGCTACTCCCGTGTCCAGCAGCGTTCCTCGCACGTCGTAGGTGCACATGTGTAACAGCGGCGGGAAATCAGGCATCGTCGGCTCCTCCAGTGCTTGAAAACTGGCCTGACAGCGTGACGTTGGAGCCGTCTCTCCCGGCCGGGACAACACCACCGACCGGGAGAGACGGATGGAACGGGCCCGCACGGGGAGGCGGATGCGGGCCGGGACCGTCCCGGTGAGGGGGACGGCGTCTGCGAACCGGCTCACTGAGAGTCCGGCGGCTCCACCGGAGTTGCGTCCTCGGCCACGGCTGCTTCCGGCACGGGGACGGAGGAAAGCGTCGGTGGCGGGGCTGCGTTGATGTTGATCAGAGCCGCAGCGGTCCCGGCGGTCATGAGCACGTTGAGTGTCACCACGGAGATGCCCGCCAGCACGCCGGTGCGCTCGGGAGTGTGGAGCCGATGACGCCCAGCCGCGGAAAGGTCGGCAAGGAGAGAGGGCACGCCCATGGAAAGTCCTGTTCATCTGCGGAGCGGGTCGGTGGTTCTGTCCTCGGTGGCGGAGGGATCGCCTGGAAGGTGCACCCTGGTGCTGACGTCGAGATGCGCATTTCCCGGAACGGTGACTGACGGTAAGTGCTGTCGCACGCAGAGGTGTTCACAGCGGTGAACCCATCTCGCGAGCCAAATCGGCAGCGACGGTCCGCGAAGGCGCGAGGCGGTGCGTTGCGCACTTCCAACGCCGTTTCCAGCAGCCGACAGGACGGTCGCGGCTCCTTCAGGCGTGTGGGCCCTCTCGCAGATGCTCGACTGCGAGGCCCGGATTCCCGTCAAGGCGAAACCCGATGGCGAAGGTAGGCAGGTGCGCTCGAGTAGTGTTCCCGCTAGGCGGCGACGCTGTACGCGCACCTTCGAGATGGCGCTGCGGTCGCGGCCGGACGGAGAACCGTTCGGCAGGAGACCCTCGTGACCGTCAGACCGTCACAGCGAGAGCCCGGCACGATGAGCCAGACCTCGCAGATTCCGAGCAGCATGTGCGGGCAGCTGCCGGTCGGCGAGGACTTCGACGGTGTTCCTCACCGGGGCGCTGGTGTGGATGCGCTGGGGCGCGATCTTCTCGGCGGTCAGCAGAGCCGCGACCGCCTCGGTTTCCCGGCCTCGCAGGTGAGCCAGAGATCGTCCCAGATCGGCGTGGAAGGCTGCCTGCCGTCCGGGGGCCTTTGCAAGTACCTCGGGATGCACTTCGTCTCCGGCGGTGACGGCTTCACCGTGCAGGCCGAGATCCGTATTGAGGCTTACCTGATGGATTCCGACGTTGGTGGGGCCGAAGTTCAGGTGCCACGCCTGCGTCTCGCCGGTGCGGCTGGCCAGCTCGGCAGCTTCGTCGAGATGTCCGACGACTTCCTCAGCGCAGGCATTCCCGGGCCGTTGCCGGTCCTGGGTCAGCGAGGTAGCGGAGATCAGGTGGAGTTCACCGAGCAGAGCATGGGCGTGAGGGCTTGAGAGGTGTGCTTCCAGGACACTGGCGGCATGGGTGGCCTGCGCCAGGGCCTGAGCGGGACTGCCGGCCGACATCAGCACGTGAGTATGGAAAAAGCCGGACAGGGCCGTGTAGATCGGATCGTCCAGCTCCGCTATCACCTCGGCGGCGCGGGTCACCGCGATGAACGCCAAATCGGTGTAGCCGAGGTTCTTCAGCAGCAGAGTGCAGGCAGGGTGGTAAGCGTCAGCCAGCAGCTTGAGCGTTGCGCTGCGGGTGGCGCCGTCGGCGACTGCGGCCGCGGCGTGCAAGTCGGCCAGCAACGTCGGCAGCTTGATGGCGAGGGTGTCGTATTCGGCTGCGTGGTAGAGCCGGCTGGCTATCTCCACCCGGTCAGCCAGCACCGATACTGGAGCCTGCGGCGGGCGGCGGTCCGGCGGGGTGGCCAGGGCGAGGCTCATCAATGCCAGGCGTAGGCCCGGGATCGCCTCGTGGGCCGCCCCCGCGTGCGGGTCCACTGGCGCGAAGGGCTGACCGGTCAGCTCGGAGGGTGCGATCTGAAGAGCCTCGGCGAAAGCAGTGATGAAGCTGGAGCGATCCAACAGCCGCTGGCCGTTCTCCACCATCGACAGGTAACCGACCGACACCCCGGCCACACCCGCGAGGTGACGCAGACTCATACCGCGCTGGCGACGGGCCGAACGTACACGTATGCCGATCCGCAGGGCCTGCTCTTCGTCCATCGCTCCGCCTCAACTCCCGCTTGCCACCCGTAGCGTAGAGCGATCCTCCCGTCTCGCCGGCATGGCCTCCAAGCTGGACGCCATCACCGCACCCCGGCCCGCTCCGCGAGATGTCGCGCAGCTGTGGTCTGGGCGGCGGTGCGGTCTATGAGCGCGGCTACCAGGTCCCGGGCAAAGGGGTCCAACCGCAGACGCAATGGTGCTGCCCCCTCAGCCTCGAGAAGCCGGACCGTAGCCTGATCAGCGCGATCTTGTCGTGCCTCGGCCGCCGCGGCGACCAGCAGCAGGCTTGAGCGGTGAGCACTGCAGAGAGCGGCCTGTCCTGCCGAGCCAGCATGGTCGGCGGCCTCGGCAGCGTCGCCGAATTCGAAGGCAACGACGGCCCGAGCTGTAGCCACCAACGCTGACTCCCGCGCACTCGCAGCCCGTTCGGTGGCCGATGCAAGGAGGCGTTCGGCTTCCGGGCGGCCTCCGGTCATGGACTGGGCAACGGCCGCCAGCGCCAGCAGTTCCGAGTACGCTGCTGCATCCTCGAACTGCTCGGTGCGGGCCAAGGCGTACTCCGGCAGTCCAAGGGCGATCAGTAGCCGCAGCTCCTCGACCAGCACCGGCAGTGGCTCGGTTCCGGGCTGGGAGGCCCGGTGCAGCAGCATCCAGGCCAGGTCCTTGTAGCCCAAGCGACGCAGCAGCCCGGCGGCCAACGCATGCGCCTGAGCCCGCCATCGTTCCGCCTCCTCGCGCCCGGGGCCGACAGTTGCGGGAATTGCACAGTCGGACGCCTCGATCAGTTCCGGCAGCGTGAGCGCGAGATGATGCTCATCCCCTGCAGCATCGGCCCGTGCCGCGGACCGAGTTCGCTCCGCCAGCTCTTCAACCGGCACAGCACGGCTGCCGGGAGTTTCGCATCCACGCCGACGGAACAGGCTGCGTCGCAGGTGGAAGGCGACCGCCCGCACCGTCGCGTGCTCCGCCCCGCGCGGTGGGTACGGCTGCCCGGTCAAGTCGGCAACATCCAGCCGCAAAGCGGTAGCAAGCTCCGTAAGTCGGCTCCGGCGGTCCATCCACTCCACGCCGGTCTCCAGACCGACGATGTACTCGAGCTCAAGACCGGTGAGGGAGGAAAGACCCTCTCGATTCAGTCCCCGGTAGCGGCGCCAGGAAGCCAAGCGGGTACCAACCGGTCCGCCGGTGCTCGTCCCATCCAGCTCGTGCGTCACCAGATTGCTCGCATACCCGCTCGCCTGCGCATTGCCCTTCGCAGCAACACTAGTCACACCGCTGAAGAGCGAGCGAACCGACAAGTAAGACGTCAGGCCGCGACACCCCCGACAGCCGGTTGTTTCACATGCCCCACACCACGTGGGCCAGTTCGTCGGCATCTTCGTATGAGCCACCATGCTCAGCTGGGGGCTCTGCGGCCGCGGGCGGGGCCGCCCGATCGAGTCGCGTGCCATGCCACGTCTCCATCGCCGCGTCGGACATGAGGAGCGGTTCCCGGCACCCGGCGGTTGACGTCCTGTCGCAGGCGTGGTCGCGGTCGCTTCGGGTCCTCGGGGCGGTCTCGTCGACCGGGCCGAAGACGATCGGGTCAGCCGGCTTGTCCATGTCTCCTCCGTTCGATGGGGGCGGTCTCGTCCTCCCGCTGGCTGGATGGCACCGCCAGCGGGCTACGAGCAGCGGGCGCGCGCTGGGGGATGGCGCCGGGCGACTTGGTGCGGGCGGGTCGCCCGCGCAGGCGAAGGGGGATTCGGCCGGCGGCGACGGGTTCATCTCGCCGCAGCCATCGACCCATTCGGTCACGGACGTCGACCCCGCTCGGTGCGCTTGCGAAAGCCGAAGGGGCCGGGGAAGTTGACCGACGTCGTGCGGGTGCCGTTGCTGCTGATCGTGCGCCGTACGGGCGTGCCGTCGCCGAACGTGACGGAGACCGACTTGCGGTTCACGTTCAACCGGAGGCCGAAGGGAAGCGGGAAGCTCTTGCGGAAGGTCCAGGGCATGTTGCTGCTCCTCGTTCATGGGCTGGGCGGTTGGGACGGATCTGTTCGGTGGCCGGGACCGCTTGTCGACGGCGGAGGCCGTGCGGAAGCTGTCGTCAGGTGAACAGGGCCGTCAGCTGCTGCTCCCGGGCGGGGTCGGGCAGCTGCGTGTGATGGCTGCCGGTGATGAGCTGGACGGCCACGTGGTGGGCTCCCGCTGCCCGGAGCGCGTCGATCCTGTTGCGGATCTGGTCGGTGCTGCCCCAGGCGTAGAGGCTGTCCACGAGGTGATCGCTGCCGCCGTCGGCCAGGTCGGCCGGGAGGAAGCCCGCACGACGCCATGAGCGCCGGTAGTTGCTGAGCTGGAGGTAGATCTGGAGGTCCTGGCGGGCCAGCTCGCGGGCGCGCTGGGGGTCGGTTTCGAGGACGACGCCGAGCTCGCAGGCCAGGAGGGCATCGCCCAGCCGCTCTCGCATGTGGGAGACCTGATTGACCGTGACCAGATACGGCAGCGCTCCAGCAGCCTCCTGGCGTGCCAGATCCAGCATCTGCGGTCCGAGTGCGCCCAGGATGCGGCGTTCCTTCGGGACGCCGGCCTCATTCAGCGCGTCCAGGTACTGCGCCATGACCTCGCAGGGAGAGTGGTAGGCAGGCGTGGTCTCCTGGTGACTGACCCCCAGACCGAGCAGGATCCGCCCGGGATGCTGTTCCTCCAGCGACGCGAAGCGGCTTGCGGTGACCTGCGGAGTGCAGTCCCAGATGCTCTGAATCGCCGTGCCCACCGTCACCTGCGGCGTGGTGGCGTCGAGGATCGCTTCGGTCTCCCAGAGCACGCTGCTGCCGCCGAGCCAGATCGTCTCCGCACCTGCGGCCTCCCAGCGCCGTGCGGCGGCGGCCTGCTCCGCAGGGGGCCTTCGTCCGATGCAGCTGAGGACGCCGAAGTCACCCAGTTCAGTTGATATCGCAGTGTTCATGCTGTTCCCACCTGTTCATTGAAGTTCATCCGTTACCGGCACATTGTTCGGAGGGCGGCTGTGGATACTGCGCGCGGCGCCGTGCGCGGCCGCGCACGGCTCTTGGCCTCACCTCCAGGACTCGCCCGCCAGAGCGGCCGCTGCGGAGACCCCGTGCGCGACGACGTGCGGTGCGGCCTGCTCCGCCAGAGCCCGCGCGGTCTCGAAGTCGAAGAGGTGCGCCTTCTCCCAGCCGGGGCGGCCGTAGGGGTGGAGGCCCTTGGACCAGGTGAGGTCGGCGGACAGGCTGCGCTCGCCGTGCTGGACGAGCCAGCGGCCGTTGCCGCGGGTGGTGATGTAGACGACGTAGTTGTCGTAGCGGAAGTCGCTCGGCTCCAGGACGCAGGTCTCGTATCGGCTCAGCCGGGTCGTAGCCACAGGAAGGACCTCGTCGGCGCTCGGTGCAGCGAGCGGGTCGCTCTGCCCCGAGGGGTCGGGGTAGGCGCGGCGGAGTTCGTCGACGCGACTCGCGTGCTTGTGGACGTCCTCGGCCAGGACCAGGAGCGCGCGGGACTCCTCGGTGACCGGACGCCGCCTGATCAGGCCGGCGGTGAACTCCCCGGCCTCGTCCGCTAGCTGCCTGGCGGGGCCTGCGAGGTCGGCGAGAGCGGATTCCGGCACGGCGTGCCCGGGGCGGATGGCAGTCAACGCTTCTCCTTCGTCGATGGTCATGTCGCGGTGGAACTGCGGGAGTTGAAGCCGCTCGCCTGAGCACGACCGGCGTGCGAGCGGTGGGCGGGGCTAAGAAGAGGCGGGCTGGAGGCGCTGCGCGCCGCTGTTCTGCGTCCGGTGCCGCATCGGTGCGACGTCGCGGGGCGAGGCGTCGACCGTCATGCCGCGCCGTCGAAGCCGGCGAGCCAGGAGATGCGCGGCGGCGACGCTGACCTGCTGGCCGTCGGCGCAGCCGATCGCGATGACCAGTGGCGCAGCAGCTTCGTGAGACGCGTTCTGGTAGGCGCGGACCGTCCGGAAGGCGGCTCGCAGGAGTCGCTTCATGCCGCGCGAGCGGCGTACGGCTCTTCGAACGGCTGCCGCCTCGCCGGTCAGGTGACGCAACGAGGCGCAGGAGCCGTCGGCGGTGCCGCGCAGGTCGAGGGTGATGTCGGCTTCGGGGGCGCGCCCGTAGGCGTAACCGAAGGGGATGATGCGGATGTCGGGGCTGTGCATCGTGCCGGATCCCTTCATCGACAGGAGCGCCGCAGACGGCTTGAGCGGCGTGGTGCGGGGTGAGGGCTGGACGCCCGGCACGAGCAGGGTCAGCCGGTTGCCCTGTGGGCAGAGGCGGCCGTGCCGGGGGCCGAAGCGGGCACGCGTACGGGGCCCGGGTGCCTTCGCGGCTTGCGGGGCGCACCGATGGCGTCGGCGAGCGAGTCGTAGTTCTCGGCCGCCTGGTTCTCGGTGACGGGGTTGGACACCGGTGCGTACGGCGGGCTCGTGCGGCGCTGGTGCGGGCGGGAACCGCCGAAGGTCCCGGTCGGCCATTCCTCGGCCAGGAGACGGGCAAGGGCCTCCGGATCTGCGTCGAGATCGTGGCGGGTGTGAGGCGGGCTCGGGGCCCGGGATCGGGCCGGGCCCCGCGAGGCCGTGCGGTCTCGTCCGCCGGAGTTCTGGATCAGCGCCGGGACTCCTTGTAGCGCCGCAGGTCGAAGGGGTGGCCCGGGCGGGCCTTGTCGTAGATGTCCTTCTTCACCTGCCAGGACTGCTCGTGACCCGTTGCGGGGTTCTTCAGGCGGATCACCCAGCTCGCGGGCCGCAGGTGGTAGCCCGAACCGTGGCGGTGCTTGGGGCACTTGTGCACCTTCCGCAGGGGCTTGCGGCGGTCGTAGCGGTCACGTGACGGGGCGCCCGGCCGGGTCTTGGGGTGCGTGGTGACCGAGCGGCGGGGCTTGCGTGCGGGCTGTGCCTCGGTCCCCCGCGGCTTGGAGGCGGAACCGGTGCCCGGCTTCGGCAGCTTGCGCTGCATGTGGGGGGCGATGTTCGTCGTGATGCTCCGGCAGCCCGGGCGGGGGCGCTGGTTGCTGTCCGGGGCGAAGTGGGCGTGGTGCCCTCGCTTGCTGACGACGACGCCCTGGTCGACAGGCCCGCTGCCGCAGGCGGTCAGGGCGAGGCCCGCGGCCGCCACGGTCACGAGGAGGAGCGGCCGAGCACTGGAACGCATGAACGAGTCCTTCCGAAGAGGTGGCACATAATTTACTTATATGCGAGCTAATTAACAAGCTATGCGTGTCATTCAGCTCATGTTGAGTCGGGGGTGGTCAGTACGGCCCGTTGACGTTGTCGATCGACCCGTACTTGTCCGCCGCGTAGTTGCAGGCGGCCACGATGTTGGCAACCGGGTCGGTGATGTCCTTGGAGGTGCCGTCGACGTGGTACGCGTCGAAGGTCGGCTGGATGGTCTGGAGCAGGCCCTTCGAAGGGGTGCCCTTCTGGGCGTTGATGTCCCAGTCGTTCATGGCGTTCGGGTCGCCGCCGGACTCCCGCAGGATGTTCCGCTTGATGCCGGCGTGAGAGCCGGGTATGTGCTTCACGGCCATGATGTCCCGTGCCTGCTTGATCCAGCCGTCCAGCGTGTCCGGGTAGTACGGCTTCGCCTGGGCAGCACTCCGCTTCGGGACCTCCCCGGGAGCAGTGCGGGCACCGGCTCGGCTCCCTGCCCTGCTCACCTGGTGGTCCGGACGGTGCCGGTCGACGGCGCTCGCGCGGTCAGCGTGTGCGCTGTTCGGTGTCGACGGCGCCGCCGGCTCCTGCGCGGGGCTATCGGACGCTCCCAGAGCTGCGACGACGGTCAGCAGGGCGCCGCTGGCAGCCCGCGTGCGGGGCAGCGATGCGGGACGGTTCATGGTCCACGCACTGTGGTGTCGAGCTTCCTTGATCATTCTCTTCTCCGTGAGTCGCAGGCGTGCCCGGTGTCTCCGGGCGCGCCTTGTGCGTGCGAGATGGGGCCGACGGCTCGTCGCGCTGGGGGCGTCGGCGCATGAGGAGGGCCCAGACCGGGTGGTCTGGGCCCTGCGGTTTCAGTTCTTAGGGATGCGCGCGCGGGTGCCGGCCTGTTGGGCGGGGACCATGGAGCTGGGGAGCGGGTTGCGGCAGCTCGGCGTGCTGGGCGGTCCGTGGGTCAGTTCGTGAGCGCGTGCCAGAGACACCAGAGGACGAGCAGCCCGGCGGCCGCCGCGGCGATGGCGTCGCCTCCGGAGGGCCGCCAGGCGGCAGCGCGGGCGAACGCGTAGCGCCACGCGATGCGCTGGATGTACTCGCGCACGGGGTAGTCGCCGTCATGACGCCGGCGGCGGTGGCGTACGCCGTGGTCTTCCGCGCCGGAGCGGAAGACGTACGGGCGGGAGGCCGTGCCGCAGCGAGGGCAGTTGTATGTGAACGGCACGGACGCCCTCCTGATCCGATCGGTGGTCACCCGGATCGTAGAGGGCACAGACAGTGTCCGCGGACTCACCTCGGCTCTTTCTCGCCGCCGGGTGAGGTCACTGTCGTGGGCAGGGCACGCCCCGTGCGCGATGTCGACGGCCCGTCGACGGAGGTGTCGACGGGCCGTCGACGGGGGTGAGATGAGCGGTAGATGCCCTGGTAGATGGGGGTGTAGATGCCATCTGCACCCCCACAGGGCCGGATCACGCCACGACGCCGGGGGAGGAGTCGGGAACAGCGTGGAGGTGGGGCTGATCCGGGGCGCTGTACCCGGCCGGCACGGGGGCCTCGGCGGGGCCCGCTTCCTCGGCCTGGACGGGGGTGGCAGCGCGCTCGGCGGGCCGCTCCGACGAGGCCGGGACAGCAGGTCGGTCGAGGGCCTCCAGGGCCTCGTCCAGAGAGGTGCCGAACGCCTCCTGCAGCTCCTCGGCACGGACCCCCCAGGTGGGCCCCTTCCCCTTGGCCCGGAGGGTCCTGCTGACGGGGATCCCGACAGCGGTGCACCACTCCCGCAGCCGAGGCTGATCCCAGCCGCCGAAGCCCCTGGCCTCCGTCTGAAGCCGCTCGAGGAGCTCGGCGATGTGAACGCCGTGCTCCGGCGCAGCATCCCGGACGGCTACGACGATGAACCGAACGAGCTCGCGGGCGAACCGGTCCTGGTCGGACTCCTGCCCCTGCTCCCCCGCAGATTTTTCATGATCGTTTCGGGGGGTGGGCTCCTGCAGCGGGGGAGCGACCATCCACGCGGCGATCACCCACACCACTCCGAGCACGGCGACGCCGAGCGGCACGAACGGTGCGATGTGCGGCCAGACGAGCCACATGAACAGCCAGATCAGCCCCGCGATGACAGCTAGGACGAACAGGAGGATCAGGCAGCCCAGACCGATCCGCTCGATCGCGTCGTCGGCGGCGGCCCGAGCCGCCCTCTTGGAGACCCTGGTGCCCGGCCCCGACGCGCTTGCGGCCCCATCCTCGGCGGGCGCGCTGCCCTGCCCCTGTAGGGGCGGGGCGGTCTTCACCGGCGAAGCATCAAGGCTCACGGCCGCCAACCAGCCGAGCTTGACGACCAGGGCCACCCTGCGCAGCCCGAACGACGCGATGAGGAGCGACCCGGTCATCAGCGGGACGAGCAGCAGCCGCGGGGCCTGCCTGATGCCCTGGAACGGGATACTGATCTCCTTCAGCAGCCCCTTCATGCGAGCTTCTCCAGCATCGCGCCGATCACCTTGAAGAGGATCCCCCAGAAGGCACCGGCCACTCCCCAGGAGACGCCCGCCCCCAGGCCGAAGAACGCCGGGGGGAGACGCTTCTGCCACTCGGGCAGGAAGGCCAGGGTGGTCAGGATCAAGGCGATGCCGGCCGGGGAGACTCCGGCGACGATGTTCGGATCGGTGAGGGTCGAAGTCGCCAGGTCGTGGGTGCCCTGGGCGATCATCCGCCAGGTGCCCCCGGCGATGGTGAACAGCACGCCTATCACGGCAGCGAGCCCGGCGAGGTAGCGGCGGTCCTCGACGTACTTCCTGGTGAGCTTGGAGCGGTTGCGGATGGCGATGATCAGGACGATGAAACCGGCGGCCGCGAGGGACGAGAGACCGACTGCTCCCAGGCCCTGGGTGAGGCTGGCGCCGCCAGAAGACGGGGCGGCGAGCACGGTGTTCGTGGGAATCACGGAGTGAGGCCTTTCAGATGACGGGGCCGCTGGAGTACAGCGCGCAGACGAGCAGGGATGTGGCCAGCGGGACGCGCGCCAGCCAGCGCTTGAGCAGGCCGCCGTAGCGCGTGCGCCACACCAGCCAGCCCGAGGCGCCGCACATGGTGAGGCCGACAACGAGCAGGGAGGTGTCGGTCTGGCTCAGGCCGACGTAGCGGGCGACCGTGTCGGAGGTATGCGGCAGGAACGCCTGCCCGAGTTGACGTCCGACCTCGGCCGAGAGGAACACCGCGCCGAGGCGGCCCAGGGCGCCGAACGGCACGAACGGCGCGAGCTTGTCGCTTCCCGCGGCCTTCCACGCCGTGACGCCTCCGGCGAGCGCCATACCCGCCCCGAGTAGTCCGCCGGCGGCGGTGACAGCGGCCGGCGGGAACTGGCTCAAGTAGGCGTTCAGGCCGATGGCGCTGCCGGCCGCTGCGGCGGTCCCGTTGAAGGTGATGACGCGCCAGAACCTGGTGGGACGCCACCGCTTCACCGTCGGCGTACGGATCCGGAGCGTCGGCTGAGGCCTGTGAACACCGAGGGCCGGGCCGCGTGCGGCGGGCTCCTCGGCTGCGGCCTCATCCGGCTCCGGGACCTCGGGCTCAGAGTCCTTCCGGGCCTCGATGAGGACCGGTTCGCCGTCGGCTGGCACGGTCAGGACGTGCCCGGTGTAGGTGTCGAGGTCCGCGTCCTGGTCCTTGTAGAGGCGGTCCCACCAGCCCGGCTTGGACTCGCGTGGCGAGCCCGCAGCAGGCGCGCTCTTCGGCTCGTCCCGGGAGCCGCGCCACCACTCCGGGGCGTTCTCCGGCGTCCCGGGCGGCGAGGCCGGCATCGGCGGAGCGACACGTTCCGCCCCGCTCCCCCGGGGAGTCTGAGTCCCTTCCTCCATGGTGTTGACCTGCGCATCTACACCATCTACCGGCGCGTCGGCCGGGGCTGGTGCCGGCGCTTGGCCACCGTCCCGGCCCGCTGCCTCGGCGGCCGCCGGGGGTGGGGGCGCCTCGTCCGGCAGCGGGGTGTGGAACGGGTCGCTCTGCTCGTCTGCGGATGTCATGGTCCCTCCCTCCTCGGAGGCTCCGGTGATCCGCTCGCCCTGGAGGGCGAGGTGGATCAGCATTTGTATGAACTTCTCGTTGTGGTCGGCGTCGTGGCAGGTCAGCGGCCCTGCCGCAGGCCTGGCCTGAGTTCTGGGGCCGGGCTGTCCGCCCGGCCCCGGACAGGACGTGCGGGGGTCTTCGCGGTTCGGCTCAGCCATCGGCGGCCGCCTCGGCCTGGCGTTCCGCCTCCTCCTTGAGGGCTTTGGTCATCCAGGGCTGTGAGCGGCCGTAGCCCTTCACGAAGTCCTTCTGCGTCAGGTTCGGGTTCGCCTTCTTCGCGGCGTGAAAGTCGGCAGCCGCCTGGGCCCGCTCCGCCGCCTCCCGTCTCGGGGCGCCGAGGGTGGCGCGAACCGAACTCGGCTCCGGCTTCTTCGCGGCGTACGCGCGAGCCGTCCGTCGTGAATTCACGGCGCGGTCGTTCACGCTCTCCTCTTCACGGCCGTCGCGGTCCTCGTTCACGGCCTCGTCCGGTTCCGGGTTCACGGTGCCGCCGGCGCCGTTCACGTCGCCCGGTTCACGGTCGGCCGGCTGGGGCACACGCAGATGCACCGGGTGTTTCACGCTCCAGTCCTGCCGGTTCACGGTCTCGGCTTCACGCGTGAATTCACGCGGCCACGCGATCGGCGTGAACCCGTTCACGGTGCTCGTGACCTGCTGATTTACAGAGTTCACGAGGTTCACGGCGGCGCCGTTCACGGTGGGCGTGAACGGCTTCATGCGTGAATTGGCCCCGCTCGCAGCCCCGTTCACGCCCGGCCGTGAAGGGTTCACGCGTGAACCGTTCACGGGGCCGTTGGCCGGGGCGTGAACCGGCGGGTTCACGCGGCGCCCGGCATCCGGATTCACGGTGCCCGGTTCACGCTCGGCCGTCGGATTCACGCTTGCCGGGCGTGCCGCGGGCGCCTGTCCGGCGCCGGTGTTCACGGGCCGCGAAGGACGGCTGACGACTTCACCCGTGGAGGGCGCCGGCGCTGCGTTCGCGGTCGAGGTGAGCGCGAGGGCGTCGGCGACGTGGGTGTCCAGGGCGTCGCGCGGTGTCGGCGGAGGGGCCGACGCGAGGGTCCTGCCGCGTTTGAGCGGGACGCCGTAGCGGGTGAGCTTCAGCGGCAGCTGGTCTTCGACAGGAGCCTTGCGGCGCCAGAGGCGACCGAATCGGGAGCGCAGGCGGGCCCGGTAGACGAGGCGCTCCTGCTCGAGTTCGAGGACCCGGTCGTACGAGCGCAGCTCCCACAGCTTCATCCGTCGCCACAGCGTGAACGTGGGGAACGGCGACAGCAGCCACCGGATCCACCGGATCGGCTCCATGTGACGGCCGGCGGTGATGTTGGCCAGCCGGCCGATGGCGTGCCGGGCGGCCTCGACCGTCACGACGAACAGGACCGGGATGACGGCGTGCATGCCGACCCCGAGCGGGTCGGGCCAGGCCGCGGCACCGTTGAACGCGATCGTCGCGCCGGTCAGCAGCCACGCGGTCTGCCGCAGCACGGGGAAGGGCATCCGGAGCCAGGTCAGCAGCAGGTCCAGCGCGAGCAGGACAAGGATCCCCGCGTCGAGGCCGAGCGGGAACACGTGGGCAAACGCCCCGAAACCCTTGCGGATCGCGAGGTCCCGTACGGCCGCGTACGAGCCGGCGAAGCCGATACCGGCGATCACCACCGCGCCGCCGACCACGACACCGACGATCGCGCGCTGCGCCTTATTGAGCGGCGGCCGGTCCGGCTCGTCGGCCGCGGCCGCCGGGGATGTGGCAGGGGGAGTGCTGGTCACCGTACTTCTCCTGTACAAGGCGGCTCCGAGCGGCGGAGACGCAGAGGGGACAACGGGGTTCTGCCGTCCCCGCGAGTTGCTGACGGGGCCGCGCCAGCTCCGGCCGCGTGGCCGGACCGCGGCGGTGGCGGACGGAGCTGGCGATGCCGGAGACGCCGTGGTCATGAGGGACCAGGCGCCCCTGGCTGGCGAATCTGCTTGCAGCCGGTGGCCCCGGCCTGCGCCGCAGCCCGGCACTCGTCCGGGGCCGCCTCACGCCTCACCCGCCGGTGGCCGTCTCGTCGCTGGGTTCGAGCAGTACGGCCCCGTCCGTCGGCGGCGAGGTCGTGCCCTGGCGCCGGCGTACGGGCCTGAGCTCTGATCCCGCCATGGCCGGGCCGGGAGCCGGCTTGGTGAGACGGCCGGCCCGGATCACGCCGGAAGCCACGCCTCGAACGGTGCGCTGGCGGCCGCTCACGTGCGCCTCCGGAGGAACCCCCGGCGGCGGGACTTGCCCGGCCGGAATCCGTCGGTGGCGTCGTACTGCCTCCAGCCCGCGCGGTCCGCAGCCTGAGGGGTCCGGTGGGGCCGGCCCATGGTGTCGCCACGGCCGGAAACCCCGTGCCGCGAGCGGTCGGCGAAGAGGAACCTGAGTGCGCTCACGACAGGCCTCCGGCGTTCCTCGTCGCGGCGAGGCCGGGTACCTGGACGGGCGCACCATCAGGCAGAGTGCTGTTCACGCGATCAACTCCATTGAGATCTGGCGAGATCCGGGGTGGTTGCTGTTCGCGGCCCCGATGCGCCTGCACGCGCGCGGGGCCGCGGATCTAGCGGGGCTTGTTCGCCGAGACGGCCGCTGGCAGGTCGACGGCGCTGTGATCTGCGCGTCAGGAGCTGTTCTTCCGTGCTCGGTTGCGGGCGGCGCGGCGCTTCATCGCGCGGCGCTCGTCTTCACTCAGGCCGCCCCAGACACCTGAGTCCTGGCCGAACTCCAGGGCCCACTGCAGGCACTGCTCCATGACGGGGCAGCGGCGGCAGACGGCCTTCGCTTCCTCGATCTGCACCAGCGAGGGGCCGGTGTTGCCGATGGGGAAGAACAGCTCGGGGTCTTCCTCACGGCACACGGCGTTATGGCGCCAGTCCATGGCAACCTCCTGATCGAATGGCGACCCGGACGTGCCCATACGGGCGATACGGACGGATCGCGGCAGTGGGATGTGCGCGTTGCTCCCCGCTACGTAAGCGGGGAGCAACGGTGGATAGGGACCTCATCTCGTACGTGCGGGTCTCGCTCGCTCCGGGGAGATCCGTCCCGGAGGTCATGGCGGCGCGAAGGTGTTTCCGCACGGGTGCTTTGAGTCGGTGTCGGCAGCGCCCTGGGTGTGACCCCGAGGTCTGTTCTTCTCACCGACTGGTCTCCACGCCTCGCAGACCTGTTGCAGGTCCGCGGCTCAGGCGTGGATCGCGCTGTGGAGTTGACAACGAGCACGGCGCGTACGAACTCCGTCGGCCGCAGCGAGGCGCGTTGCAACGAGAGTTCGGACCGAAAGGGGCATAGGGGCACCTTGCGAACCGGGGAACGCCCGGCCGCAGCCGTACTTCCCATCGGAAGTGCCACGACCGTAGACCGCACTCGGAGGCACGTCAACACTTCCCCTCGGAAGTGATGTAACTTCCGAGGGGAAGAACGGGCTTCGGTGTGGCGCTGAAGCCGTGGGGGAGCGGCCCTTGGCGTCCAGTGCCCGGCTATGACCTCCGATGGGAAGCTGCGCTATGGTCCGGTCCCATGACGCGGCCAAAACCACAGACCGCTCGGGGGGTCGCTGCCGCCATCCGGGCGCAGATCGCCTCAGGCGATTACGCGCCAGGCGGCCAGCTCGCGAGCACTGCGAAGCTTGCGAGCGAATTCCAGGTCAGCGAAAAGGTGATCTACAACGCCATCACCTTGCTCAAGGACGGCGGTGTGCTCGTCGGGCGACAGGGGCTCGGTGTCTTCGTCCGTACGTACGACTACCTCGAGTGGAGGCCGGACACCGGTCACGCCGACTGGGCGGGACAGGTCCTGGCTCAGGGGCGGATTCCCTCGGCGTTCGATCCTCGTACCACGACGGAGGAAGCGGATGCGGACGTCGCGCGGTGGCTGAACGTCGACGAGGGAACACCGGTTGCCGTGAGCCGTCAGCTGCGTTGTGTGGACGGCGAGCCCGTTCAACTCCTCTTCCACTACGCCCTTGACGAGGGAGGTGCCGGCGCTTCGGTCACCGAGCCCGATGAGGCCACCCGGGATGGCACGTCGGCGGACGATGAGGAGCAGGAGGTGACGACCCGGATGCCGGCAATCGAGGAGGTCGCAAGTTTTGAGCTCGAAGACCTCCCTGGCACTCCGGTGTCCCAGCACGCCCGGATTCGGCGTGGCGCGGATGAGGAGCCGGTTGGCGTCACGGTCGCCATCACCCGAGGTGACAGGGTCCGGATCGTGTACGGAAGGGAGCCTTGATCTTGGCCGGCGCCGCCGCATGTACGATCTGGCCATCCGCTCAGCCCAGCCCCGACGATCGCCTGGGTCCGTGCACCCCGCTGAGCACGCGGACGACGACCAGTACCGGTACTCCGGATTCCCCAGTCGCACCGCTCCAGCACGCCGCCTCCGGCGAACAACCACGACCGGCACCGTAGGTACGGCCCGGCCCGGCCCCACACAGCACTCTGTGACCCGACCACTCCCGTAAGACAACGGCCGCCTCTGCGCTCACAGAGGCGGCCGTCCAAGTAACGACTCCAGCCAGCAAAGCCTCAGAGTCGTATGCAGCGCGGACGCTGCTGCGTGAACCCCTCGACCTGCCAGTCCCAGGGCTCACCTCACACAGCATAAGGACGCCTCTCAAGCGGACCAGCGCCAGGCGCTGATTCGTCCCTTCTCGCTGAGTGATGCGCTGCGTGCGGCTCCCCAGATCGCAGGGGAGCGCCGATGCCACATGTCCCGAACCCGGCCTGCGCAGGCGCGTGCGCAGTGAGCAGCGAGTCGCGCCCCGCTGCCCACTCGGCAGCGGCGCAGGACGATGCTGTGCGCGTGGCACCGGCTCGGCAGTGGATGGCCACCACGGCCGGCCGGGTCACGACCGATCGGTACGCGTGGATGCAGGCCGTTCACTGGATGCACGGCGCCGGTCTTCACGAGTCGGCGCGCCGCCACGGCCCCCGCTTCAACCGCACCACGATCCAACTCGCCGAAGTCCTCGGCGACTTCACGCCGTGCCGACCCGGGCTCCGACGCCTGATCCAGCTCACTGGCCTGTCCCGGCGCAGCGTCCAGTACCACTTGGAGATCCTGCGGGAGAGCGGGCTGATCGCGTACGTGGCCAGGGGCACGCGGCTGCGCGGTGGCGTCGCCAGGGCGAGCGAGTTCCTGCGCACGATCCCGGTGGCGTTCGACCGCGCCCTGGGAATCCGGACGGTGATCGACGACGGCAAGCCTGCGCGGGAACGACGGCCGGTGGGGATCGCGGAGGAGCACCGGGAGGAGATCGCGAAGCTGGGCAAGCGGGCCCGCCGTCGGGCACGTCGGCGCCGCCCCAGGTCCAGGACGTCCACGTCGCGGTCGGCCAGGGGCCTTTGCACCCCAATGCAGGATGGTTGCTCTTCCTCTTCCGGTGCGGGCCCTACGGCGCTTCCCCCTGAGGACAAGCTCGGCGGGGAAGACGGCCATCCCGCTCGAAAGCAGATCACCTCCCGGCGGGCCCGCCGGGTGAACGCCGTGGGCCGCCGGTTTCGGATGGCCGCCGAGCTGATCAGGAGCGTGCCATGGCTCGCTCGGGCGTCGGTCCCGCGGATCGCCTGGGTCATCCGACGTGTGGCCGACGCGGGATGGACCACGGACGAGGTCCGAGCATTCCTGGATACGACCGATGCGCCCCGCAGGGTCGTGCGTCCCTCAGGTCTGCTGGCCTACAGGCTGAAGAACGCCGAGGGGATGCCGGGCTGGACCGATCCGGCCAGCCGTGCCCGCACGGTGGAGGCGTGGCGCGACTCCCCTCGGGCCGCGGCCGCGCGGCACGCCGAGTGGGACGGCCCCTGGCGGCCCCCCGCCAGCGCGCACGTGCGCAGGCAGGTCCATGCTGCTCTCACGGCGGCGCTTCACCGGCCGGCTTCCGACGCGGGCGGGAGCTGCGACGTCGATGACGCGGCCCCGCCGCCAGCGCTCGAGGACCTGCCGCCGGAGACCGTACTCACGCTGCGGGCTGAAGCAGCGCGCGATGCGAGCCTGGTCCGGTTCGCCCTGGACCACGCGGGAGAGGCCTATGCACGTCGCCTCTACACCCACTGCCGCGTCGACCAAGTCCTGCGGTCGGCCCGGCAGATGGCGAGGTGACCATCACCGCGGCGGAGCGGGGACCGCCCCGGCGCACCGCAATAAGCCGGGGCCTGCCCGGGCCGCGGAATGGGCGTGCCAGCCGGGAAGACGTCAGCCGCGTTTCTTCCCGGCCGGGGTCTTCCTGGTCCTCTTCCTCTTTCCGCTCTGCTGCTGCGGCCGATCCCACCGCCAGCCCCGCGGCGCATAGCCTGCCGCCGCGCGCTCCGCAGCTGTCTCCGCACCCCAGGTGCCCCACTCCCGGCGCTCACGGGCCTGGGACCGACACAGGTCCCACAGCGAGCACGACAGGCACAGTGACTTCGCCAGTCCGACAGTGGCGTCGTCATGGAAGACCTCGGGATCAGTCGTCATGCACGGCAGGACGTCGTACTCGCGCCGGATCGGTGTGTTCATTTCGACGCTCCCCGTATCAGGGCGATGACCAGCAGCCAACGGAACCCGTCGCGCTCGGCGTACAGTGCCTCCAGCTCGGGGTCGGTGATGGTGGAGGCGGTGCGACGCGGCGGAGGCTCCAGGCCAGGCCCGGGAGGATTCTGAGCTGTGAGTTTCATGAGATGAGCTGTCCTTTCGCGTTGTTCGGGATGGGCGTGCGGTCAGTCGTCGGGAGCTGGAGCACCGGCGGGGCGCGCCGTCGGTAAGTGCCGCCGCTTGCCGTCGCGAGCGCCGCGTCGAGATCTCGCCGGCAGGTCGCAGATCTTGGGATCGCTGGCGGCGGTGTCATGCCGGATCACAGCCGGCCTCCCAGGCAGTGCAGGGCGAGCTGACGGCAGTTGCTCAGGCGCTCGACCTGGTCCACGAGGGCACGGGTGAACAGCCGCCGCGTGTAGGCCTCGCCGTACTCGGCGAGGGCGGTCCGGATCAGGGCGGGATCCTTCTGTGCGGCGGCGCGCAGATCGATGATCTCGTCGGTCGACAGCTGGTGGAGGTCGACCAGGCCGTCCTCACCGACGGCGAATGCCTCGAGGGCGTCACCGTCGTCGTCCTGCCGCAACCGGGCGAAGACCGCTTCGACGTGGCGCGTGACGGCGGGGCTGTCCGGCTGCCGCCAGGGACCTTCGGTGACCACGGGCACGTGCTGCTCGGTCTCGGCGACCTGGCGGTGCGCGGCCACGGCGGCCACGAGAGCCTCACGCTTGGCAGGCGTGTCGTACAGCAGGTGAGCCCCCTTGAGACGGCGGGCGAGGAAGCCGGACGGGCGGCGTACGGGCCAGGGAGCGGGTACGTGGTCGAGGAGGGCGATCACTTCGGCGGCTGTCCAGCCGGCGTCGGCCACGCACCGCACAATCCAGGCGATCCGCGGAACGGACGCGCGGTGGAGCCAGTCGACGGACTCCACGAGCTGCGCAGCGAGCTGGTAGCGCCGCCCGACTGCGTTCAGCCGCCGACGAGGAACAGCCCCACCGGCTCGTGCCGGGGAGTCCCGGCCGCGTACGCCCACGAGCTTGCTCTCAGGGGGAATACCACCCGCACTCGAAGAACTACCGGAACCCACCCCCATTGGGGTGCAACGAGCTGCCGCCGACGTAGCACGCGTCGTGCGACGCGCAGACCGCCGCGGCACGCGCCGCCGCGCTTTCGCCCCGAGTCGCTTCATCACCGGCCGACCGCCGGCGGAGATGCCGCGCACCGAGCGGATGAGGCGCTCGGAGGGACCGGTGCGCACACCGAGCGCCTCGTCGAAGGCCGCAGGGATGGTGCGCAGGAACTCGCTCGCCCTGCCGCCTCTCCCGCGGACGCGGGTGCCCTTTCTCTCGTAGGCGATCAGGCCCGTCTCCCGCAGCATCCCCAGGTGGTACTTCACGGTGCGCGGGGAGATGTGCAGCACGCGAGCGAGGTAGTCGACGCCTGGCCGGCAGGGCGTCAGACGGGAGAGCTCCTGGGCGAGGCGCAGCGTCGTCCGCCCGATCCGCCGGGGGCCGTGCGAGCGGCCGACGAGGTAGGCCCCGCGGTCGTGGGCCCAGTGCACCGCCTGCATCCAGGAGTAGCCGTCGGACGCGATGCGCCCGCTGGTGCGGGAGATCCACTGCTCGCTTTCCGGGACCTTCGAAGCCGTCTTCGGTATGTGCGGTTTGCGCCTATTAGTCATTTGTGTCCGAAAGTTTTTGAGATCACGAAGTAGACCCGCGGCGGCGCACGGGCCTGAAGGGCAGAGGTCAGAGCGGCTCAGCTACGCCGGAACTACTCCGGCAGGAGTGCCAGTTGCTCCGGCTCGGCCGGGCTCTCAGCGTCCGCTTCACCGGTCTTGCGCTGATACGGCTGCCCCCCGGAGTGCACCGGACGGCGGCACACGTTCCGTGGCGCCGGTGGATCCATCGCCTCCTCAGCGAGCAGCTGTGCCAGCCGCCGCACGTTCCGGCTCGAGAGCTTGGTGGTCTGCCGGACCCGGAAGTGGGACGCACCCCGCAGGAGCATCTCCATCGCGATCAGCTCGGCGCGGGCGCGGTCGACGTTGTACTGCGGCCACGTCCGCGCCGGCTGAATCGTCGCGGTCCCGGGCTCCGCGGACTCCGGCTCGTCGACGTCGTTGAACTCTTCGGTCTCTTCGGTACTCACGGGGCATCACCGGCTCACGAGGCGGCGCTGTAGGGAGAGTTGACGCGGGGTCGCCCGACGGCCGGACCGAGACGCCGGCGCACTGGCGAACACGCATTCGAAAATCGTCATCACATGATCCTTACATGCCGTGACCAGTAACTTCCTGTGGTCCAGGGCGGCTTGCTTCGCAGCGGAGGGCATCAGTGCCTCCTGCGGTAGTAGCGGCGGACCCGTGCGAGGGGTGCGCCCGAGCCGGTCCACACCCCCATGTGGCCGGCTCGGGCGCGGACGGAGACCGACGAGGGAGCGGGAGTCTCCGTCGACCGCCGCGCCCGGGACCAGGCGGACGCAGCGGGGTCTTCTGCCCGCTGAAGCGGGCGGTTGAGGGTGCGGGCCAGGAGCGCCGTGAGCAGGCCCGCGAGCAGCGGGATCGTCCCCAGGCGCATGGAGTGAGCCCCGGCCAGGTAGCTGCCGCACGAGATCCCGATCCCGATGGCAGCGACAAGCCAGCTGTAGGCCTCGGTGATCAGGTCGCGCGGGACGAGCAGATCGATCGCCTGGAAGGCGATCGTCTGCAGCGGGCCGAAGAGGATGCCGGCAAGGAAGGCGCCGAAGATCGCCGTCGCGGGACTGTAGGCGAAGGTGAGCGGAACCCATCCAGCAGCGAATCCGCTGGCAGCCAGCATGAGTTGGCGGCGAACCGACAGCGTCCACTGGCGTGGCCCGTACAGGGCGTTGCCGCCGATCGCGCCGAGGCTCAGCGTCATCGGCGCTGCCCACGCGACCCACCCAGCCCCCAACTGCTCGGAGGCGATGCTCGCGCCGACGAAGAACGCGCCGACGCTGCCGCCCACGGCCACGAGCGTGAGCAGCAAGAGCCCCATACCCGGCAGGCGCAGCGCGCCCAGCGCTCCGGTGGATCGCCGGCGGGACCGCCAGGCCCGGGACGGCGGTGAGACGGCCATGGCGCTTGCACCGCCGACTCCCAGGAGAGCCATCGTCATCAGCGCGGCGTTCGGCCCGCCGAGGGTGACGGCTCCGCCAACCGCCAGCGGTGCCACCACATGGGCCATCTCCTGCGCGGCGTTGTCGATGCTGTACGCAGACGGCAAACGGTGTGCGGGGACCAGGGTCCGCCACAGGACGCGCATGGACCCTTCAAGCGGCGGCGAGCTCACACCGGCGACGATCACCAGAACCATCGCCGCGGCGCTCAGCACCACCCCGGGCATAGCCAGGACTGCGGAAGCCATGGCAGCGATGAGCGCTCCGCCGACGATCGGCAGCGTCTGCCCGTGATAGTCCACCACCCGGCCGAGCAGCGGCTGCCCGGCCGCGAACGCCAGCCCGTAGGCAGCGGCGAGCTCGGCACCCCAGGAGTAGCTGCCGCCGTCCGCGCGGACCGCGAGCACGATGACGATGACCATCATGCCCTGCGGCAGCCGGCCGATCAGAGTGGAGGTGAGCAGGTGGCGGGCGTGACGCGCACGAAGTACCGCGCCCCAGCCGGAGTTGGCGCCCTCGGCGGCAGGAGTGGCCGTCACGAGACCGGCCTCGTGGGGCGCGGACTTGCCCAGCGGTACTCCAGCAGTCCACGCCCCAGCTGGTAGACAGCCCAGAAGTCGCAGCTCATTCCGCCCGAGTAGCTGGCATCGGCTGCGTCCTGAACGGCCTGTGGTGCGTTGACCGCCACGGACCAATAGCCCGCGGCGATGTCGTGGAGCGAGTCGCCGTAGGAGACGACCGCCTCGACCTCGACTCCCAACTCCTGGCGCAGCTCAGCGACCAGGCGGGGCTTGTCCGCCGGGACCAGGGCCGTAGCCCTGTCGAAGGGCCCCGCGAAACCGGTGTCGGTGAGCGCGGGATACGGCTGAGCGATGACGGAGTCGAAGCCGCCGGCTTCACCTTCGCGGTGCTGCAGCAGGTTCGCGACGAAGTCCGGGCTCATCGTGACCAGGACGCTGAACTCACCGCGCGCGCGGATATCCTCCAGGACCTCGTCGAGACCGTCGATCCACGGCGCGCGGTCGAAGACCTCCGCGACGTGCTCAGGTGTGAGCCGGCGCCGCGGCTCGGACCACAACGCGTGGGTCCGTGCGGCGAACTCAGCCGCCGTCATCTCCCCACGGCGGAGGGCAGCTTCGAGCCACAGCACCTCGTGGTGGCATCCCGCCGCGAGGCCGAGCTGCACCGATGAGGATGTCGAAGGGCAGAACGTGTGGTCGAAGCCGACGACGTGCAGAAAGCGCTGGTTCATGCCGCACCCCGACGAAGAGGCGGCTCGGCCAGACCGGGGACGAAACGAATCTGCGCGGAGCGCGCCCGGCGGGCGTGAGACGGCGCCGCTACGAGCACACCTGCGTGGTGCACAAGAGCACCGTGCCGACTGCGGGTGCGGCCGCTAGCCGGTTGGACGGAGCGGTACTCGTGCAGCGAGTTGAGGGGGGCGGGATCAGCCATCCGACTCTCCTTGAAAGAACGCCTGCCGACGACGGCGACGACGGAGCATCACGGGTGAGGGGCGAGATCCGCTCAACGAAGTGGGCGCGGGCAGCCGGCGCGTAGCTCTGCGACGGTCCGGCCGCCCGCGCCAGGCGCACGGCTGAGAGGGAGTTGCACGGTGCCGAAGTCCCTGCGACAAGATTCGGCGTCGTCATCCCGGGCCGTGCTGGCCATGAGGTGCTGAGCGGTTCAGGGACGTCAGCGGGCCATGTCTTCCCGGACCCATCCCTTGGTGCCGGAGTGGTAGCCGGAGGTGACCTTGCCGTAGTACCAGGCCATCAACGTGCCGGGTCGGTACGTGCAGTAGTACCGGAAGTTCGTACCCTTCCGCAGCGACCCCTTCGAGGCGTACGACGTGTCCGGCCCCTTCCGCAACTGGACGTTGTTCTTGCTGATGTCCATGTTCTTGTTCTTGCCGTGACAGCTCTCGGTGTCGAGGATCCGCTTGACCGTGACGGGGCTGTGCTCCTCAGCCGCGGCGGAGGGAGCGACAGCGATCGCGCCGCCGAGCAGGGCGGGCACGGCCGCGGCTATGGCCAGCCGCTGAGCGAAACGGGTTGTCATGATGAGCCTTTCGGGTAATCCGCCCGGTATCTCCGGACGGAAGTGAGTGGAGACCTGGCTGGGCCGCCGGTTGCGTGGCCCCAGCGAGGCCGGGCGGCCGCGGGGCGGCCCAGGACGCAGCGCTGCACGGCGCTTCCGATGTTCAGTGGGCGGGCCGTCACCATCGCCGTGTCATCGCAAGCGGCTGCGCAGCCGGCAGGGATGTGGCGCTGCACCGGCAAGGCTGAGCTCGGAGTGGCTGGTGGTGCGGATGGTGCTGCATGGGACTGCCCTTCGTGGACCCGAAAATGGTCCGGATACGGACGACGAGGCGATGGGGTCGCATGAGCGCGGGAGAGCCCATACGGTGTGGAGGCGCGGGGTAGGCGGCGCCAAATTTCTTACTGCGACGGTTCCGGCTGCCCCGCGCCCGTCGGTGACATCGCTCCGCTGAAGGGGAGTTGAGTGGCCGAAGTCCCTGCGACAAGATTCGGCGGCAACTCGCTCAGCGAGATGTCAGACGCGCCACGCGATCACACGGCTAAGAGCCGCGTCAGGCCACGTAAGCGGTGCGGATCCCGCCCGACATGGCCCTCTTGGGGACCCTGGCGAACCTCAGGGACTCCCGCCGGCTGCGATGTCGGCACATCTGTAAGCGCATCCGCCCGTGACGGCGCCNCACGAGTCGTCTTCCAGCCCGGCGCAGTCTGGCCCGAGGCTGACGTCCACGCGGACAGCTGCGAGCTTGTCATCGTCATCGACGGCACTCTGGAAGACGAGAACGGCACCTACCCTCGCGGCACGCGCATCAGCGCACAGCGCGGCACCTCTCACCACCCGCGGTCCTCCGGCGGCTGCACGCTGCGCGTTCTCTACCCCGACGTCGTGGAGGTACAGCGCCCCGCTCCACCCGTTGCCGAGGGAGGCGCGTGATGAGGACGGCAGTCGCCTGCGAGCAGGACGCGCCTCGCCCCGGATGGGAGGCGCCGTCCTGCGGCGGCGATCACAGTGCATGTCGTAGGACGAGCTGGCGGCTCGACTCACGCGTCACCGGTATGCGGCAGCACGCCCGGCTGTTCGCCACGCTCCGCGCTCGAGGAGGCCGTGCTGCATTCCCCGTCAGCACCGCTCGCCTGTCAGGTCACAAGCCGCGAGGCACCCGGACCTCGGCCGAGGTCCGGGTGCCTCGCGGCTTGTGACCTGACAGGCGAGCGGTGCTGACGGGGAATGCAGCACGGCCTCCTCGAGCGCGGAGCGTGGCGAACAGCCGGGCGTGCTGCCGCATACCGGTGACGCGTGAGTCGAGCCGCCAGCTCGTCCTACGACATGCACTGTGATCGCCGCCGCAGGACGGCGCCTCCCATCCGGGGCGAGGCGCGTCCTGCTCGCAGGCGACTGCCGTCCTCATCACGCGCCTCCCTCGGCAACGGGTGGAGCGGGGCGCTGTACCTCCACGACGTCGGGGTAGAGAACGCGCAGCGTGCAGCCGCCGGAGGACCGCGGGTGGTGAGAGGTGCCGCGCTGTGCGCTGATGCGCGTGCCGCGAGGGTAGGTGCCGTTCTCGTCTTCCAGAGTGCCGTCGATGACGATGACAAGCTCGCAGCTGTCCGCGTGGACGTCAGCCTCGGGCCAGACTGCGCCGGGCTGGAAGACGACTCGTGCCTCCTTGGGCACCTGCTCTCCTTCCTCGGTCCGTCCCCAGACCAGGACGTGGGCGGTGATCCCCTCGGAAAGTTCGATCGGGTCACCGGCGGGAGAGGTGGGGTAGTCGACGTCGAAGCCGGCAGTGGAAGCGGTCATCAGTAACTCCTCGATCAGAAGGGGCGGGAACGGCGGGAAGCGGATCGGCTACTCACGTGGCGGGGGAGGATCGAGCCTCGTCAGTGCGGCGTCCGCGAGTCCCTCGAACCCGGCTTCGTGGGAGAAGGCGGTGGGGGTCTCCAGGGCGTTCTCCAGCGGGCCGCACCACGCCGCCTGGGAGGTGAGCGCCCGGACCAGTCCATCGACCCGTCCGCGGCTCGTGACGGAAATCGGCCCCCACACCACGGCCATCGGGGGCTCATCAGCCAACGGATCGGGAGTCTGCAGATACGGGGCGTGCCACAGCTGGAGTTCCGCCGCCCGCGCCTGCATTGCGAACCCGTACGCCCGGGGGAGCTCCATCGGGCCGAGCTGGAGCCACACCGCTCCGGCCGGCAGCACCCGCGCCTCCAGCAACGGAGAGATGACCTCTCGCGTCTGGTCCGGATCCGGGAAATAGCTGATCAAAGTACGCGCGGGACGAGGCAGGAGCCCGCGCCCTGCCATCTCGGAGACGTCGACCACCTCGTAGCCGGCCGCGGTCGCCGATCGTTGCCGCAGCCAGTGGGTCAGCCGCGGGGCGACATCGCGGTCCGCCAGAAGGGCGACCGTGGCTTGGTCCTGGTCCATGAGAACTCCAGACAGAGGGGGTTGGCCTGTCTGGAAGGGACCGTAGAAGCCGTCACGGCCGCTGCGGGAGTTCCCTTGCGTAGCGCGAGGTGTTCCGTTGCGTAGCGGGCGTTCCCTTGAGTAGCACTCGGACTTCCGCTGGGTAGCCCGTTTCCGGCCAACCGGTTTTGATTTTCAGCCGGAGGCAGGGCAGGGCAACGTATATGAGCATCACTCCTGCCATTACGGAGAGTAGGCGGAAAGAACACCCGGAGGTGAGCGACCGGCGGGACAGGCCGGCTCCTGTCCGGGGCTTGTCTCGGTCCAGCTCCACCTGGCGGCGGACGCCCGCACCGCGCTCCTCACCCGCGCCGGTCCGCTACGTCGAAGACCCGTTCAGCGAGCCCGAGGGAAGCAGGCCTGGCGCGCATCCGGCGCAGACGGCCCGATGGCATGAGCAGCTCCGGGGCCGGACCCTGCACCAGCAGGCCGTCGGTCCGGCCCGGCTCAACCGCGACCCGGAGCGCCGAGAGCTGCAAACGCGCTGGCCACGTTCCCGCTCCGGACGCTCTTGAGGAAAAGGACACCGTGGCGGACTCTGGAGGGGGAGGCAGCCATGCCGAACAGACGCCCTCGTGGGCCGCAGCCGCGCTGGCGGCCCAAGCGGGAGACTCTCCGGGTGCTCGCGGCGGTCGAGAGCGTGCTCGACCGCTACCGCGACAACGTGCCCGTCTCCCTCCGCCAACTGTTCTACGTGCTCTTGAGCGACGGGGTACTCACTAAGACGGAGCGCGAGTACAAGCGGATGTGCGAGTACGTCGGGATGGCCCGCCGCTCCGGCCGCATCCCCTGGGACGCGATCCGGGACGATACGCAGATCGCCGTGGACGCCCCGCCCGCGTTCGCCGGCCCCGAGGACTTCTGGGCGTTCGTGGACGCGTCCGTCGCCGACTACCGCATCGACCGCCAGGCCGGGCAGCCCGTCCGCCTTGAGTTGTGGTGCGAGACCGCTGGCATGGTGCCTCAACTGGCACGCATCGGCGCCGAGTTCGGCATCGCCTGCTTCTCGGGAGGAGGGTTCGACGGCCTGACAGGCAAGCACAACGCGGCCCTGCGCGCGGCAGCCGGCGTACGGGCGACCGTCGTCCTGCATCTGGGTGACTACGACCCGAGTGGTGAACACCTGTTCAGCTCGCTCGCCGAGGACGTGATCGCGTTCGCCTCCGCCGCGGGCACCGAGGTCGAGTTCGAGCGGCTCGCGGTCACACCTGAGCAGATCGCCACCTACGACCTGCCCACCGCCCCGCCCAAGGCGACTGACCGGCGCTCCTTCTCCGGCACTGCCACCACCCAGGCTGAGGCCCTGCCGCCCGACGTCCTGGCCGCGATCGTGCGCGAAGCCATCGAGGCCCACCGTGACCCCACAGCCCATCGGCAGGCACTCGCCCGCGAGGCGGCCCAACGCCGCGCACTGCACGAGCGCCTGAGCCGTATCGACTCCGAAGACCCGGGAGCATCGTGAGTCGTGGGACCGTCCCCCTCCGAGCGCCCTCTCAGCTCGAGTTCTCGCGCGCAGGAGGTCCGCCGCCTCGGTGCTGCCGTCTTCACCAGCCCATGCGGTCGCGCGGCGGTGGACCAGCGGCGACCTCATCGTCCACGCGCTGCAACTCCTCGTCGAGCCGCTGCTCGCGCTCGTCCATGTGCTCTTGAACCATCCGCAGGTTCTCGCGGCGCCACTGTGCGCGGTTGCGGGCGCCTTCGGCGGTACGCTGCCGGATCCGCTCGTCCTCCCGCTCAGCCTCTTCGCCTGTGGCGTGATGATCGTCCAGAGATCGCGCAGGCCAGATCACCAGCGGCACGTCGGTGTCCACCAACGTCGCCGCCAGCGCCCAGACCTGGTCGCGTGCGCGGATTGCCCGCTCGGCAGCGGAGAGGACCACCTTCAGTACGTCCTCGTCCGCCGCCTCGAGGTCCCGGCGGTGCGGAGGGTGCCCGGGATCTTCAGCCAGGATGTGCAACGCCTCGTCCAGCCGTTTCAGCAGCCTCTCGTCCATCCCCCCAGCATCCCGTCCCGGGGGATGCCACCGTCAGGGAACCGCTCGCGCTCCACCCCAAAGAGGGCCACGATCAGTGCCATTCCCGGGGGCGAGCAGGTGGGCGAACTGAGCTGCTGCCGCTGGCGGGGAAGGGCCGGCGACCCGCGTCGGGGGAGGGGTCGCGTCGTCGGGCTCGACCCCGCCGAGCTTCACCGGTTCTCGCATCCGTCGACACGGTGCTCGTCAACCGCTGGAGATGAGGAAGAGTTGCGACGCGGTGCGTTCGCCGGGCTCCCCGAGCTCGTCGAGGGCCCACCACGACGTGGGTCACGTGACGAGCCGGCTCTCAGGAGGCGAGGCTGGCGCCCGGATCCTCGCCCGACGCCGTCCTCGGCGAGAACGCCTCCCAATCGCTCTCTGGCGCCTCCCACGAAGGAACGACCCCCGGCAACAACGCGACACAGCTCGGAGCAGGGTCCGGCAGCAGGTCAGCTGACATGGTCGTGTCCGGGTGACTGACCAGGGCGAGGAGCACGTCGTAAGTCCCCCACGGCGGCGAAGTCTTCGACAGCGACCGCCCGATCGCCGCCGCGATGTCGTCTCGCTTGCGGGTGATCCACTTGGTTGACCAGCCCCGCCGGCGAGCTGCTTCTGCCCGGCCCAGGGTGAAGAAGTCCGTCAGCAACTCCAGTTGCTCCGGCGTCAGCCCGTCGAGCAGCCGACGGGCGTGAGCCTGAGCCTTCTCGGAGTGAAGTACCTCGCGCAACGTGCGCTTGCGGTGGTCGCGGGTGTCTTCGAGCCCGGACAGCTGTAGGGCCAACAGCAGGACGGCGCGGTCGACGCGCTCGTTCCCGAGCTCCAGCAGCTTCTCCAAGCGCGTGAGCTGGTGGGAGACGGTGACGCGGTGGGGATGTCCCCCCGACTCCGGTTCGTCCGTACCCAGAAGGCGCGAGGCCTGCTTCGGCCCCAACATGATCGTCAGAGTCGCCGTCTGCACGAGTTCGTGACGTACGCCCTCGGGCAGGCCGTTCAACTTGGCCAGGACGCCTGTGGCCCAGTTCCGTGCCCAGTCGGGAAGGCCCATCGCCATCGGGAGGTTGCTGTCGTCCGCGTCAGCGGCGATGCGGTTCTTGTTCACCGCCGCACGCTCCAGCAGCTGCGCCGCCATGACGTAGCCCAGGACAGCTCGAATCCACGGGGTGGGGTGGCTGATACCCAGCAACCGCTCGGGGCGAGCGGAGACGATCGGGGCCAGGGTGCGGGCGATCTCCACCGTGTTGTTGGAATCGGCGAGGGCGCCGGGCGCGCTGCGCGGGTGGAGAACGAGTACGTCGGTTGGCTCCGCCGGGCACAGCACGACGAGAGCACGGCCGTCCAGGGCGCGGTCGACCACGTCACGGATCGGACGGCGGTCCTCGCCCTTCGCGCAGCGAAGGACCCCGATCTGTGCCCATTCCGTCTTGAGGAGGTCGGGCAGCAGGTCCGGCAGAGTGCGACGGGCAGCGGGGATGTCCCCCCGCATGATCTGCTGAAGTGCCAGCGCACGGCCGACAGCGCGAGTTTCTTCGTCGAGCTGGCCGTGGCTGGAGGCTTGTTCGTTGAGGTGGCGGATCTGTGCAGCAGCCAGCATGAGGAACTCCCGGTGAAGAGGCTTCCACGTGCCGTCCCGGCAGCGCCGTGAGGCAACGAGAACCTCGTGCGGGGGAGTCACACCCACGGCGTGCAACAGGCTGTAGTGATCATTCTCATCGCTGGTGCCCGTCTGAAGAGGTCCCTTCGCGACCTTCTGCACGACCCGGCGGGGGACCGTCGACGCCGTCGGTGTCTCCCCCTCCGCCTTCATGAACGTCACGACGGCCGCGCCGGTCTTGGCTTGCAGCCACGGCAGCAGTTCCTGCGGGCCTTCCCCGTTACGCCGGATCCTGTCTGTGCGGGTGATCAGTTCAGCGAACAGGGCTGAGCGTTCCCGCTCCGCGGCGGTGCGCTCCCGCTCAACGGCCAGCTGGATCCGTACGGCCTCGAGTTGACGGCGCTGGAGCCGCGAACGGAGCTCTTCCCCGTCGCGGGGCTTCCCCACCGGTGCGTAGAGGGGCAGTTGGACGCGGGAGAAGCTCATCGCCGGACCTGCCAGCAGCACCAGGCCGGCGGCTCCCCGCTGTGCGAGGTGGTCGGCGTACTGTGCGACGTGGTCAGCGGCGTGGCTCTCCAGGGAAGCGATCACCAACGCGCCCTTGAGCGCGGCCGGGAGATCTCCGCTGTCGAGGAGAATCTCGTCGACGGGGAGCGCGGCATCCGGCGGCCCTTCGGACAGGCAGCGCAGAAGCGGGCGCTCCCCCTGGATGAAGTTCTCTGCCGTCACCATCTGACCCCCGACCTCTCTACGGCCACCTCACTTGCGTGGCCATGCCAACTACGTTCGAAGTGGTCACCTCCGTGCCGGCCTGTGGCGGCCCGTGCCCTCGTAGCGCTCTCCCCCTGAGCCGAGCTAGCATCCGGGACGATAAACAAACCGGCGGTCGGTTTTCCAGAAAAGGCCACCCGGTCTCTTTTCTGGAGATGATCCACTAGCCTTATTCAGTTAGCAAAACCGCCTGATGGGACGGTTTCTATTTCGGTCAATCTGATTTCATCCTGGCCACCCTCAAGCGATTCTGCAATGAGCAAAACGTGAAGAAGGCAAGATGACCTCATATATACCGCGGAGCACGCGCCGCGGGGGGAGGGACGCCCATGCCAGCACCTCGGTCAGGCCCGACGGAGGTCGATGCCGCCATCGGCCGGCACCTGAAACGGCTCCGGAACGACGCAGGCAAGACTTGCGAACAGACCGCCTACGCAACGGGAATGAGTGCTTCGAAGGTCACCAGGATCGAGGGTGCGCGCTCCAAGGTGACGTGGGAGGACGCCTGGCGATTACTGCACTGCTACGGCGCCCCGCCCGACGACGTCGAAGAGCTGCGGCAGATGATCGCCGGTCCTGCGGAGATCCACGCCGCCGTTTCCCGCCGCCTCCAGGAGTTGCGCAATCGCTGCGTCATGTCCCGCAAGCAGGCCGCGCAGGCCACCGGGCTGACACCGTCGAAGGTGGAGTACATCGAGCGCCCGGAATCGACGGTGACCTGGGAGGACGCAGAGCGACTCCTGCGCTGCTACCGAGCGTCGGCCAGCGTGGGCGAAGAGATCCGTCGAAAGATCACCGAAGCCAGCAGGACGGGCTGGTGGCACTCCTTCCGGGACGTCATCCCCGTGTGGATGTCCAAGACGATCGCCACCGAAGGTGTCGCCGAGCGAATCCGAGAGTGGCACCCCACTCTCATCCCGCCCATGCTGCGCACCGGTGCGTACCAAGAAGCGATCTGGCACACCATGAGCCCGGACCAGTCGCCCGAGAAGATCAGCCGTCGTGTCGAACTGCTCCTGGAACGGCAGAGGCGCGTGCTGGAGAGCAGCTGCACGATCTGGGAGATCATGGGAGCGGGCGCGCTGGAGACGCTCGTGGGCGGAGAGGAACTGATGCGCGAACAGATCGCGCACCTGCGAGCACTGGGCCAGCGCCCCGACGTGAGGGTTCAGGTCGCCCCACGAGGCCTGCACCCCCTGAGTACGACGCCGCCGGTGCGACTCCTGCGCACGGGGGCAGGATCTCCAGACCAGTTCGTCCTCGCACAGGGAGCTGACCGGGCCGAGATCAGCGACCGCAAAGAGATGGTCGACCAGTACATGGCAGACATGAACGGGACAGCAGTGCTCGCCAGCCGGCCGGGAGCTCTGCTGGAACAACTTGAGGGGATATGGGCGTGACGGATCACCAGCCGCCAAAGGGAGTCGACGACACGGTGCCCCACTCCGCACGGGTATACGACTACTTCCTCGGAGGCCGAGACCACTACCAGGTCGACATTGAGGCAGCCCACAGACTGAAGGCCATCTGGCCGGGCCTGCCCACGGGTATGGAAGTGAACAGGTCCTTCGTGCACCGAGTGGCCCGCTGGGCCGTCACCGAAGGCGGCGTGAGGCAGTTCATCGACATCGGCACAGGTCTGCCGACTTCCCCCAACCTGCACGAAGTCGCCCAGCAGGCGGACCCGTCAGCACGAGTGCTCTACGTGGACAACGACCCGCTCGTCCTCGTCCACGCCCAAGCCGTGCTGACCAGCAGCGCTCAGGACCAGATCGCCTACATCCTCGCCGACGCGCGTGACCCGGACGCCATCCTTCAGCATCCGGACCTGGGTAACACCCTGGACCTCACCGAGCCCGTCTGTCTGTGCATCATCGGCATGCTGCATTTCATCCACGACGATGCCCACGACGTCGTGCGGCGCCTGCTGGAGCCGCTGCCAGCGGGCAGCCTCCTGGTCACCACGATCGTCACCGCGGACTTCGACCCTGACAGGCTCACCCGCATTGCCGAGGAGTACACGAACCTCGGGATGCCCATGCTGGTCCGCAACAAGGACGAGGTCACAGCCTTCTTCGAGGACATGGACCTTGTCGACCCCGGAGTGGTTCCGGCCCACCGCTGGAAGCCGATCGCCGGGGCGCCGCCGGTCGCCGACGACGAGGTAGCGGTGTACGCCGCCGTCGGACGAAAGCGCTGACGGACCGTACGTCGCCCGGCTGTGCCCACGGGCTGGCGCCTCCCGCGGGCACCATCGCGCATGGACCTCAACACGCACACCACACCTCCTAACACCATGTGAATCCCACAAACTTCACGAAATCACCAAGTTGCCTGTGGTGCGCGAGGTGTTGATCATGACTGCTCCCCGCCCGCCGTTGCATTCGGCGAGTCGGGCCGGTCTCCACCGGCTCCAGACGACGGACTACACGCCTCTCGTCTGGTCGTCGCCTGCAGCCGTAAGGAGGCCGGAAGCGGAGCGACTGGTCACATGAAGAGGGGGACGTCGTGTTACCGACGGCGGGGTTACTCGCGGACGGGCTCGCCAGACTGGGCGAGTTTCGCCGCCAACTGGTGCTGGTGCCGCTACTGGACGGGGGTTTGGCGTCCGCGGAACTCGCCGGCCTGCGCTGGATCTACGCCTTCAGCTCGCCGGAAGCCCTGACCGTCTTCGCCCAGGGCCGCAGAGCCGGCGGCGAATGGGAGTTCCAGACGCTCTACGGCGCGCGGCTGCTGGACGAAGTCATCCCCTCACTGAGGTCGCGGTGCGGAGTCGTACTCGACGCCGGCACCGAGGACGGGCGGCTGCTGCCGCCGATGAGGGGCATAGTGCCGGACCGGGCAGCACTGGAAACAGCAGCTGAAACCGAGACCACCCCAGTGCCGAACGACGTCGCGAGCGCCGCCACTTCCCTGCGAGCGCACAAGGGGGCGGTGGCGTGAGCGGCGGCTACACGTTCGACCCGAAAGACGTGAAGAAGGTCGAACGCGGCCTGAAGGACGCGATCGCCGAGCTGGAGGAGATAGGGCTCTTCTCCATCACGAGCCAGCAGGGAAACGGCTTCTCACGTCTGGCGATGTCCGGGCTGGCGACCGGCGACGCGCAACTGGCCTCGGCGCTCGAAGAGTTCTGCGACAGGTGGGGCTTCGCGGTGAAGGAGAAGATCCACGACGCGAACCAGATGGCGGTCGGACTCCGCCTGAACGCCGGCCTGTACCACGAGCAGGAGCAATACGTCATCGACAGCCTGAAGGAACTCGCGGCGGCCGGCTCGAACGACCCGCTCGCGGGCATGCGCGCGTCCGACGGAGCGGCCGGGAAGTCGTGGGAGCAGATCCAGAAGGACAACACGAAGGGCGCGGGAACGGACTACTCGCTGCCGGACTTCGAGGAGATGGGCGATCAGTGGAAGCAGGTCGGCCAAGACGCCTCCACGTCATCACCCACCGGTGGTAGCGCCGCGACCGGCGGGGGTGCGCACTGATGGGGGACTGGATCGACAGCGCCGGTGAAGCACTCGGCGACGGTGTTGCATGGGCCGGTGACAAGGTCGCGGACGGGCTGGACGAGGTCGGTGGACGCGGAATGGCCGAGGCCGTACGGGACGGCAGCGAGTGGGCCGCCGACGGCCTCGGCGCGAAGGTCGCCGAACGTGAACTCGGCACGACCGAGGACCCGAAGGAGCTGATACACGGCGAGGTCAAAGAGCTGACCGAAACCGCAGAGCACCTACGGGACTTCTTCCGCGCCTTCGAGCGGGTGGGCTCCGGGATGCGCGGCCTGGACACGGAATCGTGGCGCGGTGAGGCGGGGGAGGCATTCCGGGAGAAGATCGCCCCGCAGCCGAAGTTCTGGACGGGTGCGGCCGACGCCTGCGAGGGCGCGGCCAAGGCGCTCGTGACGTTCGCTTCCACGGTGCAGTGGGCGCAAGGCCAGGCCCAAGAAGCGATCGCCGCCTACAACAAGGCCCAGGCCGCCTCAGACAAGGCCCTGAAGGCCCACAACAAGCGCGTGGATGCCTGGAATGAGGCCAACGAATCTGAAGGGGAAGACCCAGGCCCACGCCCGGGGAAGTTTTCCGACCCCGGTGAGGAGGGCATGGCGCGCGCCCAGCATCTGCTCTCCGAAGCCCGAAGCCAGCGCGACTCGGCCGCCCGGGAGGCGCGGCAGGCGATCTCCCGGCTGGTGCACGACGCCCCGGCGGCGCCCGGGCTGATGGACCAACTCACCTCAGGAGCCCGCGACTTCGGTGAGGGCATGGGCCTCAACGGCATCCATATGCTCTCCGGCGCAGCGAAGGGCCTGATGGAGACCCTCCAGCTCGCACGTACGCTCAATCCGATCGACCCGTACAACCTCACCCACCCCGGCGCCTACGCGACGAACGTCAACGGCGTCCTCACCGGGCTGGCCTCCACCGCCACCCACCCCGAACGCATGGTCGACGCGGTCAAGAACGCGAACTGGAGCGACCCGGGGGAGATGGCCGGGAAGGTCCTGGTCGAGCTGGCCGGAGGGAAGGGCGCGGGCGGCGCCGTCAAGGGCGGGGTCAAGAGCAGTCTGAAGGCCGGTCTGAAGGAGGGCCTCAAGGAGGGCGCCGAGCAGGGTGCGCGTAAGACCGTACGCGAGCGGCTGACCGATCTGGGCCGCGAGCTGAACTGCAAGGTCCTGCGCCACGAGCCGGTGGACATGGCCACCGGCCGGATGGTCCTCTCCGAGGCCGACGTCTCGCTGCCCGGCTCCTTCCCGCTCACCTTCACCCGTACCTTCGAGTCGGCCTACCGGCTGGGCGGCTGGTTCGGCGCCGCCTGGGCCTCCCCGCTGGACGAGCGGCTGGAGGTCGACGCCGAGGGCGTGGTCTACGTCGCGGCCGACGGCAGCGTCCGCGCATACCCCCATCCCGCGCCCGGGCTTCCCGTCACTCCGCGGGAGGGCCTGCCCTGGCCGCTGGACCGCGCTGTCGACGGCTCGTACACCCTCACAGACCCGGTGACCGGCCTGACCCGTACGTTTGAGGCTCCGGCCGGTGCGCCGCCGGGTGGCGACGGCGTCGCCCGTATCGCCGCGTTGGGCGAACTCGCGGGCGGCTGGCTCTCGTTCGAGTGGGACGAGGAGACCGGAGAGCCGCTGTCGGTCACCCACTCCGGCGGCTACGAGCTGACGTTCGGCTGCGCCGGCGGCCGCGTTACCGAGCTGCACCTCGCGGGTGGGGCGCAGGACGGTTCGGCCCAGCTCCTGAAGTCCTACGGCTACGACGAGGCGGGCCACCTCACCTCGGTCGCCGACTCCACGGGAGCGGCCCTGCGCTACGGCGTGGACGAGCGGGGGCGGATCGTCTCCTGGACCGACAGCAACGACAGCTCGTTCTCCTACACCTACGACGAGCAGGACCGCTGCGTCTCCCACACCGGAGAGGCGGGCCATCTCCGTGCCGTCTTCGAGTACGGCCTGCCCGCCGACATCGCCGGCCATCACGTCACGCGCGTCACGGACTCCCTCGGCCACCGCCTGCACTACGTGGTCGACGGCCGGCTGCGGATCGGCGCCGAGACCGACGCGGGCGGGAACACCACCCGTACCACCTACGACGAGCGGCACCGTCCGCTCACGGTCACCGACCCCCTCGGGGCGAGGACGGCGTACGGCTACGACGACGCGGGGCGCCCCGTGCTGGTCGTCCTGCCCGACGGCGGGGAAATCTGTGTCGACTACGATGGGCACGGTCTCCCGGTCCGCAAGAAGGCTGCGGACGGTGCCGAGTGGCGCTACGAGCGCGACGAGCGGGGTCTGGTCACGGCCGCCACCGATCCGGTTGGCGCTATCACGGCGTATGGCTACGATGCGCGCGGTCATCTGGCCTCCGTCACCGATCCGTTGGGCGAGACGACTCGCATCCGCTGCGACGCCGCGGGGCTGCCGATGTCGGTCACCGACCCGCTCGGCGGGACGACGACGTACGTACGGGACGCCTTCGGTCGCCCCACCGCGGTCACCGATCCGGTGGGCGCCGTCACCCGGCTCGCCTGGAGTCCGGAGGCCCGCCTCGTCCGGCGCGAGGACCCGGACGGCTCCGTGCAGGGCTGGACGTACGACGGCGAGGGCAACTGCCTCACCCACACCGACGCCGCCGGCGCCGTCACCCGTTACGAATACGGCCACTTCGACCTGCGCACGGCACGAACCGGGCCCGATGGCGTACGCCACACCTTCGACTACGACACCGAGCTGCGCCTCACCCGGGTCACCAACCCCCAGGGACTGACGTGGAGTTACTCCTACGACCCCGCAGGACGGCTCATTTCCGAGACCGACTTCGACGGCCGCACCATGCAGTACGGACGCGACGCCGCCGGCCGTCTCACCTTCCGCACCAACCCCGCCGGGCAGACCGTCAGCTTCACCCGCGACGCCATGGGGCGCGTCGTCCGCAAGAACGCCTACGGCGACGCGACCGACTACACCTACGACGCAGCCGGGCGCCTCATATCCGCAGCGGGACCGGACGCCGAACTCGTCTGCCGCCGTGACCGGCTCGGCCGCATCACGGCCGAGCTCGTCGGCGGCCGGGTCACCACCCACGGCTACGACGCTCTCGGCCGTCGCACCCGACGTGTCACCCCGTCCGGCACGGTCACCACGTACGCCTACGACGCCGGCGGAAACCGCACCCGTCTTACCACCGACGGCCACACCCTCGCCTTCGACCACGACGAGACGGGCCGCGAGACCGCCCGCCGCATCGGCGAGGGCCAACTGACCTTCAGCAGCCTGTGGGACCCGGCGGGACGCCTGGCTTCCCAGACCATCACCGCACCCGCCTCCACCACGCCGGTGCAGCACCGCACCTACAGCTACCGGCCCGACAGCCATCTCACCCGCGTCGAAGACCAGTTGAACGGCCCGCAGTGCTTCGTTCTCGACCCGGCGGGACGCGTCACCGCCGTCCACGCCGAGAACTGGTCGGAGACCTACGCCTACGACGCGGCAGGCAACCAGACGGCTGCCAACTGGCCCGCCCAGCACGCCAGACCAGAAGCCCGGGGTGAGCGCAGCTACAGCGGCACCGCACTCCTGAACGCGGGCACCGTGCGCTACACCCACGACGCCGCAGGACGCACCACCCTGCGCCGCATCTCGCGGCCGTCGCGAAAGCCCGACACGTGGCGCTACGCCTGGGACGCTGAAGACCGCCTCACATCCGTGACGACGCCCGACGGCACCCGATGGCGCTACCTCTACGACCCGCTGGGCCGCCGCATCGCCAAGCAGCGCCTCGCGGAAGACGGCGAGGTCCTGGACCAAACCGATTTCACATGGGACAGGGCCACCCTGATCGAGCAGACCACCACGGCCACGAACCTGCCCGGCACGGTCACCCTCACCTGGGACCACGACGGACTGCGCCCTCTGTCCCAGACGGAACGCATCACCGACGCCAGCAGCCAGAACGAGGTGGACTCCCGCTTCTTCGCCATCGCGACTGATCTGATCGGCACGCCCACCGAACTCCTCGACGAGCACGGGAACATCGCCTGGCGCACCCGCAGCACACTGTGGGGCACCACGATGTGGAACACGGGCGCCACCGCCTACACGCCGCTGCGCTTCCCCGGCCAGTACGCCGACCCGGAGACCGGTCTCCACTACAACGTCCACCGCTACTACGACCCGACCACGGCCCGCTACCTCTCCCAGGACCCTCTGGGCCTCGACCCGGCCCCGAACCCGACGACGTACGTCCACAATCCGCACACATGGGCAGATCCGCTAGGACTGGCACCCTGCGGCAAGGACGACGGCTCCCTGAGCGACCGAGATGTCCACGGCAAGGGACGCCAGGCTGAGCGCGGAGTGGACGTCGATCATGTCTGGGAGAATGGAGACATGTACGTCCAGAATGACGGACAAATCGTCAAGGTCATGGAGAGCGGAAACGGCTACGATGTTGTGATCAAGGACCTCGGGAATCCGAGCGGCGCGCCCACGACCGCCATCAAGGACGCGACGCAGAAATACCTTGATAATCAAGTGGAAAAGGGAAGATGGGAATGACCTCCCAGCGGCTCCGTTGCTGCATCTGCGGAATGAGCACCGAAGACGCACTTGACCACGTGGTGCTCACTGCCACGACTGAAGACGTCGACACCGAGCAACGCCTCGATGCGCACGCAGAATGCGTCAACGGGGTTCTTGCTCCCGGATTCACTATCGAAGTCCACTTGATGTAGTGCATCACGGTGTGCGTTGACTGATAGTCAGGCCCGGGAATGAGTCATGATATTGAAAGCCCCGCCAGCTGCCGGGACTAGTTCTGCCAGATGCTGACGGCGGACTGGCGCGGGAGTTGCGTTTCGTCCAGAAGGTCGCCGGACGCCGGGACTGGTGGCGGGGTGGTCATCCGGTGCCAGGGCGGCTCGCCCCGTACGGCGGCCGCGATCGTAAGCTCGGACACGTCGTATCGATACGCCAGCACCGCGACGCTGGTCCCGCCCGCGGCCGACCGGCGGGCACCGACCACATCCCGGGACGTCAGCAACCGCTCCGACCGTCGCCTCCGCACAGGCGGGAGGTCAGCGAAGCCCCTGCTCACGTCACCTTCCCGTAAGGCTCGGGCTCGCTCCTGCCCCCTTCTTGCTCTGTCGGCCTGGTCGACGAGCTGCACAGGTGGCGGGTCCACGAGATGTGCCCACGTGCGACCGACGATCGCGCGGCGCAGAGCTTGGTAACTGCGTTGGAGATCGTCGGCGACGTCAGCGATCAACTGCCCGTCGGCGGTCCGCCGACGGGCTTCAAGTACAGTCTCCTCGTCCAGCCTGTCCTGCCGCTCGGGTGGTGGGGGCGCCGGGACGACGAGATCAGCGAACGTCATCCCCCGTACCGCCCGGCGGAGAGGCTCTGTGGGCACAGCGAGTTCCTGGGCGACTGCGCCGACCTTCGCGCCGCGGGCTACCAGACGGCGCGCGTGGGCGACGAGCAGCACATTCAATCCCGTGGGCGTGCTGCCTGATGCGGGGCGCCTGCGCGGGGGCACTGACCGGTTCCTCCCTGTTCATGGCTGTGAAGGCCTTGGGCATGTGTGATGGGGAGCCGCTTCGAGGTGCAAGGCGTTCGCGGCCGCGGGCCGTTCTTCAGCGGATGTCATCCGACGTAGGGCTCGAAGGACCAGGAGGAAGTCCGGTCCAGGTGGCCCTGCTGGACTGCGTTGCGGCAGACGCGGGTGAGCGGATGTTGAGCACCGAGCACGTTGATGGCGCGGTCGATGGTGTCTCTGATGAGGTCCGCGGCGTCCCAGGTGCTGGAGCGGGACCGGCAGCGTGCGGCGTTTACGGCGGCTCCCATGGCGACTGGATGGTCTCGTCCCAGGGCGTCTCGGAGCCCTTCCAGGGCCCACTCGAATTGCGCTTGGGCCTGGTCGAGTTGGCCTTGTGCTTCGAGCGTGAGACCCGTGTTGGTCCGCATGCCGATGGAGACGGGGTGGGCTTCGCCGAGGAGCCGGCGGTAGCCCTGCTCGGCTTCAGCGATCAGCTCGTACGCCGAGTCGGTGTTGCCCCGGACGTGCTGGAGATTCCCGAGACTGGTCATCACGGCCAGGGCCTGGAAGTGCCCGCGCCCCATGGTCTTGACGACCCGCTGGAGCAGTTCGCTGAAGGCGCCTTCGATTCCCTCGTGCCGAGGGTTGGTCTGCCATCGGCACAGGAGGAGGTTGTGCTGGGCCCATTGGGTCTTGGGATGATCAGCGCCGAGCTGTTCAACGAACTGGTGCACCACTCGGCGCTGTAGGTCCACGGCGTCTGCGTGGCGCCCGAGGAGCCGCATATCGCGTGCGAGCACGTTGCCGGATTCGAGGGAATCGAGCGGGAGCGCCAGAGCTTGACGCTTGGTGAAGGTGTCGCGGTCGACCTGGAGTGCTTCCGCGTACCGTCCGGTCAGTCGGAGACTGACGCCGAGGTTGTGGGATGCGAGCAGCGTTGTGTCGTGATCGGTGCCATGAAGCTGCTGCGCTGTGGCGACTACCTCCCGCTGTTCTCGCAGCGCGTCCTGATAGTGGCCGAGGAAGCGTTGATCGGCTGCGAGACCACTTCGGGCGTTCAGGAGCATGCCCGTGTCCGCTTCGGGTGCGACGCTCAAGTTGTCCATAAGTTCCGTGTCGAGAGCATGTGCCTTCTCGAATTCCCCCAGGCCGCGCAGCAGGTTGCTCTGCGCGGTCGTGAGCTCGCACATCGCCGGATGAGCTATGGCGAGAGTGCGTGACCAGGCGCCTCGGATGCGGTCGGCAAGGTCTGCCCCTGCCTGATACTGGCCGGCGATGCGGCAGTAGCGCAGACAGTCAGTCAGAAGCTCTTGTGCCGCGGCTTTGCTCAAGAACTGGTCGGATTCGTTCAGTTGGACAAGCAGCTGAGCGTAGCGGGGCCAGTTGATCCGGTCCTTGGGATCGCCGGGGTGGGCTGGGTGGAGGGTGTCTTCAGGCATGGCTTCTTCGTCGGTCCGGAGCGGTTCCATCCCTCAGTCCCGCGCGCGCAGGGCGGCGAGGCGGGCCCGGATATCCGCGGCGTCGCGGGGGCTGGCGGTCTCGGCGATCGCGAGGGCCTGCTCGTACAGCTCCAGGGCTTCCTCACGGCGGCCTTGGGCTGCGGCGGCCTGCGCGAGCATGTTCAGTACGCGCGACTCCTCGGGGTCGGAGCCGAGGGCGCGCATCTCCTGCAGCGCTGTGTGCAGCAGCTCTTCGGCGCGCCCGAACTCCTCCAGCCCGGCCAGGGCATGTCCCTCCTCGGCGGCGGAGCGGGCGGCGTCGAACCGGTCGCCGGCGGCATTGAGGCCCTCACCGGCCAGGCGGAATTCCTCGGCGGCGAGGCGGAAGCGGCCCCTCGCGTAGGCGATTTCTCCGAGGACGTGTCGGGAGACCGCGACGCCGCGGGGGTAGTTGATTGCTTCCCGGATGCGGATGGCCTCGGAGAGAGCGTCGGCGGCCTCCTCGTGACTGCCCTGGCCCTGGTGGCACACCCCCATCTCGTGGAGCCCTTGTGCTTCGCCGTGGCGGTCGCCCGCCTCCCGCGCAAGGCGGAGCGCCTGTTCGGCCCACTCCATCGCCTCGTCGTACCGGTCCAGTAGCCGCAGGGCGATGACGCCGGTGGTGAGCATCTCCCGCTGCCCCAGACGGTCCTTGCAGCGGATCGCCGCGCGGAGGCCCCGTCGGTGCATGTCCAGCCACAGCTCCAGAGGCCGGTGAAGGCGGAAATGGGGCCATGCGGCGTGCGGGAGTTGGTAGACCAGCGTGTCCCAGCCGCGGCCTTCGGCGGCCCGCTGGCAGATCGCGATGTCGTCCATGTTGGCGTCCAGCCACGCCTGCGCCGCGTCCTTGTCCTCCCCGAAGTCGGGCGAGATGGGGTGGAAGACGATGTCGCGGCTCACCTCCCGGTGGGTCGTCAGCAGGTGCTCGGCGACCGTGGCCGTGCCCAGGAGGTAGTCCGACCACCGCCGCAGCGCGCGGTCGCGATCCTCGAGGCTCTCGCGCTGCGCGGCGGCGCCCCGGGCGTGGACGAGGATCTCGTCGGGGAAGCGGAAGAGCCGCCCGCGGCCGCGGTGCTCGCCGCGGTCCTCCAGGAGGTGGGCACGGTGCAGCTTGGCGAGCACCTGCCTGGAGCGGTCCGTGGCCAGCCCCAGGGCGGCGGCCGCGTTGTCGGCGTCGAGGTGGGTGGCCGGGATGCAGGCGAGCATCCGGTAGGCGTGCCCCATGGGGCCGGGCAGACTGTCGTGGATCTCGTCGAGCACGGAAGGTCCTTCGGGGGTGTGGTTTGCGGCATCGGCCATGAGGCCGGGGCGGACGGCGAGTTGGGCGGCAACCAGGCCCAGGTGCAGCGGGAGGTGCCCGCACCGGGCAGCCAACTGCCGTACGGCGGCGGGCTCCTGGGGGAGGCGGTCCTCGCCGACCAGGCGGCGCAGCAGGGCTTCGGCAGCGGTGGGGGTGAGCGGGGGGACGGGGTGGAGGCGGGCGCCGTCCCGGAGCAAGCCGGACAGCAGGCGCCGGGAGGTGACGGCGACCAGGTGGCCTTCCCCGCCGGGGAGGAGCGCGCGGACGAGATCCTCGTCGGTGGCGTCGTCGAGCAGCAGGCCGGTACGGCGGGCGGCGGTGACGCTCCGCCAGCGGCCGGTCAGCTCGTCGACGTCGGCGTCCTCGGTGGCCGCGTGCCCGAGGTCGCGGAGGAGGCGGCGCAGCAGCGTCGGCAGCGCCGCGCTGCCCCCGGCCTTCCGCGCGTCGGGCAGGTGGACGTAGCCGGCGGGTGTCTCCTCGCGGTGAGCGGCGAGCCAGCGGGCGGCCAGGGCGCTCTTGCCCACGCCGCCGTCCCCGACGAGCACCGCCAGGGTGGAGGTGTAGGGCTGCCGGTGGCGTACATGGCCGGCGAGATCGGCGAGCTCGTCCTCCCGGTCCTCCCATGCTGCTGTCACGGGCGGCAGCTGAAACGGAACCAGCGGCGGGGGCGGAGGCTGGACCACGTGCAGCGTATGGATCTCGCCAGCCTGCACCACGGCGCCCAACTGACCGCCGCTGACGGCGTTACCGCTGCTGCTCACGGTGGGTGGCCTCCTGATCGTTGTCGAGTGGACGGGCAGTTCTGGGCGGTGGTACGCCCGGCGCCGGACGGACCCACCGCGCTGGGGGCGGATCAGCGTCGGGCGCGCTTTCGCGGCCCTCCTCCGCGCCCTCGAAGCTCCACCCCGGCGTCCTTGAGCAGCCGGTGAATGGCGCCGTAGGAGCGGCCGGTCTCCTCGCTGATCTCGCGGATGGAGTACCTGCGCTCGCAGTAGGCGGTCACGACCTTCTGGCTGAACTGTTCACGCTGCGTCCCGGTCAGGGGTGTGCGTGGCGGGACGTGGGGCAGGTCCGATTCCCAGGACATCGCGGTCTCCTGTCAGCGCCGGGCGGCGGCGAGGGCCCGGGTCCAGCGGACGGCGTCGTTGATCGTGCCGGTGCCGGACGCGGTGTCCATGCCGGGCTTGGCGCAGAAGCCCTCGACGTCCCAGGCGGTGTTGCAGCCCGTGTAGAGGTCATACGTGCCGCGCGTGTTGGGGCGGATGGCGCGTACGGCGCGGGTGACGTTGCCGAGGCGGTGGCCGGCCTGCTGCGCAGCGAGCACGGTGATGCCGGCGACGGCGGGCGAGGCGGCGGAGGTACCCGCGACGCGGGTCCAGCCCGGCTTCTGACCCTCCAGCCCGTTCATGCTGCTGTAGATCCAGGTCCGCGAGCTGCCGCCGCCGACGGCGGTGAGGTCCGCGGAGGGCCGGCCCTTCCAGATGAGGGAGCGGCCGGAGCCGCTCACCCCGCCGAGCTTGGCGTCGTCCGTCCACAGCCGATCCGGCGCCGTCCGCTCACCCTTGTCGGTCAAGTAGAGGTCGGTCGCGCCCACCCCGGTGACGAGCGGATCGGAGGCGGGCCAGGGCACCGTACGGTCCGGGTAGACGCCGTCGCCCTGGAGCGTCGGCCCGGTCGGGCCGTGATTCCCCGTTGCCGCGAAGAGGCTGATGTCCCGTCCGGCAGCGGTCTTCAGACCGCGGCGCAGACCGTTGACGAGGTGGTAGTCGCCGGGCGTTCCGGCCGCGTCGGCGAGCGCCCGCTCGAAGATGCCGTACGACATCGAGATGGCGGTGACGTCCCTGTTGCGCGATACCCAGTCGATCGCGTCGGAGATCTCTTTCCACGGCGCAAGGCCCTTCGCGTCATCCCAGTTGTGCGCCGTGGAGACGAGGATCAACTTGGCCCTCGGCGCCATCGCGTGCGCCATCTGAAGATCCAAATTGGCCTCCTGGACGTTGCCCGCCTCCGAGGGGTCCTCCGGGTCCGGCTCCGTCACCTCGCCGCGCTCGATGACCTCGACCTTCGTACGGGGCAGGTCCATCTCGTCCGAGAACTTGTTCATGTCGGACTGCACGGTGGCGTGCTTCTGGGGCATCACCACGGCGATGGTCTCGCCCTGGCCTTGGATGCCGCGGGCGTTGAGGCGGTCGACGCCGTACGCGTGCCGCAGGTGGCGCGCCGTGTAGCAGGGGCGGCCGTACAACTCCTTGCACTCTGCGGGAGTGCCGGGCTCGGCCGGCTTGTCCGCCGCGGTCCGGGCGGTCTTCGGCTCCGGGATATCGCTCATGAACGTCCCCACCCGGCCCTGGTGGGAGGAGGCGGCTGTGTCGCTGCCCGCCGCCATCGCGGCGGGCAGGACGCCGGCGGCGGCCAGAGCCGCAGCCGCGGCCAGAGTCGTGAACATGACGCGTCGTCGCATTTGCATGACTTTCGTGTGTTGGTAACGGTGTGTAACGGGGTGCAGGCGGGAGCCTGCGGCCGGAGCAGCGGTCGGCCCCTACACGCGGGGCAGGGAATAGCCCTCCGGCGGTCTGGTTCAGCCGAACGCCGCATGTGCGGTGAACGGCTGCTGTGTGCGCCGGCGATGGAGCAGCGGCGTGCGAGGGAGCCGGGTCAGCTACCGCTGCGCAGAGGCGTCGCTCAACCGGTTGGTTACCTCTGTCAGCGCCTCCTCGACGCGTCGCAGATCCGGCGCTCCGGCTTCGATGAAGAAGGCCTTGGCCCGCTGCAAGTGATCCCGCGCAGTGGTCAGGCGTCCCTGCGCGGCGGCGGCCTCGCCGCACACCATGTACGCCTGGGCCCTGTACTTGCTGGATCCGGAATCAGCCAGCAGGCCCGCCGCCTGTGCCGCGAACTCCTCGGCGTGGGCCGGGTCTCCTGCGCGGGTGTAAGCGTCGGCGAGCCAGACCGTGGTCATCGCCTTCACATCCGGATCGCCGATCCGCTCGGCGAGATCCCGGCTCTTGGTGAGCTCGTCGATGGCTTCGGCGATCTTGTCCGCGGCGAGGAGAGTCTGGCCGAGGCGGCGACGGCTGAGAGCCGCGTCGCGATGCCGCTCTGCCACGTGGTCAAGGGCAACGGCTTCCGCTAGCGCGGCGACTGCGTCTTTGACGTCGCCCTGCTCACGGCGGGCCATGCCGATCAAGCCGAGCGCATGAGCCGTCAGCCGGTCATGGTCGGCCCTGCGCGCCACGCGCAGGGCGTCCTGGCCCGCCGTCAAGGCCTCGGCCCGGCGGCCCTGGTCGTGAAAGGCGAGGCCGAGGCAGTAGTGCATACGGGCCAGGGCCGCATCGTCGGCGCACCGCCGCGCTGCCGCGATCCCCAGCCTGTAGGCGAGCTCCCACTCCGCGATGTGCTTTCGACGCAAGAACAGGTGCCACATCGCCTCGGCCAGCTGCCACACCAGAGCGTGGGCACCGTACTCGCCGCCGGCACGCAGCATCGCCATCAACGTGGGCAGGTCCCGCTCCAGCGCTTCAAGAGCTTCCAGGCTGCTGGAGTACGCAGGCGGGGCGCCGGGTGACGGAAAGAACTCACCGAGACGCCACTCCTGCGGTGCCACGACGGCATCGGCAGCAGCCGCGAGAGCGACGTAGTGCTCCAACAAGCGGCATATCACCGCCCGGTGCTGATCGTGGTCGTCGTCCCACTCGGCACGCTCCCGGGCGTCGCTGCGGACGACGTCGTGAAAGGCATACCTCTCGCCACGGATCTCCAGCAGGCTCACCTCAACCAAGTCGTCGACCCGTTGCCGAGCCTCGTGCACAGGGAGGGCCAAGGCAGCTGCCGCGGCCTGGAGCGAGAACTCCCCCCGGGGATGGAATCCGAGTCGCCGATAGGCAACCTGCTGTTCGTCGGTCAACGCGTCGTAGGACCCGTCGAAGTTGCTGGTAATGGAGATCTCCCTCCTCAGCGCCCGCTGGTGACGCCGATCTTCGGTGAGTTGCTGCACGGCATCGTCGAGCGATTGCTGGGGCCGTGTGGCGAGACTTCCGGCCGTGAGGGCCAGCGCGAGGGGATGCCCACCACACAGCTCGACCAGACGTACGGAGGACTCGAATTCTGCTGCGACCCGGTCCTCACCCAAGGACCGACGCAGCAGCTCCCGGCCGGCCTCAGGGGCCAGCGCCTGCACGTGAATGAAGCGGGCACCCAGCCGGTTCAGGCCGCCGAGGAGGTGCCGACTCGTCACCACCACGGTGCTCTCCGGCGACGTCGGCAGCAGGGCCTCCACCTGCGCGTCGGACTCGGCGTTGTCCAGATGGACTGCGAGGTTGCTGCGTGCGGTGATTTGGCGAAACAGGATGGATGCTTCGTCCGCTGTGGCCGGGACCTGCTCCCCCGCCACTCCCAGAGACCGCAGCAGCCCGCTGAGCACCAAGTGGATCTGCGCGCGGTGATCTCCTGCGGTCGCAGCCAGGTCGGCGTGGAGCACGCCGTCACGGAAGTCCGCTGCACGCCGGTGCAGCCAGTGCTCAACGAGGGCGGTCTTACCGATGCCTCCGCCGCCGCTGACCACCACAATCTGCGTGCCGCCTGCGCCCGTACGGGTTTGCGCGGCTTGATCGAGCTGGAGTAACTCGGCTGTGCGGTTGGTGAAGTGCGCGAGAGGGGGCCGCAGGTGCCGCGGCACCAGAGGCTGAAGGCGCTCGTCGATACTCTCGATCCGCTCTGCCGCCGGGCTGTGCAACTCTGCTGCCCCGGCTGCATTGGACGGGAGCGGAAGCGCGGACGCCCGCTGTCGCCAGGCATCGAAGTGTGCAAGGAACTGGGGATCTGACTGTGCCGCCGTTGTCAGGGCGGCCCCCAGGACGGCAAGCCTCACCGGATCACGGGGATCGGCCTCGAAGGCGCGGAGCGCATCCTCGGCCGGCCCGCCCGAGGTGCTGCGACCTTGGCCGTCTCCGTCTCTGTGGCCCTCTCCTCGCTCTCGGCTGACCAGCAGGCGAAGCCCGGCCCACAGCTGCCGCCCTACCTCACCTCCTGTCCCCTCGATAACACCCTTGAGTAGGGCTTCCATCGAAGGCACGATCAGGTCCACGCGCGGTGTCCTCCTGTAACAAGGTCTGTCACGGTTAATCTCCCTGACAAATTCGTCCATAACTGGTTCTGGATATCGAAGGGAGAGCGAATGAATGCCCGGTGTCTGGTTACGAACGGCTCGGTTCCTTGGTGAAAGCGGCTATGTGTTCCCCTCCGCGGCCCCGATAGGAAAACCCGTGCAGATGCAGGATTTTCCGCACTGTTTGGAAAGCGGCCATGTCGTTCCCTGTGATGGTCTTTGAGAAGGTCACCCGCTGCTTACACTGCGGCTCAGGGCATATAAGCGCCACGTGACCGCTCCTGGTTGACTCAAGTTCAAAACCTTGCTTCTTAGCGGCCTTCGCCATATCCCGGAATCGACCGTCACGCATCCCGCGCAGCGGATTCGGCCGTGACAAGTGCACCACTCTCGCTTTCGTTGCTTTCTGAAGGTTCCAACCCCCAGCGGCTGATCCCCGCTGAGCCGTACGGACGCGTGAGCAGAGACGGAGAGAGTTCGCCGGTTAGGAGAGGTCCGCCTCCGCACGCACAGCGGCGGGAACTCGGACGGTGCGCCCATCGCGGACGGGAACGACGACGATGGCCGCTCGCCGTGGCTTCCGATCAAGCCAGCCCTCGGAAGCGACCCGGCTAAGGGCTGCGCTGAGGGTGTTCGTTCCGATTTTCAGCGACCGCACGAGGGCCCTCTGGGTGGGCAGCGGCAGCCCTTCCGGATACTGTCCCGAGGCGATCCGCTCGCGTAGCTCCTGTGCCGCATACGCTACGGCTGCCCCCTCATGCGCCTTGAGGCCCTCCTCATTCGAGGAAACCCCGACGAGTTCCAGGGCGCCCTGTCGGAGAAGCCGGTGGACCGCACAGCTCATGATGGGTAACGGTGCACTGAATTCGCTACTCAACTGCTCCACGGATACGTTGTGCCCTGGTGCGTAGGAGCCTGTCCCTATGAGCTGTTTGATGGTCGCAGCGAGCCTTTCCGCGTCCTGTCCGGAGTTCGCAGACGCGGTGTGCTGATGTGGAGTTGACCGGCCGGGGTGCAAGGCCTGTGACTGGAGCATTTCGAGGTTCTCCGACCATGAGGCGGGGATAGTTTCATCAGAGAAAGGCAACTGCTTGGGCTCAGCGAGCACGTCTTGCTGTTGTCACCGCTACGCGAAGAGCGCGGTGGAGCCTTGTTGTCCGACGTGGATGGTCACCTCGATGCGAGGCGACCATCGCCGGCGTACGACCGACGCGAGGCGATGATCTTCCCGTCGGGGAGCAGCTCGCTGTTGTCTTAGACGCCGCTACACAGCAGGCTCCTTCTCGGCACTTCGAGGTCACGCAGCGAAGGTGATTGCGGGAGCTCGGTGCGGGTCGACGATCCGTCCGTCCGGCAGAAGCTCACCGGTGTCCTCGAAGAGCAGGACTTCGTTGCAGAGGAGGCTCCATCCTTGCTGGGGGAAGAAGGCGATGGGGTGGGCGGCTTCACGGTCGGGGGACGTGAAAGGCGGGCATTGAGGGGAGTGTTGGCACATCTCCGGTGCTCCAGATGCGGATGGACGGGCTGAGGGTCGGGGGAGGCGTTCTCCAGCGAGGTGAAGGCGCGGCAGGCCGATCGCACGAGGCGTTGCTGAACGGACCCGCGCGGGATGCCGTTCACGGCGGCTGCCCTCGACAGCTCGCTCCCTCAACGGGGCGAGCGGCCGCAGCCAGGCCCTCCCACGACTCGTAGTGCCTCGCGGCGCTCAGCAGGAGCGAGCCGATGGCGAATGCTTGGTACGGCAGTCGGCTCGGTCGACCGGGCGCCTTGCTCATGTCGAGGCCCAGCCCGTGGACGAGGGACTCGAGGCGGTAGTCCCTGACTGTCGGGTACGTCGCTTCGGCCAAGCGGCGTGTATCGACGACGCCGGCTGGCTTCCACCCGGGCAGGTGGGTGGTCAGTTCGCGCAGGTCGACGTGAACGCTGTGCGTGGCAATCCAGACGTCCTGGAGGACAGCCTCAACCTGGACCCTGATCTCTTCCCAGGTCAGGAGAGTGGACAGAGAGGTCGTCGTATGTCCGTGAACGCGAGCGGCACGGGGGTGAACGAGGCCAGGAGGCTGGATCAGCCACTGGCGGCTTCGCTCGGCGGCGAGCGCGCCGTCCACCACCGACACCGCGATGAGCTCCACCAGGTCGTAAGGAGGGAGCCCAGTTGTCCCCAAACGCACACACACAAGCGGCTGCGGCCATGCAGTGATCACGAACCGCTCCGGGGCTCTCGGGACTCGTTCACCGACAGCGGCGAAGCAGCCTGGGCGGTCGCCGTTGGGCGGAAGGGCTTCCGCGCGACCGCGGCGAGCATCGAGGACTCGGACGCGGTAGTTTCACCCTGGTCGCGGCCTGGCCGCCACAAGTGCGTGCTTGTCAGGCCCGGGTCGACTAGCTCCAGTCCGGCGAAGAACGTCCGGATTTCCTTCTCAGTGCGAGCCCGTGCTGGAGTCCCGGCCTTTCGGTAGATCTTCTCTGTGGTGGCCCATGCCTCTGGATCGAACTGCGAAGTGACGTGCGAGAGCGCGAGAAAGCTCCCGGGGCACAGCCGGTCGACGAGAGACTGCACGATCTCGTACGGGGCGTCCTCGTCGGGAACGAAGTGCATCACCGCGTTGAGTGACAGCGCGACAGGCCGGTCGAGGTCGATCAGGCTCAGCAGGTCGGGGTGATCGAGGACGGCGTCGTAACGTACGTCGGCCTGCAGGCTCCCGGCACAGCCTTCGGGAGCACTAAGGACCAGCACATCTGTGTAGTCGAGCACCATCGGGTCGTTGTCGACGTATACGACGCGGCACTCTGGTGCCTCGTCCTGCGCGACCTCGTGCAAATTGGGGGACGTGGGGATGCCCGAGCCGATGTCGACGAACTGCCGAACTCCGTACTCGCCGGCAAGCGTTCGAGTGGCGCGGTGCATGAAGCCCCGGTTCTCCAGAGCCACGGTCTGAATGAACGGGACGGCCTTCCGTACGCGCTCGGCAGCCTCCTGGTCTGCGGGGAAGTTGTCCTTTCCGCCAAGGTAGTAGTCGTACATGCGGGCAGGGTGCGGCACGGTCGTGTCGATCTCGCAGGTCGCTGGGGGCCTGCAGTTCTTCTCCGTCATCGGGGTTCTCCGTGGAGCGCGCGGCGGCCAAGGGCACACATGGAATGCGTGCGGCTCTGTTGCTGTCGGGACGGTTCGTGGTCTTCGAGAACCGCGATGCCGGGAGGCCGGATCCCACGTCGTCAGACGAGGCATGTGGCCTCCCTCCAGAGATCCCCCAGCGACTCCTCCAAGCCGATGCGAGGTCGCCATCCGAGCCGGTTGTCGGCGGCGTGTATGTCCGCTTGCTGCTGCCGCCTGTCGCCGTTGCTTCGGCCCGTGGTGGCTGGCTCGGGACCGAGCAACTTGCCTTCGTAGCCCGCGAGCTGGGCGAGGATGGTGGCCGCGTCGTGAAGCCGCACCGCTGTGCCGGAACCGATGTTGACGACTCCCTGAACCGTCGCGAGGGAAGCGCTGTGAACGGCCCGAGCGACGTCGCGCACATCGACGAAGTCGCATTGCTCGTCGAGCCCGGGCACGCGCAGTTCGCTGTCGCCCCGCGCGACCGCTCGGAACATGTCGTGGGCCAGCTGCCGCAGCGGCGAACTTGCCGGCCCATAGGGGCCGACGGGGGAGAAGACCCGCAAGACGATGGCGTTGAGCCCTGAGGCGAGCACCAGTTGCGTCGCAGCCAGCTTGCTCAGGCCGTACGGTCCCCAGGGGATCGGTACCGAGTCTTCCGCGAGTGGGGAGCCCACGTGTGAGGGCCCGTACTCCGCGGCACACCCGATGTGGACCAGGCGGGCCTGGCAGTGGCTGCGCCGTAGTGATTCGCAGACGGTCGCCGTGGCGACGACGTTGCCCCGGATCAGGTCCGCTGCTGTTCCGTGTGGGGTGCCAGCGCAGTTGATGACGACGCCCGGGTCCACGGCATCGAGGAAGCGGACGAGCGCGCCCGGGCTATCGGCGGCCAGGTCGAAACGTACGTTCGCGTCTTCCCCGCGGCCAAGCGTGAAGAGGTGCACTCCGGGGTCCGCCAGCAGCCGATCGGCGATTGAGGTCCCGAGGTACCCGCTCGCACCCAGCAACAGCACCCTCACGGCCGCCTCCACGGAATCCCGGCGGACTGTTCACCGCGTGCGTCGGATCCCAGCCCGGCGCTACTCAGGAGCGGCCAGCCCTGCTCGCGGACCCGCTTGAGGGACCGGTCTGCGCGGGGAGGTGTACATCGAGGCGTGTGAGAGAACATGAGGATGCTGTCCTGGGTGTCACGCGGCTTCGCTATGTCGAAGCCGTCGAGTCGTACGTGCGTGGTCCTGGGGGCCGTTGGAGACAGAGGAGAGGCGACGTGTGCGCTCCGGAGGCGCGAAGCGAAGGGCGCCGGGCCGAGGATCGGAAAATCGCTGACCGCCGATCCCCGGTGGTGTCATGTCGTGAGGCGGACGTTGAGATCTCGCACGTCGTGAGCGATGAACGATGGCTGTGGCTCGGGCACGTAGCCCTCCTCGAGGCGAACGTCGGGGAAGGCGTCGAAGAGGGCGGGGAGGGCGATTCGGGCTTCGAGCTTGGCGAGGGCTGCGCCGAGGCAGTAGTGGATGCCGTAGCCGAAGGCCAGATGCTGCTTGTCCGCGCGGTCAAGGTCGAAGGTGTCGGGGTCCGCGTGGACGTTCGGGTCGCGGCCGTGGGCGGCGAAGGCGATCAGGATGAGGTCGCCGCATCGGATGGTGACGTCGTCGCCGAGGTCGATGTCATCGGTGGCGTAGCGCATGGGGAGGTGCATGATCGGGCCGTGCAGACGCAGGGTCTCTTCGATCACCTCGTCCCACAGGTCGGGGTCGGCCAGAACGCGGGCGAGCTGGTCGGGGTGTCGGAATAGCTCAAGGACGGCGTGGTCGATGAGGGCGACCGCGGTCTCGCTGCCCGCCCCGATCATCAGGATGAGCGTGGAGACGAGTTCGTCAGCGCTGAGACGGTCGCCGTCTTCTTCGTGCGCGGCCAACAGGCCGCTGGTCATATCCTCGCCCGGGGAACGCCGCTTGGCCTCGATCAGCGCCTCCATCGCCGCATACAGATCGCGCTGCGTGGCGGCCGCTTCTGCATCGGTGGCTTGGGTGTCGAGGATGGCGTCGATGACGCGGAGCATCTTGGGCCGCTGGCGGGTCGGCACCCCGAACAGGTCGCAGATCAGACGGGTCGGCAGCTGGTAGGAGAACTCGGCCCGCAGGTTCACCACGTCACCTGACGGGTGTCGGCGAAGCCCGGATATGAGGTCGGCGACGATCGCTTCGATGGCCGGGCGCAGGGCGTCGATGCCGCGGGCGTTGAAGACGGAGCCGATGAGCTTCTTCAGCCGGTGATGGTCAGGTCCGTCGCTGGTGAACATGGAGATCACGTCAACCCAGCTGGTCAGCCACGCAATGGCTCCGGGCTGGTAGCCGGGCCAGGAGGCGCGGGCGTCCTTGGAGACGCGGTTGTCGGTGAGGAGCTTCTTGACGATGTCGCCGCGGGTGACGGACCAGGCGGTGAGGTTCTCCGGCAGCTGGACGCGTACGGCAGGTCCAGCCGCGCGGAGTTGGGCTGCTTCGGTGTGCAGATGGCGGCCGGTACGGTCCAGAGTGATGGGAGTGCTTGCGGTCATGCTGTTCACCTCCGGGTTGATGTGGCGAGGCTGGTGCCGTCGACTGACTTGGGGCGGAAGTGGACGGGTATGCGGTCGGGGCACTGGTGGAAGGGGCCCTGACGGTTGATGACCTTCTCGTCCGGCGAAGCCAGTTCCATGTCCCACAGGCGATCGAAAGCGGTTTCGATTCCCGTCTGTGCGATCGTCGTGGCCTCACCCATGGCCGGACACCGATGGCTACCGCCGCTGAAGGCCAGGTTCGAGCGATTGTCGTAGCCCAGGTCCTTCGGGAGGTTCGGGTCGGTGTTGGCGCCGGCCAGGGAGATCATCACGGGAACGCCACGGGGGATGCGCCGGCCGTGAAGGTGGGTGTCTTCGCGGGCGAAGTGCACGGCCATGTTCGCGATGGGGCTCTTGAGCCAGAGGACCTCCTCCAGCGCATGGCGCACGGTAAGCGCACCCGAGGCGAGGTTGCCCGCGAAAGTTTCGTCGCGCAGGAGCCGAAGGAGGGCCCAGCCGATCCAGGCTGCGGTGGGAATGAGGCCTGCACCGGTCCAGCAGTACAGCTGGTTGAGGATCTCTTCGTCGGTGAGCGCGGCGGGGTGGTTCAGCATCCAGGTGGTGAAGTCCTGGCCAGGCTGGGCGCGTTTGATCTGGATCAACTCCGCCAGGAGCATCGCGAAGTCAGCGGAGCCTTGGGCGGCCCGATGGTCGGCGGCGATGATGGCCTGGCAGGCGCTGACCATGCGCGCTGCGATTTCGGCCGGGCAGCCAAGGAGTTCGGCGAAGATCAGCAGTGGCAGCGTGTCGGCGTAATCGGCCATCAGGTCGGCTGCACCACAGCCAGCGACCTTGTTGATCAGACTGAGGGCACAGCGTCGGGTGATCTCGCGCAGGCGGTGGGAGCTGATGCGAGCGGTGCAGTCGTCCATCGCCCACCGTAGCCGGGCATGCTCGTGGTCGTCGGCATACAGGGCGGAGGGGCGCCACTCCATGAGCGCCCGCACCGGACTGCGCGGGGGGATCTGGCCATCTCGGAGAGCTTGCCAGCGGCGGGCGTCCTTGGAGTAGGTAGCGTTGTCGTTCAGCAGAGTCAGGGCGGCTCGGTAGTCGGTGACGACCAGCGCGTGCACACCGGGTGAGATCTCAGCCCAGCCCACGGGGCCGGCATCGCGGAGCTGGTCGTACGTCACGTCCGGACGGGCGGCAAAGTCCGGACCGTAGAGCATCGGGCAGCTGGATGCAGGACGCGCCTGCCCGGGCGGTGGGGTGGTCATGGGGCGAGCTCCAAGTGCGAGCGGGAGAGCAGGTACGAGACAAGTGCTATGAGCGGATCCTTCGCCGACTTGGGCTCGCGGACGTCACAGACCACCAACGGCGTAGAGGGGTCCAGGTCCAGGGCGGAACGCAGCTCCGGTTCGCTGTAGTTGGGTGAGTTGGGGAAGGCGTTGACAGCGATCACGTACGCGAGACCGGCTTCTTCCAAGCTGCCGATGGCATCCCAGGAATCGGTAATGCGCGCAGTGTCGACCAGGACGATGCCGCCCAGGGCGCCTTCCATCAGGTCTTCGATCATGGGTTTGAAGCGATCTTGCCCGGGTGCGCCGAAGAGGTAGAGGACGATGTCCTCGGTCAGAGTGATGCGGCCGAAGTCCATCGCGACCGTGGTGGTTTCCTTGCCCTCGACGCCGCCAAGGTCGTCAACGAGTGCGCCGGCCTCCGTCATCCGCTCTTCTGTCGACAGCGGCTGGATCTCAGAAACCGTGCGGACGAGCGTGGTCTTGCCGACCGCGAACGGTCCGAGCACGAGCAGCTTCACCGAACTGGTGACGCCGGCGGCCAGATAGTGGCCTTCAGAGCTTGCGGAGACCATCCAAGAGCCTTTCCAGGAATTCCTTGTCGTGCTGCTGGGCGGCAGGGACGGGAGCGCGGCTGATCAGGTGACCGCTGTCGACGAGGGACGCGGCCACGACCTTGGTGACCGCGCCGGGCAGCTGCAGATGGGCGCTGACCTCCGCGATCGACAGGGGCCCGGGCAGGCAGTGCTCCATCACGCGGTGCTGATGGGAGCTCAGCGCGTGCAGCGGCCGGTCCTGGTCGGCGATGAGGATCGTGGCCAGGTCCAGGCTGGCGCGTGAGGCGATGGCCTGTCCCCCGGTCGGCGTGTAGGGGCGGACCATCCCGGCGCGCCGGCGGCCTGGTGGTGTCATGAGCGCCGGGGGTGGTCGGTCCGCTCCCGTGCGGACAGCTTCTCCCGAAGCCCGTTGATCACCTTGATGGTCGCCGACGTAGCCACGGAGACCTCGGCACTGGTGAACTCCGCCTCGAGAAACACGACGACAGAAGAGCGAGCCGCCCCGGAGAAGACCAGAAGGGTGTGCCCGTCCAGGTCCACCATGACCTTCCGCGGCTTCAGGTCCGCTGCGCCCGGGAACTCGTGCTCGCTCACGCGGGCGAGGGAGTTAATGCCGGAGGCCTTGGCCGCCAGCCGGTCTGCTCCTGCCTGTGGGCAAGCGCTCTCGCTCTTATGCCGGCATCCGTCGGTGTAGCAGGTCAGGGTGTTGGAGTGGGCGAGCTTGAGGCCGTCGCCGCTGAGCAGGACGGCGTGCATCACGCCCTTCTCCTGGGTGAGGTTGTCCATCACCCAGTTCATGTCCGAGGTGTCGGCAGTGGGCTGTTCAGTCACGCCTGCTCTCCTTGTGCTCGTCTTCGGTGTCGCGGATCGTCTGAGTGAGGTGGGTGAAACCAGTGGCAAACGCGTCGGGGTCTTCGGCTGGTTCCTCGACGGATGGTTGCGGTGCCCCAGGACGTATGCCGGTGGGCTTCGGCTGTCGGCGGCGGCGCTGAGGCAAAGCGGGTGGACCCGCTGTCGGAACGTGTGACGTTTCCGGAGGGAGAGGTTGTGCGGAGGCTGCGGGCACGCTTCGGTGCTGGGAAGGGGCGTTCTGACCGTCGGCAACCTGTTGATGGTCGGATGCCTGCTCTTCCTCGGTCGGGGGACCGCCCAGAAGGCGCGGCTCTACACGCAGAACGGCGCTGACGCCGCCGTATGGGGAGGTCGAGCTGACATCGGCATGGAATCCGTACTCGGCCATCAGTCGGCCTATGACGGAGAAGCCCAACTTCTTGGTGTCGGGCATGTTGGTGACATCCAGCAACTCGCCGCTAGCGAGGACCTGTGCTGCCGCGTCGCGCTGGTAGGGGTTCATGTTCACGCCGCTGTCGTTGACGACGATGGCGTATCCCGTTTGCGTCTGCTTGACCTCGACCAGCACCTCGCCAGCCGAATAGCTGGTCGCGTTGGCCAGCAGTTCCGCAAGGGCAACCGTGAGCGGCTCGACGACGCGTCCCTCGACCAACACCTCCCCGGTACCGGGCTCGTAGGTGTATTTGACCCGCTGATACGCATCGATGCGGCCGCGTGCGGACTCAACAATCTCGCTGAAGGGACAGTTCGCGCGCTGAACTCCTGGCCAGGAGCCGGTGACGATGCGCATACGCTGCATGTGGTGCATCGCCTTGGTGACCAAGTGATCAAATTCCATTAGGCCCTGGTTATACGCCGTGCCTTCCGGGAACTTCTCCATCTCCTCGAGGGCTTTCATCTGGCACCGCACCAGGTGGGTCTGCGCCTCATCGATCCCGTCCCGCACCGCCGAGCGAGCAGTCGTGCCTATGTCCTTGCGAGTGATGTCCACGGCCTCGAACAGCAGCTTCAACACGGCCTGGTGGTAGTGATCCAGCGGCGTCCCCTGCAGCGAGGAGTTGCTGAGGCCAGGCACCGTGGCGCCTGCGTAACGACGCGCGGCGACGTCCATGGCCGCTGACAGCCGCACTGTGGCCAGGTGACGTGACTCCGAGTTCAACGCGGCGATGGTCTGCTGCGCCTGCGCGTAAGAAGCCTCGAGCGGTTGCACGCGCCGCCTGAGCGCTCGGTAGGCCACTGCCTGCCGTACCGAGACCGTGGTGGATGCGGCAAGGCCGCAGCCCAGGAGCGTTGCCGTCGTCGTCAAAGCATCGAACATGAAGATCCCTGAGGCGGAGTAGAGGCCGTCTTGGCATGGCCGGCCGGGGCGCGGGGACGGCCCTCGGGCTGGGCCCCACGGGGGGAGGGCCCACGGCGCGAGGAACGGGGTCACCACGCCCCGGCGGCCGGTCTAGATGCGGCGCTGACTGAGCAATTCGGCCGCTCTGACGTTGAGTTCGCTTCGAACGGGAGCGCGCTGACCCTCAACGAAGGTGGTCAGACCGCCTGCCGGAACTCGGCTGAAGCGAAGGCCCGCACCGGGCGGGCTGCCGTTCGTCGCATCCCTCAAAGAGGGAGGCTCATCAGCCAGTCCCGGACGTGAGCGAGAACTCGACACACGAGTGAGCCCGACGATCACCACCGGTCACCAACCGGGAACGTGTAGACCTTCGCAAGCTGCTCGCCGTCGTTGCGCTCATGAGGAGAGTCGAGGCGAGGAGAGTCCCCGCAGCTCCTCACGCGACCAGCCCCACCCAGCACTTCGGCGGCACGATCGACGGTCTCGCCCGTCTCTGCTGCGCGGATTTCTGCAAGTTCGCGCAACTGGTGATTGCTCAGCATCATGCGACTCCACACAGCGTCGAGCAGGGGCCAAGTCCGGTGGAACTGCCATGGTGAAGCTGGATTTCGACCGCGAGCGGCAGGGACCGGCGGGCGCGTACACGCGTGAGGAGCGACTGAGCGGAGCTGCCCTCGGCAGCCTGTTGGAGCGGCCACAACGCTGTCGCGGCCACGACCGATGCGCGAGTGATCAGCGCACTGCTGCGCCCTGATGGACCTCACGGCACGACCTCGCCGTCGTCCGGAGGCATGACCGCTTCGGCAAGAGTCAGCCCGTCTTCTGCTGCGTCTGAGTGGGGCTCCAAGTCGTCGCGCGTGGAGGCCCACTCGTCGCCACCACCGACAGGGCGCAGGTGATAGAGGTGGGATTCGGTGTCCTCTGGCAGCGAGACGACCACGCCGACACGCTCGCGCTGCTTGTCGTGGGCGAGGTCGCCGCGCCGAGGCCAGTTGGATGAGGCGCCGGCCGACGAAAATCTGCGCACGGCGTCCTGGGGGGTAGATCGCTCTCCCGTCATGCCCACGGACGGTAGGGCTGCGGCTACCCCTGAATATGAATCAGCGGAATAACTCCTGGTCACTGAGCGAAAATCGAGCTGACAAACCTCGTAGACGCTCTCGTGTCGAGGCGCGTTCGGCGTACACGATGCGCCTCAGCGTCGCTCGCGCGATGGGATGGTTCCTGACGAGTTGCGGTGCCAGCCGTTCAGCTTCCAGTAGCTGCCCCAATGCCTTCTCACGGTCTCCGTTCCATAGGAACGCCCGTGCAAGGTCCATTCGGTGGTGTCCCCGTCGGGAGTGAGGCAGCGCCTCCAGTTGTGCCTGTGGGAGCTTCTTGTTCAGATCCAGGGCGGTCGTCTGGTCGCTCATCTCCAGTGCCACGTTGATGCCGTGGATCTGCACGTTGCCGCGGGTGAAGGTCAGCGAGTGCCGGTCGAACGTCGGCGGTCCAGCTTGGGTTTCCGAACGTGAGGCCGCTTGGCGGGCCAGGCTGAGTCGGTGGTCTGACTCGGCCGCGTTGTTTGCCCTCGCTGCGGAGACCGCGGATCGCAACTGCAAGGACCCCCAGGCGCGAATTGCGAGCGGATCGCCCTGTTCGTACAGGTCCTCGATCCCACGCATTGCCTTGTCGGCGAGGGCGATGGCGTCGTCCCAGTCGGCAGTAGCCCACATGTCCCACACGCGCATCCAGTCGGCTACTGCGGGGAGTACGGGGTCGCCAGACCGTTGTGCAGCCCAGGATGCCCGCTCGCAGGCTGTGGCAATCAGCTCGGGGTGCCCGAGGGCGTGAGCGGCGGTGTGGGCGAACTTGCAGCACACTGCGTAGACGCCGAACGCCTCCTCTCGCTCATGGCCTGTCGCGACTTCTGCAAGGGCCCGAGATTCACGGAGAAGATCCGGCAAGCTGCGCATGATGGCGATGTTTGCCGCCGCGTCCCGGAGCCGGTGGAGTCGCCTGGTGTCCTGCCAAAGTTCCCCCGTGGGGCGAGGTTGCCCGTCGAAGAGAGGGGTCAGGTCGTAGCGGCGTAGTTCCCGCAGGATGGCGGCGGCAGATGCTTGCCACTGACCGCTCTCGGCTGTAGTGCTGCCATACGGTCGGTCGATCAGGTCGTTGGGATGGCAGTGAAGTGCTTGCGCGATCTGGCTGATCATGCCGGTCCGGTCCAACTCCTGACGGCCCCGCTCGACCTTGGACAGCCAGCCCTGAGTCTTCCCGACGGCGTGCGCAAGGTCAGCTTGCGCCATTCCAAGTCGGAGACGTTGGCGCCTGATTCGGCGCCCGATGGCTTCTTGCTCCTCCTCGTACGGCATGCTCCCACCCTTGCTCAATCGTTCTGGCCCTCTCCTCGCACGGTACCCGCAACGCCCCGAACCCGAGCCAGGCGATGGGACGGTTTGCGCTGGCCATCGTCGTGACCGCCGGCGCCACCGTGACCTGTGATGCGTCAGCTATATGTATTGGCATCCCATTCGTGCGGACCTGAAGTCGCAGACGCCATCTGTCCGTTGGCGAGATCTTGTCCACAGGCGCGCGTTCTTACGGTCCTGCGGGCGGCTGATTCCGAGTCAGTTCAGCGTCGTCAGAGCTGTTCGTTCCGCCTCAGTCGTCGCCTGAAGTTCCCCCTCCTGGGAGGTGACGATGACGAGAGCAGACCTCAAGCGGCTCTGGTCGCACGTGAGTCGAGGGGCCGCTGGACCCACCGACGAGTCTCGAGCGAGTGTTCTCAACTCCTTCAGCAGTCAACCGACGGTGCTCGGAAGTACACCGCCCGCTGGCGAAGGAGCAGCGTACGCGCGAGGCACGACGGACACCGCTGCGGCCTGGAGGTCGCTCGCATGGTGATCCCCACCGTCGCGGGGGTGGCTCCGCTTGTGCACGGCAGCGGGGGGACGGCCCCGACCCTGCACGTCCTCGGCCGGCGAGCCGACGCTCGAGCGGCACCCGTGCCGCATGCCGGACAGCTCACCATCACCCGCACCGCCCGAGTCGACGACCTCGCCCTCGTCAACGACATGCTCGAGCGGTGCACAACCGACTCCCGAAGCGCCCGCTACCAGTCCGGCACACCGGCGCTGCGGGAGAGGCAGTGGCTCCATGTGATCCATCCGGACACCGGATGCAGCTGGGTGACACAGCCCTTCCACGACGAGAGCACGGTCATCGCGCTCACCCAGCTGACCCGCTACAGCGACGCTCCGCAGGACCTCGATTTCGGGATCCTCGTCCAGGACGACTGGCAGCGTCACGGCCTCGGTACCGCCCTCATCTTCCGGGCCCTCTCCTGGGCCCGCGCCCAGGGTTTTCGCCGCGTCCGCTCCATCACCGGCGCGAGCAACCAGCCCATGCGCAAGATCGCGCGACGTGTCGGAGCAACCGAAGCACCTGGCGACACCGCCGCCACGGTCGACCTGGCCCTGGACCTCACATGAGCACCGCCGCAACGCGCCCCACACCGCGGACCCCAGAGCAGCTCGACCCTCGATGGAGGCTCCCGTGAACCACTCGCGATCATCCCGAACAGCTGACCGGCCACGTGTCGTGGTCACCGGCATGGGTGCGACCACACCGCTGGGAGGCAGCGTCGCCCAGACCTGGGGAGCCATCCGCAGCGGCGAATCCGGCGTCACCAAGCTGGAAACCGACGGACCGCCACTCCCCGTACGCCTCGCCGGCCTGCTCCGCGAAGACCCGACAGTACCGCTCGCCCGATGCCTGTACCCGGAACCCCACGAGCAGGCCCGCATGGCCCGCCGGCTGCCCGCCTTGTTGGACCGAAGCCAGCAAGTCGCCCTCCTGGCCGCTCACGAGGCGCTCACGGACGCCGATCTCCTCACCTCCTCCCTCCCATCCCGCGTCACGGAAGTCGACCCGGAGCGGCTCGCGGTCGCGCTCGGCAGCGGAGTAGGCGGCGCGAACAGCCTCATTCAGGCACACGACACGCTGCATGAGCGGGGCTGGACCCGCGTTCCACCGTGGGCCGTCACGCGCCTCATGCCTGGGGGCCCGGCGGCAGCGGTCAGCATCGAATTCGGCGCGCAGGCAGGCGTGCACGCCCCCTCCAGCGCGTGCGCGTCAGGAGCCGAGGCCCTGTGGCTTGGGCGGATGCTCATCCAGACAGGACGGGCGGACGTCGTGATCGCCGGGGGCGCCGACGCGAGTATCAGCCCCGTCAGCATCGCTGGATTCGCCGTCATCCGTTCACTCAGCCGGTGCGACGACCCGGAACGCGCCGCGCGCCCGTTCGATCGCGATCGAGACGGGTTCGTCATGGGCGAGGGCGCCGGCGTACTCGTCCTGGAGCGGCAAGAGCACGCCCAAGCCAGGGGAGCGAAGATCCACGCTCACCTTGTCGGCGCCGAAGTGAGCGCGGACGCGAACGATTGGAAGTTGCCGGACACCGAGCGACAGGTGCGCACGCTCCAAGCCGCGATAGCAGACGCGGAGTTGACGCCGTACGACATCGACCACGTCAGCGCCCACGCCACGGGAACGCTGGCGGGCGACGCCGCCGAAGCGCGCGCGATCTCTCGCGCACTGGGGCCCGCGTGCCCCACGGTCACTGCGATCAAGGGCCACACCTCCCACATGATCGGCGCGGCCGGGGCCGTGGAAGCGATCGTCGCGATCCGCACCATCCAGACCGGAGTCGTGCCCGCAGTCCGCAACTTGGAGCAGCTCGACGCCGACATCGAGGACCTCGACGTCGTTCGCAGCGCCCACCGGGAGCAGCGCGGCATCCGGGCCGCCCTCAGCTCGTCGTTCGGCTTCGGCGGAGTCAACGCCGTGCTCGTTCTCACTGCCTGAGGTGCACCGTCGGAAAGGAAGACCACCATGAGCAACGCACCACGAACTACCTCGACGGACGTCATGGAGGAGCTCACTCCCGCCGTCGAGAAGCTCCTGAACCGCCACCTGGACAGGGTGGAGGACTGGGACCCAGCCGTGTACGTGCCGCTGAGCGAAGGCCGCGACTTCTGGGAACACCCCTACGAGCCCGGCGACTCCTCGCTCTCCGCCGAACTGCAGGCCGCGCTGCTGGTCAACATCGCGACGGAAGATGACCTCCCCGGGTACCGGACGGAGTTGAGCCGGAAGCTCAGCGAGGAGGGGCCCTGGGGGGAGTGGCTGCGCCGTTGGACGGCGGAGGAGGGGCGGCACGCGATCGGGCTGCGGGCCTTCTCATGGGCGACGCGCGCCGTCGACCCCACGGCGCTGGAATCGCACCGCATGCAGACCATCCAGGCCGGCTACCGGGAGCAGCCCAAGAGCGGCCTGGACACCCTCGTTTACGTCACCTTGCAGGAGCTCGCCACGAGGGTCTCGCACTTCAACCTCGGGATGGCAGCGCAGCCGCAAGACGCCATGGCCATGGTGCTGTTGAAGCGAATAGCCGCAGATGAGAACCATCACTACCTCTTCTACAGGTCCTTGGTGCAGCACAGTCTGGAGATCGCCCCGTCGGAGACGGTGCAGTCCATTGCTCGTGAGGTGATGAACTTCGGCATGCCCGGCCAGGACACCGTGCCCGGCTTCCGTCGCGCGGCCGTCACGATCGCGCGGGCCGGCATCTACAACCAGCAGGTGCACTACCAGCAGATCCTGCGGCCAACGCTGCGCGAGTGGGGCGTCTTCCATCGCGAAGGCCTGGATCCGGAAGCCGAGCGAGCTCGCGACGAGCTCGCGTCATTCCTCGAGGGCCTGAAGCGGCGTGCCAGCGTGGAGGCCGAACGGATCGAGGCTCGCAAGGCCGCTATCGCCGGAACCCGCGGGAGGTAGCCGTGCTCGCCCTCCTCCTCACCTCCGGCAGCGTGCTCGTCGGAACCGTTGCGATTCTGGCCGCGATCCTCCGCCGCCAGGCCCGCACCACGTGGCGACGCATCCGGCACCACAACAAGCGCGCGGCCGCGGTCACCTCGCTGTGCCCCACCTTCCCCGGGCAGCCCGGGAAGCGGCCGCTCCACGTCGCCCTCGTCGGCGACTCCCTGAACGCGGGCGTCGGCGCCTCCCGCAAGGAGGAGACCCCCAGCTGGCTGCTGGGCTCCGCGCTGGTCACCGTGTGGGACGGCCCCGTCCATGTCACCAACCTCGCGCGCCCTGACTCCGGCTCCGCGGACCTCCCCCATCAGGTCACCTCCCTGCTGAAGCTTTGCAATCCCGACGTCGTGCTGCTCGTGAGCGGAGCAAACGACGTGGCCCGGCCCTTCAGCCACCGCCGCGCAAGCCGCTCGCTGCGCGCGGCGGTGAACGAACTCGGCGACGCGACCGTGATCGTGGGTACCTGCCCCGACTTCCGGCTCGTGGTGGCTCTGCCGCAGCCGCTTCGCTGGGTGCTCGGCTGCCTCAGCCGCCAGCTCGTCAGGCATCAGCTCCGTGCGATCCGCCAAGCCGGCGCCGTCGCCTTTCGCCTCGACCAGGTCGCCAGTCCGCAGATCGCTGCCGACCCCGAGATGTACCTGTCGGCCGATGACTTCCACCCCAGCGGTGCCGGATACGCGCTGGTCGTCGACGAGCTCGTCAAGGTCATCACCCCTTTGCTCACCGCGGGATCCGGTCTTACGAAGCGGAGCTGACCGTCGCGCCATCCGACCGGACGGCATGGCGCGCGATGAGTGCACGGCCGACGGCAGCGTCAATGTCTCCTGGGCGAACTCCCGCCGCTCGCATACGGCGCCATGCGGGCCATCCGGTCTGACTCGGGCCCTGCCAGTTCGTTGGCAGCTCTGTTTCCGGGCGAGTACGCAGCACCGTCCGGCTCGTCTGCGATCCTCGCGTTGTCTGGGCTGCCGGGCCTGGCCGTCCCGTAGGACATCGCCCGGCGGCTCCGGTCGTTCCGCTCGTGCTGCGTTCGTCGGCATCTCTCGTCGTGGCGCCCGCCGCTCCGCCCGCATCGTCCGCCGCGCGTGCGCGCCAGCGGTGTGGGCTGCTCGGCTCGTGCGTCGCGGTGCCGTCTCGCGTCGACCCCCGGCCATCGGCGTTCCGCGGGCTCGTCGATCGGCGCGCGGCTCATGACGCTCCGGTCGTTCTCCGGGCTGGCCGCCGTTGTTGAGCGTCGTTCGTACGCGCTCGGCACCGCGCGGGCGGTGACCGATGGTGGTCCGCCGCCCGGCGAGCGCCGGCGCTTGCTCGTGTCGGCCGTTCTACGGGCCGCCGGCCGCGCTGGCGGTGTCGTCGAGCTGGCGCCGCTCGCGTCTGCGTGGTGCTCCGGCTCTCTCATCCGTCGTACGGCTGGCAGGTATGTGCTCGTCATCGGCATCCGGCTTCGGCCGTGGCTCTCCTCAAACCGGGTGTTCGCCCTCGCGCCGACCGCTCCATCGTCTCCGTCGTTGCTGAACTGGCGTGGTCGTGGTGTGCGGAGGTGTTCGTCCGCTGCGCTCCTCGGCGGTGCCTCCGCCCCAGCGCTCCGTGGGTCCGAGGTCGACATGTTGCGCGCGCCGGGGTGGGCGGTGCCGGCATGAGGCAGAGCCGTCGGCGTACTCGCAGCGAGGTCGCTCAACTCCGGACTGGGCCAGGTCGCTGTGTTCCCCTCGTCGTCGCTGGCTCGTTCCGCCCCTCGCTCCGCGTCCCGCCGTCCGACGCGCGGCACTGCGCGGTCCGTCGCTCGCTGCCCGCGGCCGTCTCGTAGGCGGCCCGGGCCGGTGCGTACGCGTGGCGCCGGCGGCGAGGCGTTGCCCTGTTCGCGCCGCTTCGCAGCGCCCCGCAGCTCGTATGGCTTCGTCGACGGGATGGCACCTGCCGGCTGTTGCCACTTCGCTGGCAATGCCGCAGTTGCCGGCAGTTCGTCGTGCCGCCCGTCCCCGCCCCGGCCTGCCAACGCCTGTCGTTCGTCGTGGCGCCGTCGAGGGTTCCGTCCCGTCTCCCCTGGGCCCTCGCGACGGTGTTGGGGGAGCGGTGCCGCCTGCGGCCGTGTTGCGCTCCGGTTCGTGGTCGACGTCCCGGTGGGTCGCTGACGGCTGCCTCATCGGCCCGTGGTCGCTTGGTCAGGCTCGGTTGCGCGGACGCGCCGAGCCCCACCAGAAGCGGGCCAGCCTGGACGCCGGATGGGGCTTCGCCGCTGCGGAGTGGAGGGCACGGCCCCTCTGAGTGCTCTCCGCAGTAGAAAGTGTCCACAGGCAGGTGCTCCTACCTTCCTTGCGGCGATTGATCACGGACTGCCCCGGCCGCTCCCGGAGGCAGAACCGAGCAGTCGCGACGACAGATCGCTACCGCAGGGAGGTGACGGATGAGGAGCGCACGAAGAACCACGCTCACGGTGCCCAGGCACTCCGCGAGTGCCCATACCCAGCCGGCAACCGTCGACGACGGGGGCGGACCGCTGGCCGCCGGATGGCTCGACCGGCGCTTCCGCATATCGCAGCGCGGCTCAACCCTCGCGCGTGAAGTCCGCGGCGGCGTCACCACGCTGGCGACGATGGCCTACATCGTCCTGCTCAACCCCGTGATCCTCTCCGTGCCGGACGCCGCCGGGCACACCCTCGACGCCGGGCAGGTCACCACCGCCACCGCCCTCGCCGCCGCGGCCACCACCCTGGTGATGGGCGTCCTCGGCAACGTACCGCTGGCGCTGGCCGCCGGACTCAGCGTCTCCGCCGTGCTCGCCTACCAGGTCGCGCCGGTGATGACCTGGCCGAACGCGTTCGGGATGTGCGTGATCTACGGGGCTGTGATCGTGCTGCTCGTCGTCACCGGCCTGCGGCGGCTGATCATGGACGCCATCCCGCTGGCGATGAAGCACGCCATCACCATGGGCATCGGCCTCTTCGTCACCCTCATCGGCCTCGTACAGGCCGGGTTCGTGACGAGCATGCCCGGGCCGGGCGGCGTACCGGGCGCCAAGCCCGTGCAACTGGGCACGCACGACATGCTCACCGGCTGGCCGGTGCTGTGCTTCGCCGTGACGGTGCTGCTCGTCTTCGTCCTGCAGGTACGGCGGGTGCCGGGCGCGATCCTCACCGGCATCGTCGGCGGCACGGTCGTGGCCGGCGCCGTGCACCACTTCGCGGGCCTGGAGAAGAAGGACTGGGGCGGACGGAACGCGCCGGAGATCGCCGGATCGCTCGTCGCCACCCCCGACTTCGGCCTGTTCGGCAAGGTCTCCTTCGACGGCATCGCCGACGCCGGAGCCGTCACCGTGGGCGTCATCGTCTTCACGCTCGTCCTCACCGCCCTCTTCGACGCGATCGGCACCATCATCGGCATCGGCCAGCAGGCCGGCCTCGCCGACGAGCAGGGCCGCATGCCCGGCCTCAACAAGGCACTCGCCATCCACGGCGCCGGCGGCGTCGCCGGAGGCATCGCGGGCGCCTCCGGGCAGACCGTCTTCGTCGAGTCCGCGGCCGGTGTCGGCGACGGCGCCCGCACGGGCCTGGCCAGCGTCGTCACCGGACTCGGCTTCACCCTCTGCCTCATCTTCACACCGCTCGCCCGGATCATCCCCACGCAGGTCGCCGCCGCGGCGCTCGTCGTCATCGGCGCGATGATGATGACCAACGCCCAGCACATCGACTGGAGCGACACCGCGACCACCGTCCCGGTCTTCCTGACGATGGTGCTGATGCCCTTCACGTACTCCATCACCGCAGGCATCGCTGCCGGCTGCATCTCGTATGTCGTGATCAAGGCCGCACAGGGCAGGTGGAGGGAACCGGGCGTGCTGATGTGGACGCTCGCCGCCGTCTTCATGGCCTTCCTCGCGCTCAGCCCGCTCGAAGCATGGCTGGGAGTTCAGCGGTGAGCGCCCTGCACGAGCGTCCGCCGACCGTCGGCGTCTTCTGTAGCGCGTGCCCCCACCCCGAGTACGAACCGCTCGCCGAAGACACCGGACGGCAGATCGCCAGCCGCGGCGCCGAGGTGATCTACGGCGGTGGCACGACCGGCTGCATGGGAGCCCTCGCCCGGGGCGCCCACGCAGCCGGCGGCACGGTCACGGGCATCACCCCGCTGTTCCTGCATGACCCCAGGTCCCGCCCGGCGTGGAACCAGTTCCTCACCAACGGGATGCACGCACGGAAAGACCGGATCTATGAACCCTGCGTCGGCTTCCTCGCGCTGCCCGGCGGCCCCGGGACGATGGACGAACTGTTCGAGGTGGCCGTGTGGTCGAAGCACCGGATCCACCGACCGCCCCGCCCATTCCGGCCACTCGTCCTGGTCAACTGGGGCGGCTACTGGGACGGCCTCCTCCAACAGCTCGGCCGCACCGTGACCGAGGGGCTGCTCGCCGACGACACCCGAGCCGACCTGTTCCGGGTCGCCGGCACGACCTCAGAAGCCCTCGACAAGCTCGGCATCCCCTCCGCTCACCACCGCAGACCCGCCGCAGTCGCGCAGACCCCCGCCATCAAGCCGATGGCGGCTCCGCACACGAAGAGAAAGGCCTGAGTGCATGATCGCCAACGCCCGGAACGACGACACCGAGGCGAAGCACAGCACCGCCGGAGGCAGGATCGCGGCGATAGCCTCCGCGACCGTCGCCGCGGTTGCGGTGTGGCTCCTCGCGAGCTCCATGCTCGGCATCGACATCACGGCGAAGACGAACGGCACCGAGAAGACCACGGTGGGGGTGTTCGCGGTCATCGTCACAACGCTCCTCAGCGGCTTGCTCGGCTGGGGACTCCTCGCCGTGCTGGAGCGGATCACCGGCTCTGCCCGTACGGTCTGGACGACGATCGCGGTGGTGGTGTTCCTGCTGTCCCTGCTGCTCGGACCCGCCAGCGGCGTCACCACGGGAGCGAAGGGTGCTCTCGCCGCCCTCCACACGGTCGCCGCTCTGGTACTCATCCCGGGCCTTGCCCGCAACTCGCACAAGGACTGAGGAACTTGACGACGACGCGCCTGACCAAGCGCGGCCGCGCCTTTGCCCTGGAAGGCATTGGCGACGCCGCGACGTTGGAGACCGGCGGCAGCATGCGCCGCGGGAAGATCACCGTGAACGGCGACACACTGCCGGTCGAGGTCAACCACCCACGGAGGCTGGGCATCACCGTCGGGGACGGCAAGGACCCGATCATGCGCCTCACCCCGGGGCAGTCACAGGTTCCCGGGAGTACGCAGCCTGCGCACTGGGACGTCTCACGCAGCTTCCGCGGCTACCGCGCTGTGCTCACACGGGGCGAGGCCCGCATCGAGTTCTCGCTGCCGAAGCTGCGCGGCAAATCCGTCGACGTATCGGTCACGGGCGAGTGGGCGTACCTCGAACTCGTGGCGCTTGCCGCGTGCTTCGCGCTGTTGGCCCGCCGACGCGGCGACACCCTGCGGGCTGTCGCTGTGGCCACCGCATCCGGGCCCCAAGGCCGCTGAGCCGTCCGGCACCTTCGGGGAGACATCCCGTGCCAGGCAGTGTCCGTTCACGACCTCGTGCGGCGAGTTCGAGCATGAGGCCGTGGCGGACGCCGACGGCAGTGCGCGAAGGGGCTGCCAGAACTAGCGACCTGCCGCCCGAACCAGGCCTGCGTGTCGAGACCGGTGCGTGGGGACAGGCACACCACGGCTTCGGCAGACGCTGACGGCGGCGGGGAGTTGAGCGTGAGGGGTATGCGGCGACGGCTCGGCCAGGGGCGCGTGCTGCACGTGCTCACCGCGGCCGGGCTGGTGCGGTCGGCGCCCCAGGCCGCCGCCAGCGGCGGTGGTACGGGGCCGGCCCCCAGAACAGCCGTCCAGAGAGGACCGTAGTCGGGCTGAAAGGAGCGTTCGGACCTGTGATGCTGCCGCTTCCAGCCCACGCCTTGGGGGAATGTCTATATTAGGATACTGTTCTAGCGTGGGTGGTGGCAGCCCGCACGTCCGGACACACCACCAGGAGCAACGATGAGCGACGAGTCGACCCTCGGCGCCTGGTATGCGTTGCCCGAGATCCGCAGCACTCCCGGGCACCGGATGCTGTGGGACGCAAGGACTCCCCGGCGCGCACCACGCGACCGTTCACTGGAAACTGCGGGAATACGAGCACTCCTGCACCGCACTGCTGCGCCGACCGGCCGAAGCCCTGGCCTCCCGGATCGCTCTGGAGCACACCATCCAGCAGCCCTCCGTGGAGTTCGAGCCCCTCGTAGCGGACGACGACGCCTTGTCCCCGGCCCTGCTGACCGACCAGGCAGAGACGCTCGCCGCCGCGTACGAGCACGCCCGCCAACGCCTTCACGATCTCCATCGCACGCACCAAGGCGCACAGCGCCCGGACTCCGAAAGGGGCAGTGCCTCATGATCCGCGCCGGCCGCTTGAAGTGGGTCCGTACGCTCGACGACATCGCGAAAGCGCAGGGCTACAAGTCCACGAAGGCGTTCCGCAACACCGGCCGGCACCGCGCGCCCCAACACCCGGCTCCGATCAGCGGACCTCTGGAGACCCGCGGACGGGCCAAGACGCTCTACGACGGTGAGCAGACCGACGCCTACTACCGCGGGGACCCCGTCCCGGAACTCACTGGTGCAGAGGACCCCGACGATCTGCTCAACCGGGAAGAGGCAGCCGCCGAGGCAGGCGTGCCTGTAGATACCTGGAGCCGCTACGACGACCTTCCGGGCCTCCGTCCGCTTCCCAAGCCGGTCAAGGTCAAGGGCGTGACGTTCTACCGCCGCGGCGACATCCGCGCATGGCGAGAGGACAAGGAGATCTACCGCGGCGGCCGTCCCACGGGGACCGCCAACCTGGTGCCGGTGGAGGAGATCGCCCCCCGCACGGCGGCTCTGCTCGCCGACAATCCGGTCATCAGGGCGGAAGAGGTCGCCGACGAGATCGGCCTGGGGATCGACGCCGCGCAGCGGGCCCTGGCCGCTGCACGCGCCGATGGTATCGAGCAGTTGCTGGAGCGTCGCCCGGGGTTGTCCGAGCAGCAGATCGCCGACGAGCTCGGCTACCCGCTGTTGCCGGTACGGCGTGCGCTGCCCGCGGTGGCCGCCCGCAGCCGCGCGCGCGCCCTTGAGCCGTACCTGACCCATGTGATCCACGGCCTGGACGAGGCCGGCATCAGCACCGCCGCCCACCGGGTCAAGGTGCGGCCCAAGAATGTGGTCGCCGCGGCGCTCAAACTGTCCGCAGCGGCTCCGGCGCCGTACCTGCTGTGGGACGAGCGCTACGGCTGGCGGACTTCGCCGGCGCGGCCGAACCTTGACCGCGGCGAGCGCATTCCCCCCCAGGGCAGCGGAATCCGGTACCTCGACAAGGCCGGCCGTCAGCCCAGCGGGCAGGCGCTGGCCGAACTCCTGAAGGATTCCCGCACCGGCCGAGGGAAGCCGGCGGAGTTCGCCGAGTCTCCAGGAACTGCCTGACTGCCTAGGTGTCTTTTATAGGATACTGTTCTTGACGTCTGGTGGGTGGCACCTCGCCAGTGCCCGGGAAGCAGTATCAGGAGGCACCATGCCCGCGGTGATCCGCTCAGCCTGGACGCGCGTGACCGGCACCGCCACAGCCAGTGCAACGGTCCGAGGTCTGAACGTCCGGGGGGCCGGGGCCCGGAGGTACGAGCGTCCCGCGGCTCTGCTCGTGCGTTCGGGAATCTCGTCGGGCGGCCTGCCCGCGTAGGGCGGGCGTCGGATTTGCCCTCTGGGGCCTACTCGGTCGGCCTCGGCCGAGGTCCCGTGGGCCCACTCACTCGCATCTGCAGAAAGAGATCTCCAACATGACCGACACCACCGCCACGGACCCCCTCGACCTATATCGCCAACTCGCGGACCTGCAGCGGGAGTCTGACCGGATGCGCGTCGCCGCCGCCCGGCGGAGCGCGTACGAGGACGCGTGCAGGCGGCACGCCGACCTCAACACCGCAGCGGCCCAGGGGAGTTACCACGACGACCACGAGGCCGTTCGTGAGGAGCTCGCCGAGTACGAGGGCAGGGAACCGGCATCGGTCGACCCGCTCGACGTCCTCGCCTACCACCGCCGCAAGGTCGAGGTCTTCCGCGGACTCCACGAGGCCGGCGTGCCGGTCGAGGAGGCCCTCGCGGAGGCCGAGGCTCAGCTCGCCGACGCCCAACTTGCCGCACCGACCGAGATTCGAGGAGAACCGACCCGTGACCGCTGAGCCCGAGACGACCCCCGGCACCCTGGATGCACTGGTCTGTCAACTTCTCCGGCACGGTCTCCTCCACGCACACCTGTCCGCCGAGGTGCAGCACGACATCGGGCGCCTCACCGACGAGGCCCACCACACCCTCACGACGCTCCCCGGAAGCGTCAGCGCCGATTTCCCAACGATCTCCCGTGTCCCCGCCACCGTCGCGGAGGCGTTGATCGACTGGAGCGCCTACCAGGCGTCCGATGAGCCACCGCCGGACTCCAGCAAGACCGACTGGCTGATCGGCTTGCACGGAGCCCTGATCGAACTGGCGGATACCCTGAGTCAGACCCGCACCCGCGCCGCTGCCGACGAGATCCTCGCCGCCGCCGTGGTCGCATACCACCAGCGCGTCGTCGACGCGTGGGCGATTTTCTGAGAAGTACCCAGCCGGCTCCTGTCGCCGCCTCCCCGAGAGGCTCTGCACGTACGTCGGCCCCGTATGGGGCCGAGGTGTGGCTGTGGCGCGCGCGATGCGGCCGAGGGCCGGTCCCGGCGTCCGGCGACACCCTCGATTGTGTACGTGTCTTTTCTGGGATACTGTTCTTTTGAGTTTCGCGTCACCGAGGTCCGTCTGCTCGGCGTTCCGCGAGCAGACACGGGCCCCGGCGAAGGAGCCTGGGAGATCTCCTGCGACCACAGGCGGGAGAGGCAGCCCATCGGCACCCCAGATCAGCGCCGATTTCGAGGAGCTCCGGATGGTCAGCACCTTCCAGCCGGGGAGCACCGACCCCGCCCTGGAGCTGGACGACGTCGTCAACGTCAGCCAGAGCAACGGGGTCGAGCTGCTCAGCCTGACGGACGAGGAGCCCGGCCGTGATCGCGTGGTCGAGGGCCTTGTTCACCGGTGGCCGCCGTCCCGGCTACCGACATATGCGGCTGCGGGAGCTGGAAGTTCTCGCCGAGGAGAACCGGGGAGAGCGCATCGCATGGGGGTGAGGGCTCTCATCCTCATCCCGGGGTACGGCCTTGCGGATGGCCGCCCGGGACCACCCCACCACGCCGAACCAGGAGAAGATCAGATGCAGCAGAAGGAGCACACCGTCGCGATCCCGCAAGCGGACGAAGGGGCGGTGCGGTCCTGGCGCAAGTGGCTCCAGGGCCTGGAGGAGAGCAAGCCCGGCGGGATGGCCGCGGTGGGCAGTTGGCTGGAGGCGGGAGCCTCCTACGTACTGCCCGTGGGCGCTCTGGTCGTGCTGTGCGATCCGCAGCCGGACGGGGAGAAGAAGCGCGTGCGGATCTGGCGCGTCAAGCGCGACGGCGCGTTCAAGGAGGAACGCGACTCCACGCTCGGCTCCGCGAACGCTTTCGGCGTCTCTGTGCGCGGCACGATGCGTCGGCTGCTGGAGAAGCACCCGGCCGACCGTCACGCGATCCCGCGGCAACTCACCGCCGCTCCGCCCCGCCCGAACGCCAAGGATGACCAGTGTGAAAGGTGCAGGCAGCCCGTGGCCGCCGGCGAGGGCCGTCTGGTGCGCGCCTCCTCCGGGTACAGCGTGGCCGCGCATCACCCGGGGCAGTGCTCGCCCCCGCCCGTGCGCCCCAACCTCTATGCGGGCCCGTGCTCGCAGTGCGGGGGCTGGCTGGAGTCCGAGGAGGGCATCCTCGAGCGGCGGCGGCCCCGGCACAACGGCCCGTGCCCGCCCGCGGAGGAACGCCGCCCGGCCCAGTCCCGGGCAAACGAGCGGCAGCAGGACTGCGAGAGGTGCGGCAATCCAGTACCGCCCCTGGAAGGACTGCTGCTGCGCTCGGAGCCCGTGTGGATCGTCCGGCACCGCGACGGCGCTTGCCCTCCGCGCGAGGAGCTGTGGGAGATCGACCGCGGAGCACCGGGCCGCTTCCATCCCCGGCCCGAGCGGTGCATGCCCGCAGGGACGGTCCTGCGCACCCGGCTCCTCGAACCGCCCGACCAGCCCTTCCCCGCCGACGCACCGGGATACCGCCGCACCGGCGGCCGCGAGGTCTCCGCCGTCGTCACCACGGTGCGCGAGAAGACCCCGGTTTACTGCCGGGACGCCGACGGCGACAACCCGGGCGTCCTGGTCGGCGAGGACGGCTGGTACTTCCGCATCCTGGTCCGCCCGGCGACCGCCGAGGAGGCGGCCGACATCCTCGCGCGGGAGGAGACCGCAGCCCGCCGCGCCGAGCTCGAGGAACGCCGCCGGCGTCTCTTCCTCCACCCCCACGTGCAGGACGGGGAACTCCCCGAACAGCCGGACCTGAGCAGCACTACCCTGGTCAACTTCGGGGAGCGGGAGCGCCGTTCGATCCTTCAGACCTGGCCGGAGGACGAACTGCGCGTCGACGAGGCCCGCGGGGTCGTCTGGTTCATCGAATATAACGGCCACGACGGAGACGACTGGTCGCGCAACAACATCACCTCCTTCATCGCCCGGCGGTTCCCGCTGTCCGAGGAGCGCCGGGCACTGCTGACCGCGCTGCGCGCGGAGTACGAACAGCCCGGAACCTGACGGCCTACGGGCTGTCAGTGGGGTGCGGCAGAGTGAGCGCGTACGCAGAGGCCGCCTCTGCGTACGGCGCTCCGCAGTATCCGACGTGAGGAATTCAGCAGTGAGCAGCATCGATCCGCGGGAGACCATCGTGGAAGTCCTGGGCGGCCTGGTCGCGATGGACCCGCCCCCGCGCGCGATGGATCCCGAACTGGCGCCGTGGCACGTGCTGTTCGAGCACGGCCACAACATCGTCACCGCGCTCGACACCGGCGATCTGGGCGAGGACCCCAGCACCGAGGCACTGCGGCGCAGGCTGCTGCCAGCGCCGGTCAAGATGCTGGAGCGCACCGGCTGGCGCGTCGTGAAGGGCTTCGTGGTGGCGCGCCTGCCCCACGACCCCACGGAGGGGCTCATCGTCCCGCCGGAGGACGAGGAGTACGTCCAGGAGCCGGCCACGAGCGGCGGGTCGGCCCTCGCGGTGTACGAGGTGGGCAAGCCCTACCCCACCCGCCTCCCCTGGCAGAGCGGAGGAGTCCAGATCACCGTCACCGCGAAAAACGTGGACTTCGTCCTGCCGCTGAGCGGCCTGTCCGACCCGGAAGTGCGCGCCTTCCGCAAGGGCAACGCAGAGTTCGCGATCATCGCCGAGGACCGGTACACGCTCTGGCTGTACCGGTTCACCAACCCCACCTCGGGGAATCCCGCGGCGCGCGGCCCCGGCATCTCCTGGGCCGACGCCCCGTGGGAGTACCACCGCCAGGCCCTCCTCGGACAGCCGCCCGCCCCGCCGGGAGACCCCGGCTCCACCTTCCCCCTGCAACTGGTCCTCGTGGAGGCCGACACCGGCATCGTGCGGGGACTGCGCCTGCTGAACCCTCCGGTCCAGTTCGCCGACGCCGTACGGGCCGCGGTCGCCCGCCAGGCGCAGCGGCCGAACGAGATCCAGCGGGCCGACGCCGAGATCGAACGCCTCTACGCCCGCTACCCCAACAGCGCCGCCCTGCTGCCGCTGGCCACTGCCCGGTTCGAAGCCCTGCGGGACGGTACGGCCGGCCCTCGCCGCTGATGCCGGCAGCCCCCTCCCGCCGGGCTGTGCTCCGTAAGCCGCGACGTACCGAGCACAGCCGTACCGAGAGCGGCTTCCCTTTGCAGCAAGTGTCTTTTCTAGGATACTGTTCATGTCGAAACTCGGGGTGGCGCTCCGCCAGCACCCGGAACAGCAATCGACGCGCGAGGGGGCGGGACGATGGAGAACGTGCTGGACGAGACCATGGAGAACCTGCTGGAAGTGGCGCAGGCCGGCGCGCGCGCAGTGCTGGCCGTGTATGTCCGGGCGGAGTTCATCGGCCAGGAGAGCGCGGAGATGTGGGTCGAGCACGTCGTGCCGACACGCATCGACGAGATCCAGGAAAAGGCGCGCCGGGGACTCTCCGCCGAGGAAGTCACCCGGACCTTCCGGGGCATGCAAGAGGAGCTCAGGGAGCAGGTCCACCCCAGCGTCCCGGGCCGGCCGGTGGGCGAAGCCTGGACTGCGATGTTCTTCGCCGTCTGGGACGCGCTGCGCCCCTACTACGTACCAGCGGGCACCAGTGCGGCACAGCCCCACGACACGCCCCCGGAAACCGACGGCCACACCACGACCGGCACCAGGAGCACACCGTGATCAACCAGCGAGAGATCACCGTCGAGCACATCCGCGACCTGCTCGCGCACAGCGACGACGGCAGCGCCCTCTGCCTCATCGGCGGTATCGACGGCGACATTGAGGTGCGGACCGCAGCGGACATCCCCAGCCAGCATGGCGTGATCATCACGCGTGAGCAGGCGTCGGAGGTCTTCGGGGAACACCACCCCGACGGGCTGGACGACGCCACGATCGACGAGCTCCTCGACGAGGCAAGCGAGGGATGGATGGAGCAGACCCGCGAAGCCCTCGCCTACTGACCCGCCGTCGACGTAGCGGGCACGGGCGAGTGGGCGCACCTCGAACTCCTGGCGCTCGCCGCGTGCTGCTGGCCCGCCGACGCGGCGACACCCTGCGGGCCCTCGCTGTGGCCACCGCATCCGGACCCCAAAGCCGCCGAGCCGTCCGGCACCTTCGGGGAGGCAGGCGTCCCGCGCCTGGCAGTGTCCGTCACGACCTCGTGCGGCGAGTTCGAGCATGCGGTCGTGGCGGACGCTGCGTTCGAGACCGGCGAGTGAACAGAACCGAGCGGCCCTCGCCCGGCGTCCCGGAGGGGACAGGCACACCACGGCTTCGGCAGACGCTGACGGTGCATCGTGGTGCGGAGCAACTCGGTACGGCGGCGGGGGAGTTGAACGTGAGGGGTATGCGGCGGCGGCTCGGACAGGGGCGCGCGCGATGGTTTGCACTGCCCGTGCTCACCGCGGCCCGGATCTTCCGGCCCAGCAGGCCGGACCGCATCACCGACCGCAGTATCGAGCGGGCTCACTCCGTCCGTACGGCCGCGGGCGCCGTCGCCACAGCCTGGGTGATCTACGCGTATCCACTCCAGGAGCCTGCCAGCGAGTTCGCCCGCGACAAGGCCGCTGAGGTCTTCATCGGCACGGCCATACTCCTCGTGACGGGATCGATCGCCCTGGGCGCCTTCGTGCTCGCCGCGCGCCGTCCCGCACGAAGCCTCTACCGTCGCCGGTCCGCCGGCCCTCTGACCGGCCTCGCCTCGCTGCTCAGCTGCGTCGTACTGACCTGGCTCCTCGTCCTCAAGGACGGCATGCGGTGGCTCGCGCAAGGCCTGGGCGCCTTCGACGTCGTCGTCTACATCCTCGGCGTCATCTTCTGCCTCTTCGCGACCGTCTTCGTCGCGGCGGGATCGGTCCTGTGCCTGCATCACCTCTTCCGCACGGCCGACGTGCACGAAGTTCTGCCCCCGCTCATCTCTCCCGTGCTGGCGTGGACGATGTTCGCCCTCCAGGTCCTCGACGCCTCACCGGTGGCCGCTCCGGCCTGGGTGCAGGTCGCGTTCCTCCTCACACCGCCTCTGTCCGTCACGGCGCTGTCGATCTGGGAACTGCGGCGGCTGCGCACGCACTTCGGCGTCACCGTGCGCCGTGCTCTGCACCGCGAACGGGTTCTCACGGGCTGAGCCTCACCCGCTCCCCGCTTCTGACGTGCCCGATTGTCAGACCCTCTAGTTAAGCTATACGAGTCAAATAGTTGAGGAGTGCGGAGCGTACTCCACGACCGCCAGGAGCCACATGCTTGCTGATGAGCTTCCCCTCGCCCAGCACGTTCTCCCCCGCAACCAGGGGCACCGCGGCGAGGAGATCAACCGGGCCCGCAAGGCCACCTCCATCGCCTACGCCCTGTTCTGCCGCCACGGCGACCGCCTCACGCGCGAGGCCATCAACGCGCTCACCGGTACCGAGATGGCGAGCGTCGCCCGGCAGATCGGTGTCCGTCCGCCCAACAGCACGAAGACCGAAGACGCTGTCCGTGGCCTCCTGCGCACCATGGTCGAGACCACCGGGACCGGAGTCTCTGCCTCCGACCTGTGCGGTCACCAGGCGCCGGGCACCCACCCGGCCCTGAGCGAGGGCCAGCGCCTCGCCGAGCAGCTCGACTGCCCCGTCCTGGTCGTCCCCGTCCGGTCCTGAAGGAACGCACCCACCGGCCGTTGCCGGGCCGACATGGCCCGGCAACGGCCGCGCGGTGTACGCGGCCCCGCTGAGCTGGACTCCATCCACAACTGCCCCTCCCTACCGTCCGCTCGTCTCAGCCCGACGAGCCACAAGGGGAGCGGCATGCACGCCACACGGGGCAGCCGGCGAGGAGCTGGAGCCAGCGCGCAGCGCATGGCCAGGACGATCCGCGGTGCCGAGCGCCGCAGGCAGCACCGCCGGGCACGCTGGATACTTCCGTTCGTCGCCGCAGCGGCGGGGTTCGCCGGCTACGGCGCGAGCGAGGCAACCGGCCGGTGGCACGCCGGAGTCGCCCTCGGCGCCGTCCTGTTCGTCCTGGCCCTTCACCGGCTCTACCGCACCAGCGGGCGCTCCCGCTCGTGGCGGACCGGTGCCCGGGGGGAGCGGCGCACCGCCCGGCACCTCGCCCCGCTCTCGTGGGCGGGCAAGGGCCGGTGGGCCATCCTCCATGACCGTCAAGTGCCCTCCTCCCGAGCCAATCTCGACACGATCGTCCTGGGCCCCTGCGGCGCCGTGTACGTCGACACCAAGGCGTGGATGTCGCAGTCGTCGAAGGTCCGGATGCGCGACGGCCAGCTCTGGTACGGACGGTTCTCCCAGCAACGGTCCATGGACACCGTGCGCTGGGAAGCCGACCGTGCCGCAGCCGTGCTCAACTGCCCGGTGCGGGCCGTCGTTGCCGTGCACGGAGCCGCGATCCCGCCCGGCGGGCTTCACGTACCCGGCAACGGCGTGACCGTCCTTCAGGCGCGGGAGCTGCGTTCCTACCTGCGCAGACTGCCGCATGAGCACGGCTGGAGCCGACGGCGCGTCCAGGTCACACGGCTCAAGGCGAATGTGCTCCTTCCCCCCGCCTCGTGACGCTGCCCCACCAACAGGAGATCCACGTGCCGATTTCGAGGTCCGACCGCATCAGCGGAACGCTCTACGCGCTCGCGGCAGACGCGGAAGCCGCCAAGTCCGCAGTCCTGGAAGCCCTCCGCGACGAACGCAAGAAGTCGAACGTCTTCGACCATGAGCACGAGGCGCGAGAAGCTCTGCAAACCACTACCTGGGCGGGCGGTGAGACCCGCCGCGTCTACGCCGTCCGTCTCGACATCCGTCCGGCCAAGCCCTGATCCGCACTGCGTCGTCAACCCCCGGTGCCGACGGGCGGCGGCTCGGAGCGCGGCGCCCGCCCCGCAGCAGACGTCACCGAACCCGCGACGCGCCGCCCGAGCTCGGTGCGGAAGATGCGGGCGCCCGACTCCGCGGCGGCGTCCCCGGCGGGTGCGGGCGCGTCCTCGTTCTCCTCGCGGTACTCGGCCAGACCCAGAGCCACCAGTGAACGGCGTGTCGCCAGGGTCACGTTGGGAAGGAACTGGCCGACCTCATCCACGCGATCGGTCAGGGCCCGCCGCCCAGTTGCCTTCAGTACGGCGTACCGGCCCCGCTCGGTGATCCGGAACGGCCTGCCTCCGGGACGCTGGTCGAGCGCCTCCGCGGCCTCGTCGATGACGAAGCCGTCGGCGTCCTCCCGGAAGATGAACCCCTCCTTCAGCATGGCCGCCAGGAGCCGCGGCGTCACCCCGCCCGGAAGGTGCCCGTCGGGGTGAGCACACGCGGCCTTGAGGTGCTGCGCCTCCCGAGGGGTCGGGGACCTGAACTCGTGCACGCGGGCATCTCCTTCGGTGTCGGAGGCGAGACTGGTGTCTGCGGGGCGAGCAGGGCCTCGTACTGTGCGGTGCGGCTGCGGTGGTGTTCCAGCGCAGCGTCCGCCTTCGCGTGGGCCGATCGCAGCTCACGCAGCCGCCTGCGGGCAGCGCCGAGGTTCCCTGTGACGCGGTCCTTGCCCGCGGCCACGCGCAGCGCGTGCGTGTCGTCACGGTCCAGGTAGTGCCGTGCCAGCGCGCGCAGCACGGCGGAGGCCCGGCGTTCGGTCGCCGCTGGTGTCGGCCTGCTCGTCGTCCGGCCCGTGCGTACCGAGGAGGGCAGCAGCGGGGGAGAAGTCGGGGTGATGGCCGCGGGGTCCGAGCTGTGGATCCAACCGCCGGAGAGGCGCACGCCGTTGACCGTCGGGGCGCTCGGGTGATCATGGCTGCGGCGTGAGCGGATCCGGCCGTAGGTCACGTAGATGCCACCGGGGACCGCAGCGTCGCCGTAGGGCTCCGGACCCACGCTGAAGGTGCCCCGCACGCGGCTGCCGACCACCGAGTAGACGACGTACCCCGGCACGACGTTGACTTCCTGCTCGACGACGGACAGCACGCCCAGATTCCGCCCGTGCCTGTCCACGAACGGGAGCGAGACGGGCTCGCTCCGCGGGGGGCGGATCTGCGGCAGCCGCCGCCGGTGCAGACCGCAGAGCACGTTGATGCGCCGTCGAGCCTCGGAACGCTCACGCCGGAGGTCCGACAGACAGGCCTCGTAGTGACACATCAGGTCACGCTCGTGTGCGGCATGCTCGCCCGCCTTGAAGCGGGCGGCGGCCAGAAGGAGCTCCCCGCGGTCAGCGCGGGCACGCCAATGCCTCACCAGCGCGAGGATGACCTCCTGCGTACGGTCGTAGGTGGCGTCGGGCAAACGCCGGCCCAGGTGGCTGTTGGTGAGCGTCACGGCGTATCGGCCCAGGAAGTACCGGGTTGGCGGGCTCTCCGGATCGAGGCCGTCGGTCCAACCGTGCAGGCGAACTCCGTTGATCACCGGCTCGCCGGGCTGGGGAGAGTAGAACCTCCCGCTCTCGCTGCCCTCCCCGAACTGGACCGTGACGGTGCGCGGCAGAACAGGGCCATCGGAGAGCGCTTCGGGGATCACGACGAGGGTGCCCTGGATCCGGGGGCCGCGGACGACGTACCGCACCCGCCCGTGAGCGAGCACGGTCTCCGCAGCGCGCAGCGTGCCGCCTCCCGGCAGGCTCAGCTCGAGATGTTCCGCTGCGGGTATGACCGGCATGGGCCACTCCTCGAAGGTGGGATCGCCCTGGCGGGAGGCCAGGTCTCGGCAGATCGCTGGGCGCCTGGCGGCTCGCTACGGGAAGGCCAGCACCGTCCGGTCACTGAGATTCCGCTCGATCTCCGGAAGCTGCCCGGTGAACTGGAACAACAGCGGCAGCGACGGGAGGTCGTGACCGTCCCTTGCCGAACCGGCGTACACCAGCGCCTCGTCGAAGGCCTTCAGGCAGCGACGAGTCGTGAGTCGCCGGCGGAGGCGGCCGAGAGGGCTTCCTCCAGCGCCGATGTATGTCCTGGAGTGCTCCTTCAGCAGGAAGCGACCTTGGACGAGATGGTTCCAGGCGATCTGGCCGGCCGTAGCCGCGGATTGCTGGCGCGGGGCTCGGGCGACGAGCGCGTGGCGGGCGTCTTCCGCCGCGACGGCGATGTCCTTCCAGGTCTGGTCGGGGGCAGGCGTGCGGGCGGAACGACGGTGCCGTCCGCGGCAGTTGCCGTATGTCGTAAGGGAGATTGCGGACACGGTGGCTCTTTCGGAGTCAGTTCGGTAGCTGAGCGGGGACTAGGCTGTCTCGCCGCCCAGTTGCGGGTCCGGGCAGGCGGAGAGGGAACCGCTCTGCTGGTGCACAGCCTGAAGCGGCGGGACTTGCGGGTCCTCGAGGGCCCAGGGGCGCGACTCGCGGACCGGTAATCTTTAAAATGCACTTCATGGGAAGAGTTGTCAAATCTAACGGGTCATGTCGTATGGTCGCGGGACCAGTGCGCCACAGAACGCCTCCGGCGCCGGCCGGGAATGTCAGCGGCTTCTGACAGGATCCGGCGAAGATTCACGATTCACCGCACACGAACCAGGAGCACAAGATGAACCGCAGCGAGCTTGTCGCCGCACTGTCCGAGCGCGCCGAGGTGCCCCGAAAGGACGCCGACGCCGTCCTGGCCGCTTTCGCCGACACCGTCGGCGACACCGTGGCAGAGGGCAGCGAGAAGATCACCATCCCCGGCTTCCTCACCTTCGAGCGCACGCACCGCGCGGCTCGTACGGCGCGCAACCCGCAGACCGGTGACCCCATTGAGGTCCCGGCCGGCTACAGCGTGAAGGTCTCGGCGGGCTCCAAGCTGAAGGAAGCCGCGAAGGGCAAGTAGCCGCACGCGAACGACCGCACGGTCGGGGCGGTTCCCGAACATCCGGACAGCCCCGACCGGCGATGATGGCCACCCGACACGAATCGGGCCCGCAGGTGAGGTTCGCCTCCACTCACGAAGCACCCGCAGAAAGGAGTCACCCATGCAGCAGGCGCGACTCGCGGGCTGTAAGGAGTGTGTGGGCAGCATCAGGCCTGGATACAACAGCGGTTGGCAGCCGGACGGTCGAGGCGGCATGCGCCACATTTGGCTGCGATGCCCGGCTCTCTGCACACCCGCCTCCCGCGCAGCCGAGATCGCCCGCCAGGAAGAAATGCGCGCCCGCCGCACCGCCGAAGCTGCCGTCGACGAGACCGCCGGCCCGCAACAGCCCCAGCATCCGGCCTCCCCGCAGCCCGCCGCCCGCTACCGCGGCCGTCCCCACGCGGCACAGCAGACCCCGGCACCGACACCCCAAGAGGCGTCCGCCCGCGGCTCGTCCGCCCCCAGACGCTGGCCCGCTGCCGCCCTCGATGTCACCGAGTCCGGAACGTGGACCGTCGACGTTCCCGTCCCGGCACCGGCTGGAACGAAACTCACCGACTGGTTCGCCTGGTTGGGCACCGGCCTGCCCCTTCGTGTCGACCGCATCCACTCCAGCGGCCGCAACCAGGACGGAATCGTGTGCCTCTCGGCCGCCGCCCTCACGGCGCTCGGCCTGCCCGCGTCGTTCCCTACCACGCCGAAGGCCGTCGCGAAGCTGCAGGAGAAACTTGCCAAGGCAGCCGCCAGCGTTGGAATGGAAATCTCCGAAGAGCTCGGCCCCGTCATCCACGCCTTCAGGCGCAAGGGCGCCCCCGGCGGCCCCAAGGCATCCACTCGCGTCATCCTCACGCCCTGGCTCGGCCAGGGCGACGAGAAGCAGCAGGCCGTGGCCGCTCTGACCGCACAGCTCGCCGCAGACCTCCACGGGACCCCGGACGCCCTCACCCTCGCACGCCGCATTCGGACCTTCGTCGCTGATCTCGGTGTCGCTCCCGGCGCCAGCCCGGCCACCACCAGCATGCGACTGCTGGAGGCGGCCCGTCCGCGCACGGAGTGGGTCGAGGACGAGGACTCAGGGGACTGGCAGCCGAAACTGCGCGAGGGCGCGCTGCCGGCCGGCGACACCACGGTGCCCCCCGCGGCAGGCGCGCGCCATCCGCTCACCCGCGAACTCCTCGACAAGGGGCAGGCGGTGTGCGCGGACGAGGACTACAAGTGGTGGGCGAGGGAGCTGACCGATGAGGAGAAGGCGAGGCCATGGGTCGTCGCCGTCGACGTCTGCGCCAGCTACCTGTCCGTCACCGAGTCGCTGCGCCTGCCCGCCGGACCGCTCACGCGCGCGCAGGACCCGCAGTGGGACCCCAAGACCGCGGGCCTGTGGTGGTGCGACTTCACCGTCGTCCCCGTCGACGAGGAACTGCCGCACCCCGCGACCTTCCACGGCATGCCGCCCGAGGGCCCCGGCTGGTACGCCACACCGACCGTGGCCTACATGGTCACCGCGTACGGCTTCGACCCCGGCACGATCACCGACGCCTACCTCAGCGACCACACCGTGCCCCTGCTCAAGGAGTGGACAGGCCGGATCCGCACCGCTTACAAGCGGACCTACGCCATCCTCGGCCTGAAGGACAGCCAGACCCCGCAGGAGTTCCTCGACGCCTACGCCACGCACAAGGACGGCGAGACCACCGAGGAGGCCGACGCCCTCGTACTGGCCACCGCCTACAAGCAGGTCTACAAGAGCGGCATCGGCAAGTGGGCGGACTCCGCGGCCCGTCTGGAAGACGATGCCTGGCTGGAGAAGGTCGCCGGCTCCTGGGAGTATCGGCCCGAGATCCGCTTCCACATCGTCTCCGCCGCCCGCGTGGCCGTACACCGGCGGCTCCGCAAGACCTTTCAGGAGAAGGGACGCGCGCCGATCGCGGTGAACTACGACTCCGTGCTCTACGCCACCGACGAGCCCACTCCCGTGGAACTGCTCGCCTACCGTCCGGACGGCAAGCCGCTGCCCGGCACGGTGCGGCTGGGAATCGGACCGGGCTCGCACAAGCACGAGGCCACCATCCCCCTTGATGCGGTGACCGATTTGATGGATGCCGGGGAACACCCCTCCCGGCTGACCAACAGCTACGACACTGCCGGCGCCGTGCTCGCAGCGTGACGACGACCAGGAGCCCCGAACCGCGATGGCCCGCCGAACGCGCCCTGCCAAGAGTTTGTTCATCGCTGCGAAAGAGGCCCTCTTCCCGTCCCGGAAGACCCCCAAGCTCGTCACAACGCAGGCTGCTCAGGTCCTCGAGCGCAAGTACGGGGGGAACGTGGGCGCGATGGCCGCGGACTACCGTCTCAACCGGAGCACGGTCAGGAAGTGGGCGGACGGGCGGATCAAGAGCCCTTCCCGCGAGAACGCCGAGCGTCTGCAGCACGACGCCGCTGCCGTGCAGACCACGGCCCGAGGCAGGAAGCGTCGGGCAGAGCAGATGAGGGGCCGGCCGTTCTCCCGCCACTCGGTCAGGGTCAGCCGTGCCGGCACCTTCGAGATCCGGGGCTCGCCCGCCGTCCGCCGTCGGGACATCGAGGTGGACCTGACCGGAGACGAAGCAGCTGCGCTCGCGGTGGCCACGACCGAGGAAGAGACGATGGAGATCGTCTCCGACGCAGTGGCTCGGTACTTCAACGGAGGCCTCTACGGGGGGTTCGTCGGCAGCGACTTCACGTTCGAGCCGTCCGACACCCACTTCCGATCCACCTCCCGGCCTTTGGACAATCCCTCCAACACACAGAGCAGCCCAGGACCGTCCGACGAGTCATCGGCGTCGGCTGCTCCGCCCGCGACCTGAGTCAACCCGTCCTCCCGACGCACGAAGGAGTAGGCGATGCCCACCGGTTCTCCTGAAGACGGGCTGATCAGCCTGGCGGACTTCTTCCAGGACCCGGCCAACTATGCGCCGCGGCACGCAGCCCCCGCAGTACCGGACCGGGCCGTAGACCCTGACACGACCGCCCCGTCCGTCTTCGACCCGGCGACCCGAAGAGTGCGGGTCATGAGCGGCAAGTGCACCACGTGCATCGGCCGACGCGGCACACAACTCAGCGACGAGCGACGCCGCGAACTCCTGGGGCTGGGCCCGGACGGGTCGTACGACGAAGGATGGACCGTCTGCCACGCGACTCTGCCCGACAACCCCGCCAACACCGCGAACCTGCCGCCCTCCGTGTGCGCGTGGATCGCCCAGCACCCCCTGGCCGCGCCGCGCTCGCTGGCCATGCGCATCGCAGCAGCCCTGGGCATCGACTACATCGATCCACAGACCTGACCCACCACGGCTGCGAACGGCTCCTCGCCTGCGACCAGCACAAGGTGCGACAGCCACAGACCAGGCCGGGAACGTCGTCGCCCGAGCGTGCCGCGTCGGGACCACACCTCCCGCCTGCGAAGTTGCAGCCGGATGGGTCCATCTCACTGCGTAAACTTGGCCCGTGTCTGTGATGTCATCACGCACACCGGCAGTTCCCGTCCGACCGAAGGACTGTTCCGTGTCCGACCGGCCTGAGATTGTGTGTATCTGCGGCTCTACCCGGTTCGCGGACGAGATGCGTGTGGCGAACCAAGATCTGACCTTCGCAGGTGTCATCGTCGTCGCGCCAGGCGAAGCAGACGAGTTGGTCACCAACGAGCAGAAGACCGCGCTGGACGCTCTCCACCTGCGCAAGATCGACCTGGCTGACCGGGTTCTGGTCGTCAACCCCGGCGGGTACATCGGTGAGTCCACGAGCAGGGAGATCGCCTATGCTCGCGCCGCCGGCAAGCCGATCTCGTTCACCGATCCCGTCTGACTTGAGTGGCCGTCAGACATCCTTGTGGTGGGCGCGAGCAACGAGTCTCGGTGAGCCTCAGAGCGTGTTGCTGAGAGTCTTCGAAGTCGTCGGGCGCAGCCCTTGTGCGTGTGTCTCGTGACGTGATCTCTGAGGGGCGGGCGCTGGCGTTCGTCCTGACCGGCGGCCCGGCAGCGGACACGACGACGCTGCCCGACACACTCGACGAGATCCGCGTGGTCGGCACGATCGTACGGACACGTCAGCGCCCGGACCGCCTGCTGGGGGTCAAGGGCTACCCGTCCAAGGCGAAGCGAGCATGGCTGCGTGAGCGGCGCATCGCCGCGACGACCAGATCGCACCGCCGCAAGCCGTCGCAGAAGACATGACCGATCTCGTCTTCGGAGAACTGGCCTGGCTGTGGCTCGCCCGCCGCGGCCGTACGGCCCCATCAGCGCCCGCGGAGCATACTCCGGATCTCCATGCGGGCCGGGGCACCCGACGGCCTCGGGCCGCTCAACGGGGCCTCACGCCAGGAGAGTTGCCGCCCGTCCGGTCCGCTGGAGCGAGGGCGGCGCACGGGCGGTCGGTAAGCGTCTGAACAGGTACGCGCCCAGAGCAGGCATCTGTCCACAGGCGCTCTCACACACCCTCGGTCCCTCCAGGCCTCACCCCTGCGCCGCTGCCACCCGAGAGAAGAGGGCGACGTCATGCTCGAGACTCGCGACCGTCATACAGATCAGGCCGCTTCTCCGTCCGACATCACGCTCCGCACACTGACCGGGGAAGGCGCCCTCGAGTTCTTGAACGAGACGTGGCCGACGCTGTACGGGCAGGACCCCGACGCGACCCCGTACCAGGCCGCCTCCTGGCTCTCGGCCTGGGCGGCACAGCTGCCGCCCACCGCCAGCGTCCTGGTTCTCGTCACGGGCACCGCAACGGAGCCCGCGGCCGCCGTGGCCCTGGTACGTGAACAGCGGCTCGGCCGCCGCGCCTTGGTCTACCCCCTCGGCGCTCCCCATGCGGAGTACACCTTGCCCGTCGGCCCGTACGCCGCGGACTCCTCCGTTGCGATGGCTCTCGCCGAAGGGCTGAAGGAACTCGCCCGCGACCACGATGTGGTCGTGCCGGACATGCCGGCCGAGAGCGGCCTGGCTCAGCAGCTCTCCGCTCAGAGAGGCTGGACACAAGATCCGACCCGCTGCGCGGAGATCCCGCTACCCGTCGCCTACGCGCGCATGTCCAGCTCCACCCGGCGGGAACACCGACGCCGCGCACGCAAGTGGGGAGAACTGGCCGCCGAGCGGCGCGTGGTCTACCGCCGCAGCCGACGTACGGACGAACTCGTTGCCGCCTACCCCCTGTTGTCCCAGATGCGGCAACGACGCTGGGCCGGACAGCCGGAGGATACCGAGAACGTTCTCATCAGCGACGAAGCTTCCTGGCCGGCGGTCCTGCAACGCTGCGGTGCAGACCTGGCGTTCATCGCCGCTCTCGAGTTGGACGGACACGTCGTCGCTCAGCAGATGTGCCTGTACCGGGACGACCGGTGCTACTCCCTCTTCCCGGCCATGGACCCCGACTACGCCGAACTCGCCCCAGGTCACGCCCTGTTGCGCTGGCTGACGGAGGACCTGACCGACGACGGTTTCTCCCTCCTCAGCCTCGGGCTGACCCTCGAGACCGAGGGCCAGCGGGGCTACAAGCGGCAGTACCTGCCCCGGGAGCGGAGCTGCGTCACCTTCTGTCGCCTCAGCAGCCGTTGAAGACGAGAGGCCCGCAGATGATGCCCTTGCCCCGGCTCCTGACACGACGTCCCCGCATACGGGCACACTCCTTCAACGACTGCCGGCAGGACTGCCACCTGGTGATCTACCAGTGGCATGAGCGGGCCGAGGACGACGAGAAGTACGTCAACTCCTGGGAAGTCCTCGGGCGCATCACCTTCGCTCTCCGGGAGTGTGCCCGAGTGCACCACCGGCGTCTCGTCGGCGCGATGGAGTACGACTTCGTGCACGACCGCGCAGAACTGGCCCCTGGTACATGGCGGCACATCCGCAGGATGCGATGGCGCACGGAACCTCTCCCGTGGCGTTGGTCGCGACTGGTCCTGGTGCGGGCGTGGCAGCAGACCGTGCCGCTCCCCGAGTCCGGAACGCGCTGACGCGCTTCGCGTCAGCAGGCCCGGCTCCCCGCCCGACGCAGCACGGGCGCACCGCTCCGCGAAGGGATCAACTCCCGCCGGGCTCAAGGAGATCAACCAGATCGAGGTTCGTCTCGCCGTCGACGAGCGACAGCGCGACATCGGCACGCGCCGCCAGATCCAGGGGAGCCACACCCTCCTCGTAGACGGCGTGCACGAACCGGTCGAGGCCTGCTCCGACTAACGGGGCCGCCGTACGCAAAGACGCCTCCAGCGCCACTCCACGGGTGGCCCCGCCGTGCAAGATCACATTCCTTGTGCGGTAGAGCCTCCGAAGTGCGATGCGGAAGGTCTGAGCGACATCACTGAGCACGCGGCGAGGGCCACCGACGAGGTCGGCCATACGCTGTCCGGCCGGAATGTCGCTCCACTTCGTCGAGGAGCCGGAGAAGTCCAGGACATCGGCACCGGCGGTGCGCAGCGCCTGAGCCACGAGGCGGGCACGCTCACGGTTCGTCGTACATGCCTGGACGCTGCGCTGCAGCTCGTCAGGCTGCTGAGGCTTGTGCCGGTGCGCCAGGGCCGTCAGTTCCGCGCGCGGCCAGGAACAGGCGATGACAGCCGCCAGCCGGTCCGCGGCAACCGCCTTACCCGAGCGCTCCTGCTCCTGCGGGTCGTCGGGGTGGGTGAGCAGGGACTCCACAGCCGCCCATCCTCCCGCGACGGCCGGAGCGAGAGGCCCGCGGTTCAGGGACGCAGCGAGCTCCAGGGCATCGTCGATGCGGCTCCCACGCCCGGGGTCCTGATAGAGGTGGCCCTCGTTGACGAGCGTGAGGACGTCCGCGCCGCGCGCCGGAGGCGCCAGGGGAATGGCGTGAGGGTGACCTGCGACCCAGATGTGAGGCAGCGGGACGATGCCCCCCCGGTCGCGGCGAAGGAACTGAGCGCGGGCGGTCAGCCGCTCCAGCAGCTGCCGGGCCTGTTCGGCTGCGCTGTAGGGGTCCATCGCCGTGAACCGGTGCACGAAGCCTCCGCCGGCCCGTACGCCCTGCGTGGAGTGGCTGTTCTCGCGGAGCCAGGCGATGACGGCGCCCTTGTCACGCCAGGGCTTCAAGCCTTCGGCGAGGTCCCGGCGGGGAGCCTTCTCCAGGGCTACGAGCACTTCGAACGGGCGCGGTGAGGCCTGCGCGAGTTCCACAGCGCTGTCGGTGAGGTCACCGGTGGACGCCCCGGCGCGGGCCAGACTGTGCGTCCAGGTACGTAGCCGGCTTGCGCTGTAGCCCAGGTCCAGCAGGTGCGCGCTGATGACGCGGGAGAGGCGTTCCGGCTTCACCTGTGGTTCGCCCGGCTGGTTCACGACCGTCGCCCAGCGCTCGAGGTATCCGGGACGGGCGTGCTCGATGATCTCTCGCAGGCGGCGGCGAGCGGGGCTGGGGTCCGGGAGCGGATGCTTCAGCAGCTGCGTGAGCTCTCTGCGCAGCTCACGCTCGCCCAGCCCGCGGTCCGGGCCGATCAGCGCCGTCAGCTGGGTCCGCTGCCAGGTGCACGCAGCACCGGACAGCACGCCGTGGGCCTCCCAGTACCCGGCTTCCCACAGTTCCTCCAGCGCCAGGATCGAACCTATGTCCCAGAGCCGGCGCGCCCACGGAGTGCCTTCGTCCGTGACGTAGTCGGCCATGCGGGCCAGGACGTGGCGGGCATAGGGATCCGAAGCCGCGTGGGTGACCATCGGAGCACCGTAGCGGACGGAACATCGCCTCCCAGCGGCCCTGCGAAGGCTGTGCTACTCTGTTCCCAGACTTGAAGGGGCACTCGCCGTTCGCGGCCACTGCCCCTTTCTTCTTGCCCGAATTCGGCCGGCAGAAGATCCGGATGGGCACCGTACCTTCAGGTACGGCGCCCATCGGGTCCTCTCAAGCCGAGCGCAGCGCCTTCACGAGCACAGCGCTCAGAGCCGAGGGAATGTCGGAGACCTGCGCGATCTGCGCGCGGCGGGCCCCGGACAGGACGTTCGCCTCAGCGTCCAGGCAGAACCACAGCACGTGGACGCCCGAGTCCGCCAGGCGCTTGACGACCCGTGCACCGCCGCCGCGCTCCGCAGGCTCCCAGTGCCCGTCGGAGACGATCACCAAGACCCGCGCTCCGGCTCCGCCCGCCAGCGTCAGCGCACCGTCCAGCGCCCTCGCTGCCTCGGTGAAGCGGTGATTGCCATCGTTCGCGGAGAACCGCGTCACCTGCGCGGGAGGCACCCCCGGAGAGACGATCGGCGTGACAGCCGAACCGAAGGCACACGTCGCTGCGACCCCCTCCACCTCCCGTGCAGCGTGCGCGAACACCCACGACGTGGACGCGATGATCCCGGTGTAGGGCCTCATCGATCCGGACACATCCACCGCGACTCCCAAGGCGACCGGCGGATTCTCCACCTGCTGACGCCGCACCGACCGGAAGGGCCGCGCCGTCACCGGCAGCCCGAGAGACCGTTGAGCTGCGCCCAGCATCGCGTCACGACCGGAGAGCCGTCCCGGAGGGAGTGCCGAAGAGACACGAGTGCGCACCGGCTCGCGGAACTGTGCCTCCCGCAACGCCCGTCCCAGGCGCCGGGCGGCAGCCCGCTCATCCGACGTGGGGGCACGCCGTCCCACCACCGGATCGTGGGGCCGCGCCCGCACCGACGTCGGCGCGGGCGCGAACACCCGCCGGGACGCCTTCTGCGCCGCAGCGCGCGCAGCCTCCTCGTCCGCTGCCCGCGCCGCCCTCCGTGCCGCCTCTTCCTGTGCGCGCTGCTCCTGTTCAGGGTCCGGCAGCGCGCCGGTAGCGATCTGCGCGCTCGTAGAGGCAGCCTCCGCGACGGAGGCCACAACGGACGCGAACACGTCGTCCCCCGCGGCCTCCTCGCTGCCACTCCCGTCACCATCGGACCCCGCCGCCGCGTCCTCTGCGGCAGACGGGCCGCCAGCAGCGCAGCCGACGCCCGGCAGGTCCTCGTCCTCCTCCGCCCCGACGACGTCAACCCACCGGCGCGCGACCGACAGCAACGCCTCCTGGTCGCCGTCACGCAGGTCCAGCGCCTCACGCCACAGCGCACGAAGCGCCGCGAGGTCATCGGCGCCCAAGGCGGCCTCCACCGCCTCATACACCGGCCGGACCTCCGCCTCGGTGAGTACGCCCGCGTCCACACGGCCCAGGACCAGCGCAGCGCCCGTAGCTGCCCGCCACCGGTCCCCGACCGCTGACGCGTCGTCCGGCTCCGGAAGCACGATGTGCCGGGCCGCCGCGCGCAGGAACACGCGGTCACCTGGCCGCTCCTGGAGGTGCCGCGCCTCGATGCGCGGCTCCTCCAGCAGCACGGCCGCGCGCACCGCAGCACGCCCGGCAGTCCGCGGCCACGCGGACCAGCGGGTGCTGCGGGCGTGGGCGGCCTCGTGCCCGCACATCCCGATGATCACCGGGTGCCGCAGGCGGCCGGAGACGGTCAGCGGATCAACGTCGTCAGGGTGCGCGGAATCCGCCAGGGCCACCGCCCCGTTGATGGTCACCCACACGCGTGCGGGGTCGAACCACGCGGGCTCCCTCTGCGCGTCCCAGACCATGTCCAACAGCACGCTGTCCCGGCCCGAGAGCTCGTTGATGATGGAGCTCAGGCGGCGGCCGAGGGCCGCGCGGGCATCGCGGAGGTCGTCATCGACCTCGTCACCAGCGGACCGTACGTCCGCGGGGGCGGTCACTTGCGCCCCTGACGCGGCTTGCGCATGCGGGCGCCCAGCGTCAGCGGCTCGGCCGGGGCGAGGTTCGACGCCAACGTCTCCGCCATGTCCTCGCGGTCGGCGGCCGGGCACTTGCGCAGCAGGCTCGCTACGGCGAAGTCCTGACCGTGGCGGGAGAAGCACTCAGCGAAGCTGAGAGCGTCGCGCATCTGCGGGATCCAACCCTCGTACGTCGCCTGGGCCTTGCGCTCCTCCAAGTTCTTCGCTGCCTTGATCAAGCCGAGCGGCACGCCGAGGTCGGCGGCCAGGTCCCAGTCCGTGGTGACCTGGAAGTGGTGGTCGAAGCGGCTCACCAGTGCATCGCTGAGGTGCGCGCCGGGAACATCGCGGTTGCAGGCGCCGATCACGAACCAGCCCGGCCCCACCTTCATCGGCGGCAGCGTGGGGTTCATCTCGATACGCAGCTCGTCCCGGCCGTCCATGAGGGGATACAGCACGCTGAGCACCCGCGCGTCGATCAGGGCGATCTCGTCGACGAACAGCGGCACATCGTTCTCGACGCTGCGCATCAGCGGCCCGGGCATCCACTCGTAGGCCTTGGTGGCAGGGTTCTGGACGAACGTGCCGACGAAGTCCGGAACCTCGGTGCTTCCCGTTCCGACGATCGTCTCGACGCCGCCCGGGTGGCCGTTCGTGGCGTCAGCCGCGAAGGCGGCCTCCACCATGGCCGTCTTCCCGGCGCCTGGCGGGCCGTCCATCAGCACGTGCTCGCGGTGGCGGCGGGCGTCTCGCAAGAAGGCCAAGTCCTCGACCCCGGCGAGGTTTCGGGGGTGGTACTTCTGGCCGTTGGGCCTCATCTGCACGCCGACCGGCGTCAGATGGGACACCGGGGCGGCCGAGGTCTTCGGGCGGGGCCGCCTCTTGGCGGAGCTCGACGTCTGACTCCGAGCGAGCTCAGCCTCGCAATGGATCCGCATCTCTTCTGCGATCGACAATGCAACTCCTGCGGTCGGAAGGGGAGTGGGGGAGCGCTACAGGGGGGCGACGTTGGGACGCTCGTTGCCGAGGTCGGCGGCCTGCTGGCGAAAGAGCGCGGCGATGCCGTGCGCGTCGACCGACGTGGTGTCGTTCATGTCTGCCAGTTCCGTGGCCGGGATGGAGAAGGGGGTGAAGTCGCACGTCAGGAAGTAGGACTTCCGCTCCTTCTCGTGAGTCATGGTCACGGCCCGCCGGATCGCGGTCTTCGCGGAGTCATGCGGGTGTACCCGGACCTGACCGCGGTCGCCCCGCCGTCCGTAGATGAAGATCACGCCAGGGTTCGAACCGAAGATGACGATGAAGCGATAGAACTTGTCGCTGGTGCCCGAGTCGCAGTGGAGCTCCCATCCGGCGGCGGGAATCGCGGCAGTGGTCGCACTCAACGGACCTCCTACGGAGTGGGTGACGAGACGAAACGGCCGGTCGTAATGTCCTGGCCAAAGCGCACCCTGATGGCCGGTCAGGGCCATCGGCGCAGCCGTTTCACCGGCTGCCGGTGCGCTAGCGCTCCCTACGCGATTCGAACGCGCGACCCTCCGCTCGACAGGCGGATGCTCTACCGCTGAGCTAAGGAAGCGGGGCTGAGCCGGGTTCCGGCCGCCAACATGGACTAGTTTACGCGAGAGGGGGCTAGGAGTAAAGCTAGACAGGTCAATCGGTCTGGAGTGTCACTCAAGAAGCGATGTGGTCACCGCAGAGTGCGGTCTCGCCGGCCGCCCGCACGATCGCCGCCCCCGCCTGGTCGTTGACCAGCGCCCATCCGAATTGTCAGTCCTCCGAGGCATGGTGTTGATCACGCGTACGGAAGGCGGGACGATGACGAACTCGGCAACGGCAGCGCCACCAGCGAACGGGGCACGTGCACGCAGGCACGTGACGGGGGCGTTGCCCGCCGACCTCAGAGCGTGCGCGCAAGACCTCGCCGATCGGCACGGGGTGGAGGTGTGGGCGGACACGGCGGGCCTCTCCGGGCGCTGGGAGCTCGACTGGGAGCGCCGAGAAGACGGCGGCCCGCGGCCACGGCAGATCCGGCGCGAGCTCGCGCAGCATCCCGCCCTCCGCGGTTTCGCAGGGGAGATCGCTCTGTGCCCTCCTTGGGGACGTCTCACCCGGGAGGCCCGCCACCTGCTGCAACCCGGCATCTCTGTGATCACGGACACCGAAACAACCCGGCTGTTCGGCCAGGTCATTGAGATCGCGGTACTCGATGCCGCGTCCGGCGCGATTCTGCTGAACACCTTGGTGCGGCCCAGCGAGCCGGTCACCCGCAAGGCCTACGGCATCCACCGCATCAGCAGTCGCGACGTGCAGTTCGCACCGACCTGGAAGCAAGTCCTGCCAGATCTGCTGAAGGTGACCCGCCACCGCACGATCTGCGCCTACAACAGCTCATTCGACAAGGCCACGATGCTCGGCGACACCCAACGTGCCGGGGAGCGCCCTCTCCTGCTGGTGAACAACTGGTACTGCCTGATGAAGACCTACGCCCGGTGGCTGGGGGTCCGCCGGTGGCTGCCGCTCTCCAGCACGCACCGCGCCGCCGGCGACTGTGCCGCTGCCCGGGAAGTGCTGAGGGCCATGGCGCGCGGGCGCGGCATGGCCTTCACCCCCAGTCCGTCCGTCCGCCCCGACCCCACGGCGTCCGCGGCCAGCCCGACGCTCGGCGCCTGGGTCCCTGCGCGCGAGGACGAGAGCCTTCCCACCACCCCGCGATCGCCCATGCAGGTACTCGCGACAGGAGACGGGCGCGCCGCGACGTAGGGCCGGACCTCCCGTGCGCAGGTTGAGGCGTGCTGCTGCCGCCGCTGGACGTCGCCCTGGCCGTCCCGCGGCCACGTTTCCCGCCACCTTCACCGGTCTGTCCGCAGAACCGAAGTGGGACGGCTGGCGACTGCTCATCTTCCGTACCGAGCGCGAGGTGTACCTCCAGACTCGCAGCCGACGTCTCGTCACCGATCTCTTCCCCGACCTCGCTCACGCAGCCGCCGCGCTGCCCGCCGGCTGCGTGCTCGACGGCGAGGCGGTGGTCTTCACCGGCGGGCGGACCGACTTCGAGTCCGTTCAGCGCCGCGGACTGTCCGGGCGCACGCGTGCAGCCGTCCTCGCCCGCAAGCGCCCGGCGAACTTCATCGCCTTCGATCTCCTGGCCGAAGGCGGGGAAGCGACCCAGGACCTCCGCACCCGTCCGTACGCCGAGCGCCGCGACCGCCTGCTGCATCTGCTCACCCCGCTCGGGCCTCCCCTGCAGCCCACCCCCGCCACCGGCCAACGACAGGTGGCGGAGCGATGGTTCGAGGAGATGCGCTCGGTCGGCGTGGAAGGACTCGTCCTCAAGCGGACGGCCTCGCGCTACCGGCCGGGCCGCACCTCGGACTGGCAGAAGATCCGGCACGCCGTGAGGCACGACGCCGCCGTCATCGGAGTGCTCGGAAACCGGCGGCGTCCTCGTGCAGTGGTCGTAGCTCTCCCCGGTCACCCAACGCCGGCAGTCACCAACGTGCTGCCGGCCGCGCTGAGCTTCCAGCTCGGGCGAGCGCTCTCGCAACTGCCCTCCGACGACCTCGACAACGTTCCCGCACGAGGTTGGCGCCCGGTGCCGCTCGGCGTGACGGTCGAGGTACAGGTCGGCACCACTCGTCACGCGGGCCGAGTACGAGTAGTGCGGCTACGGCACGGTGAGTGAGACCTGACGGAGCCGCAGCCCGCAGCCAGGAGCACGTCACGGGCCACGACGTCGCGCCCCGACACCAGAGCAGGCCTCTACAGCAGCGGAGCAGGATCCCCGCGCGCCCACACCAGGAGGTACGGCCGGTGACGGGACCCGAGGTAGCGCTCGCTGGCCCAGCACGCCTCGTACAGCACCCTTTGGCACTCGTCGAGTCCTGGTCCGCCGCCGTCCGCGGAGCGGTCCTCAGGGCGTTGCTTCCACACGACCCGTGCTGAGTGCGGCGCCGGCCCGGCGGACACCTGATAGCCGGAGACGAGGCAGCGCCCGGAGGGCGCCACGTCGGCGGGAGGTACCCCGCCAGCTTCCAGGGCCAGGGAGACAGCGTGCTCGATGCGGGTCCGCTCCCAGTCCGCAGGCTGGCCCACTGCGCCCGTCACCCGGCGGACTTCCAACACCGACGCCCATGCACCGACAGCAGCCTTTTTGTGCGCTGCTCGATGGGGGAGAACGCCGTGACCGGTCGCGGCCTGAAAGCCTGAAGACTGCGGCATCGTCTCGCTCCCGGTCATCGTCGTGCTCACGCATCTGCGACCAGTCTCGCCCACGCGCATGCCGCGCGAGTCGCCTGCCAGCTCGTCCGCCCCAGACCCCGGCCGCGCCGGGCGGCCCCCGCCCTCCGAGACCCGCAGGAGCCTGTCCACAGGACGTTGCGCTGATCCTCTGCAGGTCACCCAAGCCGGCAGCCAACTCCCTGGGAGGCTCTCGTGGTTCTGCACGCCCGGCACGATCACACCCCGCCGTCCCGCGGCTCGGCTCTGCCTCCGACGCACGAGGAACTCCTCACCCTCGCGGTGAGGGAAGAACCGGCCCCGGGACGTAGTGCATCGCAGCCAGGACGGCAGTGATGGACCCCTACCTTCACCTCGTTCTGGGCCCGACCGGGATCGGGAAGACCTCCCGGTCCGTGGAGCTGGCCCGACGAGAAGCGGCGCCCGTCCTGGTCCTGGACCGGATTCAGTGCCACCCAGCCCTGGCAGTCGGGTCCGGTCGGCCGACCCCGGGCGAACTGCGCGGCACGACCCGCGTCTACCTTGACCGGCGACAGGTCTCGGACGGGGTCCTGACCGCCGCCGACGCCGTCGACAGGATGGAGCGACTCGTCAAGCAGCTGGCCGACACCGGAGCGTCGACCATCGTGTTGGAAGGCGGATCGATCTCGACGACGCGGGAACTCCTCGCCCGTCCCACGTGGTTCTGGGGCCGACGGGTCCATATCGAGTACGTACTCGAGGGCGACCCCGATGCATACGAACGGCGCGTCAGCACGCGCGTCGAGCGGATGCTCGGCTACGGCACGACAGCACGCACGATCCTGGACGAACTGGCAGGCCTCTGGCGCGTTCCCGCGGCACGGCCAGTCCTCCGCTCCGTCACCGGCTACCGCGAAGTGCTGGAACTCTGCCGGCGCTTCGGGCTGGACCCCACCCACCTGGCGGGGGATGAACACTGCGTGGTGCGCTACCTGTTCGTCGACGCCGTCCGCGCAGCGCACTTGGCGTACTCGCGCGACCAGCGTGCGGCTCTGGCCGCCGCGCTGGGGCCGCTTCGAGAGACCGGCTGTGCCGTCACCGTGCGGGAGGTGTGACGTGCCAATCGCGCTGGGAGCAGTCGCCCACCGTGGCGACGGGCGGGTGTCAGTAGCGGATGTGACACTTCCGATCATGACTGACGCAACCGCACTGGCCTGGGCTGCACTGGAACAGATCAGCTCAGGCGGACCAGGCCGTCGGAAGCGGGTGCCCATCGAGACGGACAGCCGGGAGACGCGGTGAACGGCCCTGGGACGTGCGCGGATTGCCGACAAAGAGTGATCTTCACGCGAACGGAGAAGGGCAAGACGCTGGCTGTCGACCCGACCCCCGACCGGAAGGGCAACACCGCCATCCGCCGGGACGGGCTGGGCGCGTACGTCTCGCGCCGTCCGAGCAAGGACCTGCCGCTGTGGGGGGACGAGCGGCTTCACATGCCGCACCCAGCCACCTGTGAGGCCCAGCAGAGAGCGCGGGCAACACCCCTTGCGGGAGTGGTCGTTCTCGACGAGTACCGCCGCCGGCGTTCTCGGTTCTGAGCATCGGGCAGGAGGCAGCGGTCTGGGGGCGTCAGACGCCGCAGCCGCGGTATCCCCGCTCGTAGTCCGAGGTCCGGATCCAGTACGGGGCCTCCTCGTGGGGCGAGGAGATCGAATAGTGGGCTTCGTCCCAGATCGCGGTGAGCAGGAAGGCTGCCATGCCTCTCTCGTCGCTCTCCCGGAGCGCCTGGCCTGCCGCTCGTCCGCGGCCCCGTACCGGCTGCTCGGACCGCCGATCGAGCGCTGCCGCGCTCTCGGTCTCTCGCCGGCCGGAGTAGCGGTGCCAGCGGCGGCTGGAGTTCTGGAACCAGACGACGGGCCAGTCATCAGGGTCGACGCTGTTCGTCAGCCAGAAGAAGTGGTCCGAGTTGAAGTTGCCTCCCCACGCCAGCAGACCGCCCGGAGCGGGGAAGAGCGGGTACGGCAAAGTCGATCGCGATACGCCCTGCGAGGCGAGTTTGGTGGGGATCTCCTGCTCCGTGAAGGCGGTGAATCCCCGGAACCCGGTCGGGAGGTTTGGTCCGAATCGGCCCCGTGACGGGGCATACACGAATATCTCCGCGCTGATCATGCCCCCGCCGAAGGTCCCTATGAACTGGCGGTAGTCCTCCGGGAAACCGATGCCCGCCTCAGCTGGTGCCTTGTCCCACGGGGTTTGCGCCGTTGGTACCTCCGGAGCGGCAGGCGGCGGAATGATCTCGGCAAGGCGCCGAACCGCGGATTGCATTGGCCACATCCTCTCGCGAGGCGAGTCCGACAGGGCGATCAGTGAGTATCACGGGACCGTCGGCGAAGGAACGCCTGGGCCTGAGTTCGCGAGGTCCACGACCAGCCGTCGAACAGACCGCTCGCGCGCGGGTGTTGATGGCACCCGCAAGGTGTTCACGAGGTACTGCCTCGGCGCTCGGGCGATCGCCCTTGCCTCAACTGGCCAGCGCGGGCTCGTTACTCGTGGGCCTTCGGTCGAGTCCTGTACCGGCGCTGTGTGACGATCCGGAATTCGACACTACGCCGTGCAGCAGCATTTGCCAGAGGCCTGACAGACGATGATGCACGTCGGATCCGTCGGCGTCCTCAGTCCCGGCCTGCTGGGAGTGCGCTCCTGACGCGACGATGCAGAAGGCCAGTTCGGCCACACCCTCAGCAGTGGTCCCCGGGCGCAGCGTGCCTTCTTCCTCGGCCTTCTCGGCGACCTCGGTGAAGATGCTCCGCCAGCAGTCGAGGAGGTTGACCTCGGGGTCGGAGGGAGTCTTCAGTTCGCGGACGAGCCTCACCGCAGCTTGCGTCAGGGGGTCACTGGCGAGCTGGTGGGCCACCCAGTGGGTCAGGTCCATCAAGGCCCGCAGCGCCGGCTGCCTCTTCTCGAGAAGCGTCCTCGTGGCCTGCAACGTCCTCGAGCACGCCTCGCGCAGAACGGTTTCGGCCAGGTCCTCCTTGCTGCTGAAGTGGAAGGAGAGGGCCCCTTTGCTCACGTCCGCGGCGCCGCTTACCTCGGTGAGCGTGGTCCGTTCGTACCCGTTGAGGCTGAACGACTTCGCCGCGGCCATCGTCAATGCCTGCCTCGTCAGCTGTGCGCGCACTTGCACCATGCCGCGTCTTCCCTTCGTGCGAACCGCCGAGGTACGGACAGCGAAGCAGCAACGTCCGCTGCCGCTCGCGCAAACATACAAGGTTCTCGGTTTTTTTCGCGACGCTAGAGACGGATGACTTCCTGAGTGAGCGTCAGGCCACGGACGACAGTTGGGATATGCCCGGTGAAGATGACAGAAATGGGGCCGACTCGTCTCCGCGAAACAGCGGGGCACTGCCGGGACTGTGCGCTGCATGTGCCAGAGGGATGCGTAACGAGAACCCTCGGCGGCAGAGGAGCGGAGCCGCCGGGAGCGTTCAACGCAGTGGCCCCTGTCGGGCCATGCGCTCAGCCGGCGGCAGCGTCGCCGGTGGGTGTCAGGGGGTCCATCTCCAGCACGACATGGGGGCGGGCGATCCCCCGCAGCATCAGGTTCCACAGGTCTTGGATGCGCTCGGGCAAGTCCGCGCGGTTCTCGCAGAGTTTGGAGAGGTGCTGCACGCCCGAGAAGGAGCCGACGATGGTCATCGCGGCCCGGTGGGGATCGACTCCGTCGCGCAACTCGCCTTTCGCTTCTGCGGCCTTGAGCTGCGTCTCGAAGACGCCGACCCACTCCATGTAAGGGGCTACGTCCGTGAATCCGATCTCTTCCTGCTCGATAGCGAGGCGTACGCCGGCCTGCAGAATCTTGTTGGTCTGGAGTTCCCGCGCGAGGTAGGCGTTCATGGCCAACAGGCGGTGGAGTCCATCCGGTCCGTCCGGCAGCGTGACCGCGTCACGCTGGAGCATCATCACTTCCTTCGCCAGCTTGAACTTGGGGCTCGACGGGAAGTGGTAGTAGAGCGCGCCCTGCGTGCTCTTGGAAAGCTCGCAGATCTCTTCGATCGTGGTCGCCTTGTAGCCGCGCACGGCGAAGAGCTGCGCTGCGGCGTTCAGGATCTCCTGGCGCCTCACCTTGGCCCGACGCTGCAGGGGTTTCGTCTTCGTCGCCGTCATGCGACCTCGCCACCTTGAAGATCTTCACTTCTCGCGCAGGGCGCCTGGAGACGCCCGGCGGGTCACCTTGACACTGCACATGCGATTGTCACTTTGCAGGGTTCACAACTTGCTCGCCACCCCCACGCGCAACCTGGGTCGGGCGATGAATGAAGTCTGGCAACCAGGCTCGTTGGGCTCAAGAGGCGGTTGTCAGCACTGATGAGTGGCACCGGCGGGAACCCGGCTGCCGTCTTGCGGTGTCATGGCAGCGTGCAGAACCTGGTCGGGCCTGAGGCGGAGGTCGAGAGCCAAGGTCTGATGAGGCGGGCGAGCCGACATCGTGGTCCCGGACGACCAGCGTCCGCGCCTACGGAGTCAGGCCGCAGCGGGAGCGATGCTCAGGCCCCGCCGCCGGCCCAGCGCAGGAGCGCGCCTGAAATCCGACCACCGGGCGTCTGCGATGCGAACACCCTAAAGCGACAAGCAAGCATTGCTAATCGACTCCTGGTAAGGTAAATTATCCGTGTCGGAGGGGGTCGGTGCCCGCGTCGCCCCCGGCCCCCTCTGGCACGCCAGAACCACCCCACAGTCAGCTCCACCTCGTACCGGACACACCCGAGGGAGCCGACGGTCCTGCCCCTGTCGAGTAGCGGCCTAGCTCGCCTCGCTCTCAACGAGGAGACCGCGGGTTCGAATCCCGCCAGGGGTACGCACACCCGCCTCCGGGCGCGCGCGACGTGATCACCTCAACCTCGAGTCTGGAGATCTGTGCCGCTCCTCGCCCCCTCCGCGCCGACCCCGCCACCGCAGGCCGCCGCCCCTGATCCGGGCCTGGTCATAGCCCTCGCCCGGGCAGCAGTCGATCCCGACAGCTTCCCGGGATTCTCCGAGTTCACCAGCAGCGACGTCGCCCTCCAGCACTCGACGCAGAAGACCGTCACCGTGGCCACCGACAACAGGTGGGCCGCCACGGCCATGCGGACGGCACTACGGCGGAGCGGATGCGCCGTGGAAGGCGACGCAAACAACCAGACCACCAGCGCCACGGTGTGGGCGATCAGCCATACCCTCGCAGCGCCCCACCCCGAACTGCGAGCGGAGCAGGAGACCGACCCCCGCGGCTGGAGCATCTTCCTCCTCCACGGCCCACACGGAGTCATCGAGCAGCAGTGCGGCGTCGGCGGCCACAGCGACCTCATCGCGCACGCCCAGCATCCCTTTCCGGGAGCAGCCCGCTGCGCATGCCAGCGGCACGGGCCCATGTGCTGGCAGCGCTCCGACTGGCCCGCAGAAGCACGCGTACGACGCTTCATCGACCTCACCCACACCCAAGACGGTCCCGCCTGGAGGCTCAGCACGCAGGCCCGACAGCGCATGCGCGCCCTCTACATCAGCTCCATCCATCAGGCCCGACCCACCACCTCCTCAGCCACCTTCTTCGTCCCCACGAAGACCTGAGCGTCCGCTCACGACGCGGAAGCAGGCCGCCCCCGGAAGCCGGACAACACCTCGAAGGAGCACCGTGGAAGAGGAATTCAAGCGCGGCGACCGCATCCGGCTCCTCGTATGCACCGACGTGCACGACCCGGTGCCGGCCGGCGCGACCGGGGACCGTCACCCGCTGGAACCCGGACCCGCAGCTGCGGCACCTCGCCGTCGACTTGGACGCACCGCACAGCCACCGGCGTCTGATGCTCACTCTGACCGACGACGGCGACGTCGTCGAGCGGATCTGCCCCCGCCCGCCGTCCACCGCCTCCTCGTGAACGAATCACCCGTGACCCGGCCCTCATGCCGGACTTGCCCGCCCACCCTCCGCGCCGAACTGGAGAAGCATCCTGTGTCCCCTTCCGGCCACGACCAGCACTTCCCGCTCCTCCCGCCCGTGCCGCGCCCTGACGAGCTCGTCCTCGACGACCCCGCCTGGACGTTCCCCTCGGTATGCGCGGGCGGGGGAGGCATGGCGCTCCTGAGGGTCTGGCGTACGGCCGACGGCCACCTGGCGATCGTCACCGAGAGCGGAGTCGGGGTCTCCATCACCAACAGCGCCGAGGAGATCACCGCGAAGCTCCGCGCACAGTTTCCCGGCCGCCTGACCGTCATGGAGCACTGGAGGACCGGTGACGGCGCGGACCACGAGCGCCTGGACCAGGTCATCGTCACCGGCCGCCGGACCCGCTGGCGGCCCGTGTGGCCCATCCCGCCGACCAACCCCGACTACGCAGTACATGAAGCCTGGATGCGCGCCTACGGCGACGCCCTGCTTGTCGCGCGGGACGGCTGACGGTGCCACCACCGTAGGACCCGCGCAGGCGTCTCGATGCGCCGGACCGGCGAGGCTTCCACCGAGGAGCTGCATGCACCGGATGTTCCTCGACTGAATCCGCGCCCGTACGAGAACCGCGACAAGTGCCACGGCGCGTGCCGTCCGACGGGCGCTTGTGCCTCAACCGCCGGCTGTGGTGCCCCGCTTCGCAGTAGACCCCGCCCCGCCTCACGAGGCCACGCGCTGAGACCGAACGAAAGGAACCTGCCCCGCATGCGCCGCATCACCGTCTGGCACAACACCCACCCGGACAACCTCGGCTACCGCTCCGACCACCCGATGCTGCGAGTCTTCTCCTACACCACCGCCTCCGCCGGCCCGGCAGAAGACGAACTCTGGCGCGCAGTCACGCTCTTCAACGCCGATGAGGACATGCTCTCCGGCGACGACTGGAAGATCGCCGCGGCGTACCGCTTCGACCATCTGCGCTCCTTCTCCCGCGGCGACGGCTTCAGCGTCCTGGAACACGGCGCCGGAGCCGAGGAGTTCTGGATCAGCAACGGCCTCGCTCTGCTGAGACAGCCCGGCCCGTTTCCGGTCCTCGCCGTTCAGGCAGTCCGCGGCTCCTACCTTCTGGGCCGCCGCATCAGCTACATGATCCCCGCCCTGGACCGCCGCGTCCGTGAGGGGACGTTCGAGATCGGGGGCGAAGGAGACGTCTCTCCGCAGCAGGCCATAGCAGTACATCACGGTCTTGCCCCCGAAGACGTCGTCATCATTTCCGCCCCCGCGTAGCGACAACTCCTCTCTGCTCAGGGCGAGCTACGACCACAACTCAGCGACACGTAAAACGTGTATAAGCTATCCCGACGAGGAAAACACGTGTCATCCACCGCTCAGTCCGAGCCCGCCACCACGACGCGCACGCCAGACGACCCGACCAGCGCACGCAAGAACGCACGCCGAAAGCCGCGACTTCCCACTCAACGCTCCGAGGGAATGAAGCTCGGACACGCCGTCGCGGACACCTGGCACCGCCACCACGGCGCCGGCCGGATGGACATACCGTGCGGAGTCGTGGCCACGCTGGCCCTGTGGCCCCGCAAGACCGACGCGGCCTCCCACGCACAGGACTTGGCCGACTTCATCGCCGACCAGCCCGCATCGAAGTGGCCGCCGACCGTCGGCGAAGTCGCCGCCGTCCACTGGATATCCCGCCCGGACCTCATCAACACCGCCGCCCCCATCCTGCGCTGGTACGAAGAAGAGCACTCACCGGACACCCTCCGCGCGATCAAAGCAGTCTCAGACACCGCCCTGCGCCACGGCGTTCTGCTCCACACCGGCTACCGGGACCCCTACATGCGCTCCCACGTCGACCTGATGTCCTGGACGATCACCAGCCTCCGCCACCGCGGTGACCGCTCCTGGCTGGGCGAATTCCACACACCACCCGAAGTCACCGACCTCCTGGCGGGGATGACCATCGGCGACAGCCCGCCCAAGAACGGAGCGCTGCACGAACCGGCCGGCGGCACTAGCGGAATGTTCCGCTCAGCCGCACAACACCTGCGCCACCGTGGCATCGACCCGCACGGTTGGGCCTGGCACCTCCAGGACAAGGATCCCATCGCGGCGGCCGGCGCGGCCGTGAACATGCTGATTTGGGACCTCGGCCCGAACACCCTCGTCGCCTGTGGGGACACCCTCAGCGAAGGGGACCTCTCCGGCAAGGCACTGGCCACACGGAGAGAACTGGAAGACCGAAGGGATGCCTTGTTCGCCGACGTCGTGACGAGGCGCGACAGTCTCCGAGCTGCTCGGAACCTCCTTTCCGGCGGCCAGGACTGACGCGCCGGGCCCAGTCCGGAGCCCCGGCTGTTGGTCGGCATCCATCCACAGGCGGGTCTTCCTACCTTCCGTGAACCGCGCCCCCGGGCCGGCCGGGCGGACGGATTCACAGAAGGGCATGTGATGACACGACTGACACACCGACTCGGCACGACCGTCGCCGCTTCCGCTCTACTCGTCGGCGGAGCTGCCGCCGCGGCGCCCGCAGCCTCGGCGGCGCCGGCTCCCGCCAAGCTGGTCGCCTCTGAGGCTGCATCGCCGTCAGCGGACTTCGCCAAGAACTGCCGCAACGACAAGAACCACACCGAGCGCATCACCAGCTCGGGCGTGAACCTGCGCAAGGGCCCGTCGACGGGCTACGCCTCGAAGGGTCAGCTGTCGAAGAACGCGAAGTTCCGCATCTACGGCAGCTGCGGAAGCTACCTGGACCCCGGCCCCGACAAGATCTGGTACTACGGCAAGGTCCTCACCGGCAAGAACCACGGCCTCAAGGGATGGGTCTCCTACCGCTACACCACGTAACGGATCTGGCCCCCGCGGCGCCCCTGCCCTCGAGCTCCGGTGCAGGGGCGCCGCGTCGTGGAATACGCACACCCATGGTCGTTCCCTGGGGTCGTCCCGGCTGCTGGTCGTCTTCGAGGACTGGACATACGATTCGGAAGCGGCGCGCGAAGGAGGGGAAAGGTGCCCGGTGACAAGCGCCCACAGGAGCGCACCGCCGTACGCGGCCTGCTCACCGCTGCCGCAGCGTGCGTGACGCTGAGAGCCGCTGGCAGCAACGAGGCCCTGATCGTGCTGGCGGTCGGCCTGATCATCAGCGCACTCGTTCTCCACATGCGCACAGCGGACACGGCGCGCCCGTACGCATACTGGCCCGCTTGGGCGGCCGGCACCGCGACCGCTCTGCTGCTGGCCTGGGCCCTCCCGGAATCCCGCATCCTGCTGTTGCCCTGGGCCGGCTTCGAAGCAGTCGTCGGCCTCGTCTTGGGGCTGCTGTGGCACGCCCATCGAGACGGCCGCCGCGACTGGATCGTGTGGACCCTCGCCGACGGCGCGCTCCGCCGCGAGGCCACGCGAAGAGCGGCGAGTGCCTGGGTGCAAGACGTCTACCGAGAGCCGTGTGTGCTGAGCCGGGTCGATATGCGCCCGGAACTGGTGCGGAGCGTGCCCCTCTACCCGTACCCCGGGCGACCGATGCTGAGGGTCTCCCGTACGGCGACGGAAGAAGACACAGCGCGGTAGCACCGTGCGGGGCCTCCTGATCGGCGCACGGGGCAGCGTCCGAGGGGCAACGGGCGCCAGCCTGGGAGGCGCCCGGCGCGAGAAGTGCCAGACGCCCTGCATGTCCCGATGCCTTCGCTGCCGTCGAACGTGGCTGCCGCCTCCCGTCAGACGGCGCGGTGTGCGCGAGTGGAGCGGCTCGGGGCCACAGCACGACCGGAGGCGCCGGCGACACCGTGCCGGACCGCTTCGCAGACACCTGGGAGATGACCGGAGGTCAGCCACCTCACCTCGTCCGCCTCACTGCCCCTCGCGCACATGAAGCGGGACGGCAGGGCCCGGGTAGTAGTGCGCGATCGATTCCCGCTCGGCCTGGAGTTGCCACTCACCGGCTACGGCTCGCCGAGTCGCCCAAGCACGGGCCGCGGGGGTGTCAGGATGCTGGACCCAAAAGAGCTCTTGCTCGTGCGTCTCGGCCGCGGTGAGGCAGGTCGGATCGGTGCACAGAACACGGGCGGTGATCTCAGTCGCGCCACCACGGTGAGGGGTGACGATCACGCCCAGATCCTCGTGCTGGACAGCGACGCAGGCGCCGGCGCCGCGCAGTTGCTCGATGACCGTGGCGCCCAGGTTGGCGAGACCGCCGTTGCCCCGCAAGATGGCCTTCTCCCAGATGAGACTGTCGGAGTGCACGACCGCCTTGGTCCCGTCAGGCAGGGTTGCCGTGGTGCTCCGATACACGAGCCTGCGACCTTTCGAGATGGATGGGCAGTGCCGGTCCAAGGGATCGACGTCCGGACGGAAGACGGGAAACCCCACCGTAGCGCCGCCAATCCGTGCCCCTCCGTCTTCATCCGCCAAGCGCTGCGCGAGAACGGTCGGTGCGGCGCTGGCCGTCGACCCGCTGCCCCAAGTGTCCGGTGCCAGAGATCTCGGCCAGGCGCCGGAGCATGACGCCGATGCCGCCGCTGCCTTCCAGCGCCGCGGTCGCATGGGGCCAGATGTGCCGTGCTGCGCTGGTGTAGAGCCGGGGGGTGAGCAGCACGACATCGTCGGCGTCGGCCACGCCGTGTCGCACCGCCTCGGCGCGCAGCTGCGCGACGTCCTGGTCGGTCAGGCGCTCGGGCATCACCACGTCGTACGGTTCGACTACCTCATCCAGACGGAAGATCAGCCGCCTGCCGGAGAGCACCAGCACGAGCCCGCCGCGGGCCGTGAGGGCCTCCGCCGCCATCCGGGCTTTGGTGTGCAGCGGCCCGGTGTACAGATGGCGGACCGGAGCGGGGCGATCCAACTTCCGAGCTGAACAGGGAACCACGACCAGCGGTCCGACACCGCGGCCCGGTTGTGCCTCGCCGGTCACGGTCTCGCGGGTCCACAGCGCCAACTGCTCCTGCGGGCCTGCCCCGTACCGCGCGGCATCCTGATGCCGGCTCGGTGTCGGCCCGCGTGGCCCCGCCTTCGCGCGAGCGATCTCCGGCACAGCGCCGCCGTCGTCCTCCCACGCCCCGTGCGCCAGCTCGGCGGCCTGTGCTTCCTGCTCGGCGATCGTCACCGGCCACGTGAAGGTGCGCAGCGTGTGCTCGTCCAGGGGGCGCAGCCTCCGGGCTGCCTCCTTCAACTCGTCCTTCCTCGACCACGGTCGGCGGCACGCTGCAAGCCGCGCGGCGTACGCGGCCTTGTCGTCGGCGAACACCCCGTCGGGGTAGAGGCGAGCCAAGTAGAGTGCGAGGGACCCCATCGGCGTGACGATGATCCGTCGGTCCTTGCCGCGGCAGATGGCGAGGAATCCGGCGGACGCGAGCATGAGCACCCGCTCCCGGGCGACCGGTCGGCCCCCATCCCACCGGCCCGGGGTGCCCCCGTCCCACGCGCGCCCGTCGCGGCGATAGAGCCTTCCCGCGTCGGCTGCCTCCATTGCTCGCAGGTGTCCCCTCGACCAGCCGAGGGCCGGCACAGCATCCACTGCGGTAGAGCGTGCGACGTCCAGCTGGACGCGGTTGTGCTCGTCCATCCCCGTCGCCGCGCGCAGTTCGGCTTCCGTCTCTGCCGCCGCATCTCGCTCGGCGCGCCGCTCGAGCGCGGATCGCTGGCGTACCAGCGATGTGGCGAGCTCCGCGGCAGTCTCCTCGATGCCGGCGGTCTGCTGAGCCAGAGCCGCGTGCGAAACGGCACGGAGGGCCAATGCGCGGGCTGTCGACCCATCACCGATACCGGCGTTCTTCGCAGCAAGGCGCGCGAGCCGCTCCGCTTCGGTGGCCTGCTCATGGGCCGCGAGCATCACCGCGTCGAGCCGAGCCGTCTCACCCGCCCGGCTGCGCGCCGCCGCGTACATCGCCTCGTCCGCCGCCCTCGCGGCCAAGACGGAAGCCTGCTTGGCGACTTGCAGGCAGGCGTCGCCCGCGCCGTGGCCCGGATCCCGAGCTGGCTCCAGCCCAGCGCCTTGCACGACGCGGTTGCCCTTGTCGGGCCTGCCGCGGTACGCGCCGTCGTCGATGCTCTGCACGGCGGATGCGGCTTCGTCGCGTACATGGTCGGAACCTGCTTCTGCGGACATGGCGGTGACCTTGACTTCGGACCGATCGGACGGGAGGACGTGACAGTTCGTGAGGTCGCCAGACCGACCAGAGCGTGCGCGTGCTCGGGTGCGGCGCCGGTAGGCACGTTGGCGGCAGGCCGGCGAGCAGTAACGGGGCGGGCGTCCCGTCGCGCGGCGAATGAGGCGGTTGCGGCAGGACGGAGCCGCGCAGCGCCGCCGCCCGGAGGTGCGGCGGGTTTCGTCACGGGTTTCATCACCCATGCGTGGTGGGGCCTGGCGCGCGGTGATCTCCCACAGGACGCGGGCGACGTGATCGGTGCCTTTCGACCGGCGTGGCCTGCTGGGGGCGTCCCACCCGGCGCGCGCCGGGCGTTGAGCGACCTGACGCCACCCTGCTGCCCGCAAGCTCGCGCCGCTCTCCCCTTCCTGGGTGTAGGTGATCGCGCGGCGGTAGCCGGCGGCCCTGGCCGTCCGCCAAGCCGCTCCGTAGAGAGCCGAGCAGGAGTTGGGCGTGCCGTCGGTGGCCACTCTGGTGACCTCCACCGTGACTCCGGTGTCGTACGCCCGGGCCACAGGCCGCCCGATGATGGCCACTCCCACGAGGCGCCCGTCCGCCATCACACCGAGGGAGAACTTGTGCCCCTGCGGCCGGTCGTGGTGGCGATGGACGCGGTCGACGTACGCGCACGCCTCCCGGAAGGACATCGGCACGATGGTCAACTCCCCCCGGCGCTGAGACCGCGCAGGACGAGGCTGCTCGCCGCGCTCCCACCGCCGGGCCGTCGTGGGAGGCGACGGCCCGGAAGCGGGGGTCAGCCCTCCTCCACGACGCCCGGCGCGGGCGAAGCGGCAGGCTTGAGGGACCGCCAGATGTGCAGAGAGAGGTCCCGCCCGTCCAGGCGCAGGTAGAGCCCCGAGCGCACGGCAGGGTCCTGGTAGCGCTGAGCGGCCTCGGCGAACGCCCTGCGATCGCCCGCCAGGTGGGCCATCTCCGCATACGCAGTCTCGATCGCCCGGCGGGTGCGGTCCGCGCCCTCCTCCAGCGTGGAAGTGACGGTGCGCACCCAGGCGTCGAACTCGTCGGGAACCTGCTCCAGCAGCGCCTCCAGCGGGCCCTGCGGAGCAGCGGTCAGCTTCTCCACCTCACCGACGGGGCAGGCAAGGGCCTTGGCGAGCTGCTTGACGGGCTGGGTACGGAACTTCTGGACGCCCAGGTACCGCCAGATGTCGACCTCGCTGCTACCGGTGATGCTCTTGTGAAGCTGGACGTACTCGGCGAGCTTGGCCTTGGCACGCACGCCGGAGGCGAACCGCAGCACATACCCCTCGGTCGCGAGGGCCGAGGCAGGGGAACCATCGGCATGCTGGTTCGTCTCGGTCCGCTTCAGCAGCGTGCCGAGGTCAGTCGACGGCCAGGTGCGCACCACAGGACCGACGCTCGACCAGTGCTCGGACGCCTCCCGAAGGTCAAGCTCGTCTCCGTCACCGGTGAAGGCGGCCAGGAGCACGAGCTCGGCACGGTCGCCGTAGTTCACGACGATCCGGTTGCCGGGGTAGATGATCTCCGTCAGGTAGGTGACGCCCGGGCGCAGCCCAGCGGTGTCCTGAGCGTCCAGCCACCGCTGGGCCCACTGGGCCTGCGGCGAGTCGAAAGACCCCTTGGTCGCGGCGTGCCAGCGACCGTCGTAGTGGAAGACGAGGCCGAGGCTGCCGTCGAGCTTGTCGTAGATGTGGAAGGGCTCGGCGGGCAGCGGCGGCGCGTAGGGGCGGCCGAGGTCGTGCTCGGCGACGTTGAAGAACTTCTCGAATGGCCAGGCGATCACGCGGCCGGTGTCCTTCTCAACGACCAGGCCGCGGCAGCGGGTAGTGACGGGAGTCCACGCGCCCGCGTACTGGCAGGCCCGCGTGTAGTTGAACATCACCAGCGGCAGGTGCGGGTGGTCCTTGCGCGCGACGTGTCCGGCCCGCACTGCGTCGTCGAGGTCGGCGGCGGGGAACAGCGAGTCGAGAGTGGTCACGAGAGCTCCGGGAGTGGCGTAGCGGAAAGGGGCCGGTGCTTGCCTCACCAGCATGGGCATTAATTTACGCAGGGCAGGGCTAGATGTCAATTAAAAAGTGTCACCATGGTCAGATCGAAGGAGCGCGGCCTCGCTCCACCACGCCTCCCGGAGGGCGTCGTCCCCACCGACCAGCTCGTACTGGCCGCAATCGTCGCTGAGCAACGGCGTGAACAGGTGCGGAACGATCGGGCGCAGCAGAGCCGCATACTCCTGATCGCCGAGGAAGAGCACGTCCGCGTCGTCCAGACCGTGGTCCGCAGCGTCGTGAGCCAGCGTCCTGGCGGACACGGCCCGATCGTCACCGATGGTCACGTTGTACGGGTGGAGCGGACGCCTCAGAGGCACCAAGCCATGGCGCGCAGAGGCAATGAGGATGAGAGACGGGTCGGTGAGGGCGCCTGCAGCGAGCTTCAGAGCCCGGTTGTATCGCCCTACGTACAACTCCTCCGCCGGGTAGCCCGCGTTCGGGTTGCCGTACTCGTTCCGGCCGGGGTCCGGCTTCATCTCGCCGCGGCACGCAATGAGCACGATCTTGCGCCGGTCCAGAAGCGTGCCGCAGCGCTGCCGGGCGTACTCACGGCCGGCAGGGGCGACCGGCAGGTCTCGTCGTACCGGAGCGGCTTCTCCCCGGGGCACCGCCGGTAGTCGGCGTACCCGGCCTCCCAGAGGGCGTGCAGCGTCTGCCGTCGGAACCAGGTGCCGCCGGAGAAGTACACGTCCCGGTCATCGATGCCGGGCACGCGCTGATCAGGTCTGCCTGCCGCCGTCTGCATCGCTTCGTGCTGCTTCTTCGGAAGCTTCGGCGGAATGCCGGCGAGCTCGGGCACGGATGAGGCGCTGGGATTGTCCTGGCGCCACTGGGCGAGGGCCGACCAGCCGCCCTCGGTCATCCAGTGCGTACCGCCATCCCGGCGGTGCGGGATCACGAGGCCGTCCGCTTCGAGCTTGGCCATCGCGGCAGGGTGGCCTGAGACGACGCCGTTGTCGTTAGCGTTGAGGATCTTCGCGCCGGTGGGGCTGAGCAGGCTCATGAGGGGCCTTTCTGTCGGGTCCGATCGGACGATCCGGACGTCGGGGGTTACGGGTCAGGAGGTTCGGCGTCGGTCTTCCGGACGCCAGATGCGCCGCACGGTGCCGTGCCCGGTGGCGTACCGGGCTGTCATCACGGCGTCGGTCTCGCACACCGAGGACAGGTGAAACAGTTCGAACGCGATGTGCTCTGCCAAGTCGCGGCGCACGCCGCGTCGCGGGTCGAGGCCGCGCACGGCGGCCCACGCCTGCCGATCCACATCCAGGCGCCAGGCGAGCGCCATGTGCACCCGCCCGTCGCGCACCCGGAGCCCGGTGCGGCCATAGCCGTGGGCCCACCCCTCGGCCTCGTCCAGGGCCTTGATGTCGGTGATGGAGGCGGTGACGTATCCGCACAACTCCCGGGGTACTGCCGACGGGTCGTAGCCGCCGTCATCGGCGAAGGAGTCCACACCGACGCTCCACCAGGTCTCCAGGCGCGCGATCACGGCCGTGCGCGGCATGGGTGAACGGCGCGGGCGTACTGCGCGATGGCACGGGCTACGTGTGCGCAGTCCTCCGCGAGCGTCGATCCTTCCGGCGCGGAGGCGAGCGTGGTGACGTAATCGGCCTCCGCGTCGTACAGGGAGGCGCCCCACACTGCGGGGTGCTCGGAAGCGGGCCGGTCCGCGCGTTCCCCTGAGGAGACCCGGAAGTGCAACGCCTCGTAGGTCCCGGTCCACGAACGGTTGGGGTCCAGCGGCACGGCGAGCCACGAGAAGCCGCCTTCCCCATCGTCGTACGCGGGGAAGCCGTAACCGGCCGCAAGCGCTGCCCGCAGCGCCTTCCCCTCGGTCGGCGGCGCCACTTTGCAGGGCGCCAGCTCCAACTGCACCGCAGGGAGGGCGAGGAAGAGCCGACCGTCGCGATCCTGGAGGGCGTGTGCCTGCCGCTCCCGGGTCCAGGCGGAGACGATGGACCGCGCACGCGGTCGGGGGACCGTGATCGGATCGCACTTCTTCCATGGCGTGGCAGGACCGCGGCTCATCACGGTCACGGTGTATCCAGCGGCGGTCACGGCCGCTTCGGCGTCCGCATCGCGCCCGAAGGCGGCCACGCGAGTTTCTGGCGCCCCGTGGGAGTCCCTGTGCGGGGGACGATCCATCCGGGCCAGTTCCAGCTCTGCCGACTCGTGGGCGACGACCGCGGCGGCGTGAAGCGCTGCTGCGTACTGCTGCTCACGCTCCAGCTCGTTGAGCCGCTCATCGAACCCCGTGCGGGGCTGCTCGCGACGGAGCCGGTCACGTTCACGCGTCAGTCTGCGCAGAGACTCTGCGGCAGCGGCGCGCTGTTCCCCGGCTTCCCCTTCTGCATCAGCGAGTTGTGCGAGGCGCAGAGCCTGATGCCCTCGCTGCGTGAGGCGGACCGGATCACGCCACACAGAGTCGTACGCGGTTCGGTTCGGACTGCGTTCGGCCAGACCGCTCTTCAGGAGGGGAGTGACGTTCCAGGAGGGCAGGGTGAGCCACGTCTCGGGCGCGGTCGGCCTGCGGGGGTCGCGCGGAGCGAGGTAGCGGAACTGCGACTCATCTCCTGTGCGCCTCTGCAGCACAACACGGTGGTCCCTGATCGTCCGTAGCGCCTGCATCTGCCCAGCGGGCAGTGCGCGCTGCCGCTTTCTCCGAGAGGGCTTGCTCACCGCCGGGAGCCTCCTGATCCGTCGGGGCCGGATGGCCGGTGCGGTCCACGGGTGCTGATCGCGGACCCGGAAACACGCAGGGATAGAAAATACTCAACAGGGGGGCAAAACTCAAAGGAGGGGAGTCGCGCCCGTACGTCAGGTCACAGCCGTGTCAGTGCGCAGCCGGCCGGAGCGACCACCGTCCTTCCGCGGGGTCTCCGAGTTGGCCGACCTCTGTCCACAGGCGCCCGTTCCTACCTTCTCGCCCGCATGTCACGTGCGGCACTCGCCGGCATCAGCAGCGAATCCACTGGTGGCGGGGGTGTCGGCTCATTCTCGAGAAGGGAACCGTATGACGAACGGCACTGCTCGGCGGGCCGCTACGGCTGCCGTAGCCTCCGCGATCGTTCTGGGCGGCGCACTCACAGGCGCATCCTCCGCTGCCGCCGCTCCCACTGCGCTGGGGACCTCGGCGGCGGACTCGTCGACGAGTTCGGTGAAGTGCGCCCGCCAGCACGAGAACTACCGCTCGTACATCAGCGCCAGCGGCGTCAACCTCCGGACCGGTCCCGGAACCGGATACACCTCGGTCGGGACACTCTCCAAGGGGACCGACGTAATGGCGCTCTGCTCGAACAAGGGGCGCAACTGGGAGAAGGTCCGCATCCTTCAAGGCCGGCACAAGGGCAAGGTCAACTGGGTGTACGACGCCTACGTCCCCGTGCCGATGGAGCCGTCCACCCGCTGACCAGGCTGGGCCGGGGAGAGGTTCGACCGATCCCGCCCAGGGTGAGCGACCCCCGGTTGCGTGAGTGATGTACGGCTCCAGCCGCGGTAATGCAGGGCTGGAGCCGTACACCACCCGCAGCCCGCGTCCGATTCGAAGACACCGCCACGCTGCCTGTCGCCGGCGGGGCGGCGCACGCTCGATCATGACACCTAAAGCTTGACTATTGACCCCTCGCAATGTCATGCTGTTCGTGACGCGGCGGGCTGGGACATCACGTCCCGCGGGACGGTGTACGCCCGGCCCGCCGCGTTGCTTCGCAGCTGACGTCCCAGAGCGCATGCCCGCTCTGGCGCGGTCGCCCGGGCGTACGGAAATCCCTATGCGCCTGCCGTGCCGCGATTGCTACGGTCGCGACGCGGGGCGGCTCCGCAGCGTGCTTCCTTCTCCCACTTGGAATAGATGCCAGCGCGCTCACTTCCCGCCCCGCGTTCGTCTGCGCCCCGCAGTGACGGACGGCCGCACCACACTGGCCACCAGGAGCTTTCGCGCGCCGGCCCCGAGCCGCTGCATCCGACTTCCCGCCACAGGGGAGTGCTGTCACCGCGCCCGGGCGCCGAACGAGCCGAGACACGGGGAGGGAACCCGCCGCATGACCACGGTTGACACGATCACTGCACACCGTCCCTGGAGCACGTCCGCAGTGCTGCTGACCCGCCGCGGCGCCGTCTACCCGCCCGCTCCTTCCGCTACAGCCTCCCCGCAGGCCCTGGCCGGGGTCACGCTGCTGGAGAGCGACCTCCTCGACCGAGGCTTTCTCGTCTCGGCGGAACTCCGCCACGCCCTGGCCGCACTCGAAACCGCCACGCTGGCCGAGGCAGGCACGGCGCTGCTGGCCGACATCGACGCCGCGCTCGGTGCCGACCGCCCCCACCAGCCCCTCTTCCGCGGATTCCCGGAGTCCACCCCGACCGACACGATGGCCTTCTTCGTCGACCGCGTCCTGACCGTGCTCCTTCAGGTGCCCGAGCAGCCGTGCATCCTGTGCGGCACACCCGGAACCGTGCACGCGGTATCGCCCTGCGCGCACCTGGTGTGCCGCTCCTGCTTCGATGGCGCGGACTTCTCCGCATGCCCCATCTGCCACCGGCGCATCGACACCGCGGATCCGTTCCTGCACCCGGCCGCCACCCGCCCGGCGGCGTCCCCCCACCGCGCGCTTCCGGAGCGGCTGCGTGTGCTCTCCCTCGGCGGTGACACCTCAGCCCGCCGCAGCCATGCTGCCGCCGAGCTCGCCACGCTGCTCGCTCGTACCGGAGCACTCAGCCCGCAGGACACCGACGACCTGACCGTCCTCCTGAACGACGTGGGCGACCGCGCCGACCTGTCCTGGCTGCCGGAGCAGCTCCCGAGCCGAGAGACCAAGGCGCGCGTTCTGGCGTGGCTCCTGGACGACCGGTCCGCCTTCGCCGCGACCCTTCCGGCGGTCACCGCCCGGCTGACCACCGCCACGGACATCCTCCGGCTGCTCGCGGTGCGCTCCGGCGGAGACCCCAGCCTCACCGACGCACCCCGGCTGACCTCCGTGCCGCGCCCGCTGCGCCGCGCGCTCCTGGGAGCGCTCGACCGCCTCGACCCGACCCTGGCGACCGAGGACTTCCGCCGTCGCCCGGCGCGGTGGAAGGCCGTCGCCGAGCGGCTGCACCCGTTCGAGCACGCCGAGCTCTTTCCCCGCGCGGCCCTGGCCTTCGCGGTGCTCCGCTCCACGCCGCTCACTGACGACGCGCTGTCCACCCGACTGCGGCAGACCGCGGACCGCACGGCAGGCGCCCACGCCACTGCGGACGGGGTCCGGCCTCCGGTCTGGGCCGGTCAGGTGGAGGCGGCGCTGGCCGCCGCTGACGTCGCCCGTGCCGTGAAGCTGCTCACCCAGCGGCCCGGCGAGTTCGTACGTCGACTGAATCACCTGCTGTGCCTGGCCAGCCCCGCGGACGCCGAGGCGGTTCTGAACGCGCTCAGCGCGGCGGCCCCGCGCGTCGCTCCAGCGGTGCTCCTGTCCGCGCTCGGTGAGGTGCGCACCCGCACCACCCGGCGCGAAAGCCGCGTGTTCTTCCCCAAGGGAGGCTCGGCCAGGGCCCACCTCGTCGCGGACCAGCGAGCGCCCCTCGACGGCGCCGTCGTCGGGCGTACGGTCGCGGTCCTCACTGCAGAGATCCTGCGCCGAGCCGAGCAGCTCCCGCAGGCCGACGTCGCTGTCGTCGACGCCGAACTGACCGGCCTGATCGCACCGTTCGCCGAGCGGACGGCCTCGCGCGCCCTGGTGACCCTCCCGCGTGGCAGTGAACTTCCCGTGCCGGACGGTCGGACGGTGCGCCTGTTCCTGCACTGGATGGAATCCGCCACGTCCGGGCGCACTGATCTCGACCTGTCCACGGCCATGTTCGGCCACGACTGGAGTCACATCGCGACCTGCGACTACACGAACCTGTGCTACGCCGACACCGCTGCGGTGCACTCCGGCGATCTCACCAGCGCCCCCGCTCCGCATGGTGCGAGCGAGTTCGTCGACCTGGACCTGAAGGAGCTGGCTGCCGCCGGTGTCCGCTACGTCGTGGCAGCCGTCTACTCCTTCAACAGCGTCCCCTTCGTCGAGCTGGAGGACGCGTTCGCCGGACTGATGGTCCGCGACGAACCGGGCGTCAACGGCCCGGTCTTCGACGCGCGCCAGGTCGAGCAGCGCTTCGACCTCACCAGCCCGGCCAAGGCGTGCCTGCCGATGGTCATCGACGTGCAGGCACGCACGATGCGCTGGCTCGACATCGTGCAGGGCGTCACCGGCACCCACCACGCGGTGCACCGCCACGGCGACAGCATGGCCGCCCTGGGCAGGCACCTGACCGCGCTCTTCAGCTCCGGAGCACGCGTCGGCCTGGGGGAGCTGGCCACGTGGCAGGCCGCCGCCAGGGCCACCAACGTCGTCGTGCGCCACCTTGACGGCTCGACGACCTCATACGGGCGCCGAGTCGGGGAGGACGTAGCCGCGTTCGCCGCACGCATCGGCACCATGGACGACGATGCCACCGAGGCTGACCCCTCGCGTGCCACGCTGGCGTACCTGATGCGCGGAGATGTGGAACTTCCCGCGGGCTCCGAGGTCTACGCCCTGCACCCGGCCGGTCTGGACAGCAGCGCTGTGCGTCTTCTGGCCGCGTCCGAGGTGGTGACCGGCCTCGCTCCTGAGTAGGACCGGACACCCGGGGGCGGCAGCCGCCGCCCCCGGGAGAAGGTCGAGCGGCGCCGTTTCACTCCCGGGAGACCTTGATCGTCACGGCTTCACACGGCGGAGCCAACGCGGGCAGAGCGTCCTCGTGGTGGTGGGAGCAGCGACGAGGTGATGCCGGTCAGAACTCCCTCCGCGCGGAGCCGGCCACCGCTCGTGCAGGACCTCGCGCAGTGCCGAGCCCCGACGCCCGATGACGCCGCGGAGAACGATGTCCGGGCGGTGAGGATGCTCCTGACCGCGACCCCCTCAGCCTGACCGCAGAAGCACTCGTGGGGCTGGATGCGGACCTCCTGATGGCTTTCATCCTCTCCGCGCCCCGCAAGACCCGGCGCGAGGCCACACTGGACACCTGAGGCCGAGGGATGCTTCACACCGAGCGGTATCCATGCGAAACGCGAGAGGAGGAGCGCGGTGCACCGTGCGCGGGAGAGAACGACTCAACGCGACGTCTTCCGCCGCCACATCGGACCACCGCACCAGTTCGCCGACGAGCTCATCTGCTGGAAGTGCGAGGCGCCGGTGGTCGCCGTCAAGGAGCACCATCGCCAGGGGGCGGTAGTGAAGGCCCAGTTCCGGCTGGCACCCAGCACCGAGCATGACGCGCACTGCCCCCTCAACCCGACGCTCGTCAGCGAGCGCATCGCCCGCGGCTCGCACGGCCTGGCCGAGGTCACCGCCCGTGGCCTCCTGCGCCTGAACCTGCCCGAGAGACTCACCGACACCCCGCCGTATGCGGACGACCAGCAGCCGCATGCGCAGGACCAGGTGAGGCACACCGTGACCACCACACGGCCGTGGCTCCCGCCGGCGGTAGGCAGCGCAGCAGCGATCGCCCAGTTTCTGCAGCTGCACGACTTCGACCCGGAGATCATGAGCCGGTTCACCGTACGCCCCCACAACGGACGGCTGATCCCTTGGGACGCGTTCTGTTTCGGCCCTGGTCCGGCCTCCTACGCAGCGCTGTACGTACGGTGCCGTGCAGGTGCCGGCCTCACTCATCCGGTGGCCGTCTTCGGGACCGTCGCCCGCATCAGCCGCGACCGACAAGAACGCCCTTACGCGATGCTCGCCCTGAACGTTCCCCACGGCGACTCCGCCTTCCACGTCGCGGTGCGCTCCCCGCACCCCTCGCTGATCGAACCGATCACTGCCGGCACCAACGTTCTGGCCGTCAGCGCCGGTTGGAGCGTCTTCGACGGCGGCCACGCTCCGACACTGCGCATGTGGGCCGAGGAGCACTGGCAGATTGCCTACTGGCGCGACGAAGAAGGCAGCGCCCAGGCCCCACACTGCCCGCCGCCCCCCTCCCCAGCGCAACGTGCTCAAGCTCAGGCCCCCGACCGCGGCGCCGCGCCGTCAGGCCGCAGCCCGCGGACATGATGCCGAACAGCCCGTGACGCCGAAGCCGGGCCCCGAGACCTGACCAGCCGGGACAGACGTTCAGCTCCGCACCAGCACGTCACGCCGTTCCGCACGCGGAAGAGCGCGCGGACCTCGGCACCGACATTCCACCGAATCCTGCGTGTCCCCGTCTCTCCTCGGAGACGACCGGTCCTGCACGCCGCCGATCCTGCCTGCGCTGCTTGTAGCGAGGACGAAGCTGTCGGTCCGAACCGCAGGGGAGCCCGACCCCCGCGGCTGCCCCTCCCACTGCCCTGCTCGCGGCACAGACGTGCCGCTCTGGGCGGCCGGAAGGCAGCCCCGCCAGCAAGACGCCTCTGCGCCGCCGGAAACTATCCACAAGTAGAAATTCATACCTTCTCGCCTTGCGAAAAGCACCTTCCGCGCAGGTGAGGAGTCGTCATGCGCATTACCCGGCGGGCCGCCAGCCAGAGAACGCCGAATCGGGCGAAACGGAACCGAAGGAAAACGCTCCGGCCCACGGCAAGCCTCGCAGGAGGGGCAATCGCAGTGCTGGCCTTCGGCGTTGGCGCCCCTGGCGCGAACGCCGACTCTCACCCCGCCGAAAACTCTGCCGACATCCGGTGCTCCGAAACGGCCACGCCGGTCACAGGGGATTTCGGACGGGGGACGATCCGTGGAACTCTGTGCGCTCCCAGAGATGCCAAGGTTCTTCAACTGCTGCTGCACGGATATACCTACGACCGCCATTACTGGCAGTTCCCGCACAAGCCAGCCACCTACTCCTACGCACGTGCGGCCAACCAGCGCGGATACGCGACATTGGCCATAGACCGGCTTGGTTCCGGGCAGTCCACCCATCCTCCCTCCGCCGCGGTGACCTACCAGGCCAACGCCGACGCTGTACACCAGGTCATCCAAGCTGCACGTGCTGGCAAGTTCGGCACCACCTACGAGAAAATCGTCCTCGTGGGGCACAGCTTCGGCTCCATGACCAGCTACTTGGAAGCCGGGCAGTACCAGGACGTCAACGCTGTGATCGCCACCGGCGCCGGCCGCGACATCAACGTCCCTGCTGCCGGTGTGATCGCGGCCGGATTGAAGCCTGCCATCCTCGACCCGAAATTTGCCAGTGCAGGCCTTGACCCTGGCTACGTCACGCTCTCACGCAGCAATCACAAGATGTTCTTCAACCAGGCCAATGCCGAGGCCGATGTCGTCGATCACGACTACGAGTTCAGGCAGGCGTCGTCGCTCGTGGAGATCTCCACCGGCCTCCCGTATTCGATCACCAGCAACGCTGCGAGGATCAACGTACCGGTGCTCACAATCAACGGAAGTGAGGATCCGCTCTTCTGCGGACCGCCAACCTCGCAAGACTGCTCGTCGAGCAAGGCTCTTGCGCGATCCCAGCAGAGCTTTTTCGGAGCCCACGCCACTGTCGAAGGCTCCGTAATCCAGGGAGGCGGCCACTCCTTTAACCTGGAACGCACGGCCCCGAAAACGTTCGATGAAATGCTCGACTTCAGCGAACGGCACGTTGCACCGTAGGCGATCCGCAGCCGGCGGAAATGCACGTCTAGCCGTACGGGGCCTGGCCGCTCGTCCCTCCCGGTGCTTCGCGCATACCCTCGCGGCAGCCCGCTAGGGCGGCCACTAGGAGTTGGTGGCGAGGCGGCGTCACATCGGCACGGCTGCTCCGGTGACGGCGATCCCGTCGGTGAAGTTGCGGGAGATGTGTGCGGTGATGGTGCTTGGGCTGCCCATGTCGTGTCCCTGGAGCACGGTGATGTCCGCGGGGACGGGGACGAGTTCCCGTCCCGCGAGGTATCCGGCGAGCGCCGCTGCGGCTGCTCCGGTCGCCGGATCTTCGCGGACCCCTCCTGCGGGGAACGGGTTCCGGGCGTGGAATTGCAGGGGCGTTTCGCGCCACACCAGGCAGATGGTGTCCCACTGCTTGCGCTCGCACAGGTCGGCAAGCGCATCGAAGTCGTAGTCCAAGTCGGCCAGCCGCTCGCGGGTGCCGGCCGCGATGATCGGATGTCGTGCTCCGGCATAGGCCACACAAGGCGGCAGCAGCGCAGGATCGAGGTCATGCACTCGCCACCGCAATGCCCCGCAGAGAGCGGCAAGATCTGCCGGGGCGAGCGGGTCAGTTGACGGGGGCGGGCTGACGAACGTCGCCGAGGCGATGCCGCCGGGGCCCTTCTGTGTGGTGACCGTGACGGGCCCCTCGGTCTTCGTCTGGAAGGTCAAGGTGCCGTGCTCGTGCGCGTCGGCGTAGGCGCAGGCGGCGGCGATCGTCGCGTGGCCGCAGAAGTCGACTTCCTTCTGTGGGCTGAAGTAGCACACCGCGAGGCCCCTGGCGCCGTTGTCGATGAGGAACGCCGTCTCCGAGAAGCCGACCTCCTTGGCGATCTGTTGCATGTCCTTGTCGTCGAGGTCCGAGGCGTCGAGTACGACCCCGGCGGGGTTGCCTCCCTCCGGGGTGGTGCTGAATGCCTTGTACCGCAGAATGGCCATTCGAGAGTCCTCAGGTCGATGTGAACGTGCCGGCGAGCGCGAGATACCGCTCCGGCTCACTGCGTTGCGTCGGTCAACTCGACCTGGATCTCGACCTCCACGGGCGCGTCCAGCGGCAGCACCGCGACGCCGATAGCGCTGCGTGCGTGCACGCCCGCATCCTTGAAGACCTCGCCCAGCAGCTCGCTGGCGCCGTTGATGACCACGTTCTGCGCGGTGAAGTCCGGGGCGGAGGCGACGAATCCGGTGACCTTCACGACGCGCACGACGCGTTCGAGGCCGGCGACCGAGTCGACGGCCGCCAGGGCGTTCAGCGCGCACACGCGAGCCAGATCCTTGGCGTCCTCCGGAGTGACGTCTGTTCCCACCTTGCCGGTGAGCGGCAACTTGCCGTCGACGAAGGGGACCTGGCCAGCGGTGTAGACGTTCCGCCCGCTGCGCACGGCGGGCACGTACGCGCCCGCGGGGGTGGCGACGTCGGGCAGCGTGATGCCGAGCTCGGCAAGCCGAGAGGTGATGTCGGTGTCCGTCACTGCTTCCCCCGTTGAAGATCCGTCTGCATGTTCCGCCTCAATCTGTTCCCGCAGATCACCAGGACCTGTCGGACTGTTCGTTTGCTCACGTCGCGGCAGGTCCGCAGGCGTACGGCGTTCCTGCGGTGCCGTCGGGAGAGCACCCGCACCCTCCAGGACTCTGGAATCGCGAGCGCCGCCCCCTCTCAGTCGCCGGTCACGACCTTGACCTCGCCGATCTCCAACTCCCGTACGGGGTCGGCGATCTGGGACGCGTCGCCGACGAGCACCGTGACCAGCCGGTCGGGAGGGAAGGCGTTCACGACCGCGGCCGTCGCCTCGACCGTGCCCGTACGGGCCAGCTCCGCGTAGACGTTCGCCTGGTAGTCGTCCGGGAGTTGCTGCTCGACCTGGTCGGCGAGGGTGTCGGCCACGGCGGCGGCCGTCTGGTACTTCAGCGGTGCGACGCCCACCAGGTTCTGCACGGCGACGTCGCGTTCGTCGTCCGTGAGGCCCTCGGCGGCCAGGGTGCGCAGCACGTTCCACAGGTCGGCGAGGGCGGGACCGGTGACGTCGGTGGCGACGGAGCCGGCGATGGCGAGCAGGGCGGCGCCCGTGCCCTCGGCGGTGGAGCGCAGGATCCGACTGGAGGTGCGCACCCCGTAGGTGTAGCCCTTCTCCTCGCGCAGCACGCGGTCGAGGCGCGAGGTGAGGGTGCCGCCCAGGCAGTGGGTGCCGAGGACTTGGGCGGGCCAGACGCGGTCGTGCCTGTCGGGCCCGATGCGCCCGATCAGCAGCTGCGTCTGCACCGCGCCGGGACGGTCGACGATGACGATCCGGGCGCTGTCGTCGGCCGTGATCGGGGCTGTTGTGAGTGGCTGGGTGGCCGTGCCGGTCCAGGTGCCGAGTGTCTCCTCCAGTGCGGCGTTGAGGTCGATGTCGACGCTGTCGAGGTCGCCGACGACGACGGCGGTGGCCGTCGCGGGCCGTACGTGCGCGTCGTAGAAGGCGCGCACCGCGGCCGCGTCGATACGGGCGACCGTCTCCTCGGTGCCCTGACGCGGCTGGGACATGCGCGCGGAGGCCGGATACAGCTCCTTCGCGAGCTCCTTGGCCGCGCGCCGGGTCGGGTTGGCGAGCTCGTGCGGGATCTCGTCCAGGCGGTTGCCGACGAGGCGTTCGACCTCGCTCTCGGGGAACGCGGGGGCGCGCAGCGCGTCGGCGAGCAGGCCGAGGGCCTTGCGCAGCCGGGAGGCGGGCACCTCCAGCGAGACGCGTACGGCCGCGTGGTCCGCGTACGCGTCGAGGGAGGCGCCGCAGCTCTCCAACTCGTCGGCGAACGCCTCGGCGCCGAGCTTGTCGGTGCCCTCCGAGAACGCGCGCGCCATGATCGTCGCGACGCCGTCGAGGCCCGCCGGCTCGGCGTCCAGCGGTGCCTGGAGCGTGACTTCGACGGCGACGATCTGCTGGCCGGGACGGTGGCACCGCAGCACCGTGAGGTCGTTGCCGAGCACGCCGCGCTCCGGCGCGGGGAAGGCCCACGGCTTCGGCTGACCGCCGCGCGGCTGCGGGTGGAACTCCATCTGCTTGCCGTGTATTGCGTCCTGGTGGTTCGTGCTCACTGGCCGGTCTCCTGGTTCTCGGTGGCGGCCGGTTCGGTGGGTTCGTAGACGAGCACGGCACGGTTGTCGGGGCGCAGCCGCGCGGCGGCCACCGCGCGCACCTCGTCGGCGGTGACGTCCAGGAGGCGCTGCACCGCGCTCAGCGCGAGTTGTGGGTCGCCGAACAGCACGGCGTAGCGGCAGAGTTCGTCGGCGCGGCCGCCGGCGGTGGCCAGCCGGTCGAGCCACTCGCGTTCCAGCTTGGCTTGTGCGCGCTCCATCTCCTCCGGTGAGGGGCCCTCCTCGGCGAAGCGCCGCAGCTCGTCGTCCATCGCCGCCTCGATGTCGGCGACCTCGACGCCGCCGGATGCTATGACGGTCTGCCAGCCCAGCGACGGCGCACCCGCGAGGCGCAATAGTCCGCAGTTGGCGTCGACGGCGAGGCGGTCGCGCCGTACGAGGCGTTTGTTGAGGCGGGAGGACTCGCTGCCGCCGAGTATGGTCAGCGCCAGGTTCGCGGCGTCGCACTCGCGGGTGCCGTCGTGCGGCAGCCGGTAGGCGGCCATCACCGCACGCGAGGGCACCTGCTCCTCGACGATTTGGCGCTGTTCGGCACCGGTGACCTCCGGCAGGGTGCCGTCGCGCGGCGGCCGCTTGTCCTGGTGTCCCGGTATGGAGCCGAAGTACTTCTCGATCCAGGCGAGCGTCTGCTCCGGGTCGATGTCCCCGACGACGCTCAGCACGGCGTTGTTGGGCGCGTAGTACGTACGGAAGAACTCCCGGGCGTCCTCCAGGGACGTCGCGTCGAGGTCGGCCATCGAGCCGATGGGCGTGTGGTGGTACGGGTGGCCGTCGGGGTAGGCCATGGCCGTCATCTTCTCGAGCCAGGCGCCGTAGGGCACGTTGTCGTAGCGCTGGCGGCGCTCGTTCTTGACCACGTCGCGCTGGTTCTCCATGGACTTCTCGTCCAGGGCCGTCAGCAGCGAGCCCATGCGGTCGGCCTCCAGCCAGAGCGCGAGCTCCAACTCGTGGGCGGGCATGGTCTCGTAGTAGTTCGTGCGCTCGAAGCTGGTGGAGCCGTTGCACGAGCCGCCCGCGCCCTGCACGAGTTCGTTATGGCCGTTGCCCCGCACCTGTGCGGAGCCCTGGAACATCAAGTGCTCGAAGAGATGGGCGAGTCCGGTGCGGCCCGCGACCTCGTGGCGGGAGCCGACGTCGTACCAGAGACAGACCGCCGCGACGGGGGTGAGATGGTCCTCGGAGAGCACCACGCGCAGGCCGTTGGCCAGCCGGTGCTCCGTCGCTGTCAGCCCGCCGGCGGCCGGCGGGGGCGTGGCAGTGTGGCCCGTGGGCGGCATGGAGTCCCTTCGATCGCGTCAAGTGCATCTGCGGGTGCACGGTGCTGCTTCGCGCCGCGGGCAGCGTCCCTTCGACCGTGAGCGGGTCGGGTCTGCGGCTGCGCAGGTGCCGCCGCACGCATTGCCCGCAGCGGTCCGCGTGCCTTGCCTCTCGCTCTGTGCGTGCGTGCGGCGGCGTGACCAGGGAACCTCACCTCGGCCAGGAACGGGAGAGGGCACAGGCACTGTCTTGCTGTACGCATGCTGTACGCACGGAGAGGTGACGGATGAGCTGGGGCTTGGCGGGACGACGGATCCTCGTCGCGGGCGGAACGCGTGGCATCGGCGGTGCGACGGTCGAGCTGCTCCTGCGCGAGGGGTGTGCGGTGGCGCTGTGCGGGCGCCGCAAGCGCGATGTGGAGGCCGCCGCCCGGGACGGCGAAGTCTTCGCGCGGAGTGTCGATGTGACCATTCCAGACGCTGTCGAAGACTTCACGGAAGAAGCCGTCGAACGCCTGGGCGGATTGGATGGCGTGGTGGCGTGCGCCGGAGGCGGAAGCGGCGGGGGAATCGAGGAGGCGAGCCGAGCGCAGTGGACCGCCACGTTTGAAGCCAACACCGGCTACAGCGCTCGTCTGCTGGGCGCGGCCGCGGCGCATCTTCGGGCGGCCGGCGGCGGCTCGGCGGTCCTGGTGGCCTCCATCTCCGGCTGGAAACCAGGCCCGCAGGCACAGTACGGCGCGGCGAAGGCGGCGCAGATCAGCATGGCGGCCACGCTGGCGCGGGAGCTCGGTCGGGACGGAACCCGCGTCAACGCCGTTTCTCCTGGTTCCACGCTGGTTCCCGGCAAGCGCTGGGACGGGATGCGTACCGAGCAGCCGGAAGAATTCGCCGCGTTCACACGCGAGTTCCCCGGCGGTCGCCTCATCCAGCCGCAGGAGGTGGCGGAGGTGATCGTCTTCCTGCTCAGTGACAGATCGAGCGGGATCTCAGGGGCCAACATCCCCGTGGACAGGGCGCAGAACGCCCCGACACCGTTTGGGTACTAGACCGGCGGATCAGGCGCATCGAGGACGGGGCGGGAGGTTGCGACGAAGGCCCGCACCGTCTCCTCCCCCTCCAGCGGTTCCAGCCGGGCGCGGAAGTCCCGCAGGGCCTGGACCGCGCGCTGGGACGCGACGGCCCCAGAGCCTAAGCGCTCCAACGCGATAGAGGCGCTGGCGAGTGCGGCATCGAGGTCGCCTTGCTGGAGGTGGGCGGTGGCCAGGACCGACTGTCCGATCGTCTGTCGACGGCCACGATGGTCGGTGTGCCTCACCGAGTCCGCGGCCATCTCCTCAGCCTGGCGCCCGTCGCCCAAGTCGCGCCAGACCGCGGCGGCTTCGGCCTGGAAGTAGTGGTAGTCCAGGTACCGCACCCACGGCGATTGGTCCTCCGGTCCGGGACTTTTGGCGTGCGCCTTCTCGGCCGCATGCAGCGCAGCATGCGCGCTGCGTGTATCGCCCTGGGCCGCGTACCCGCGGGCGGCCATCAGATGCAGCCGCATCAACCCCAGGTGGCTGCCGGAGCGCTTGGCGGTGGCCAGTCCGGTGCGGGCATGGTGTACCCCCTCGCCGGGGTGGCCGAGGCTGGTGTAGAGGTGTGACAACCCAGCCCAGATCTGTCCGCCGAGTACGCGGTCCCCGCCTTCCTGGCATAGCCGCAGGCTGTGCTGCATGTAGACCTGCGCCCGCCCGTGCTCGCCTGCGTCGTAGCTGCTCCAGCCCGCCATCGCCGCCAGCCTCGCCGTGGCCGTGAACAACTCCCGCCGCTCCTCCTCCGACTGGCCACCGCGCCGTACCAACGGCACGACCTGGTGGGTCAGATAGTCGATGACGGCGAAGCGGATGTGGGTGCCTCCTGAGCGGTTGTCGATTCCGTCGAAGGACCGAATCGTGTTGTGCACAGCCTCAACCACCCCGCCCGCGCTCGCGGTAGCAAGTCGCGACGGCAGGTCCTCGTCCAGCTCTGTCAGCCACAGCAGCCACCGCCGCTGCGGGTCCACAAGGGCTCCGGTGACGAACGGGGCGGCTCCAAGGACGCTGCGGCGTGATACGTCCCGTGAGCCGAGTTCGGCCATGATGCGCAGTGCTTCTGCGACGTCCTCACGCCAGACCAGGGCCTGCGAGGCCGCGGTTTGCGATGTGTCCTTGCCGAAGAGATCAGCGGGGCTGATCGGGCGCCCCAACTTCTCGCTGAGCGCTTCGGTGATGAACTCAGCCGCTCGCCCGCGCGGCTGCTTCCCCTGGAGCCAGCGAGTCACCGACCCGCTGTCGTAGCGCAGTAACACCCCTTGACGCGCAGCGAGTTCGTTGACGCGGCGAGCCAGAGCAGTGTAAGAGGTGCCGGATTCCGCGACGGCAGCCGTCAGTTCGACATTGCCACTGATCCGTGCCTCCTGCCGCATGCCCTTGATGATGCCCTCTGTGAGCATCGTGGCCCAACTCAGGGCGGGGGCCTGGCAGTTGCCTGCTGCTCGGCGCTCGCAGAGGCGGCCGACGCCGGAGAAAACAGTGCCCGAGCGCCACAACGCCGGGACGACCAGGCAAGCCTGTCCTCCCGGTATCACGGCCGAAGCTTAGACGAGCAGGCATTGGGCGAGCCCGCCGACTATCCAGCCGACGGTCCTAGGGCGTGTCCGCAAAGTTGGTGTTGGCGTTGGTTAGTTGTGGTGCCTCGTCGTCATGAGCTGACTGATCAAGCCTGGGAGCGGATCGAGCCGCTGCTGCCGACTTCCCGGATGGGCCGCCCGGTGCGGGACAGACGTCAGGTGATCAATGGGATCCTCTGGAAGCTGTCGACCGGAGCGGTCTGGCGGGACCTGCCCGAGCGATACGGGCCGTGGAAGACCGTCTACGAACGCTTCCGTCGCTGGTCAGCGGATGGGACCTGGGATCGGATACTCGCCCGGGTCCAGCAGCACTCGGACGCCCTCGGCACGGTGGACTGGTCGATCGTGTGCATCGACTCCACCACCGTGCGCGCCCACCAGCACGCCGCCGGCGCCCGGAAAGGGGGCACTGCCAGGCGCTCGGACGTTCCCGCGGCGGACTGACGTCCAAAATCCACCTCGCCTGCGACGGACGCGGACTGCCGCTCAGTTTCACGCTGACCGGCGGCAACCAGAACGACTGCACCCAACTGCAGGCCGTGCTGGAGCAGATCCGCGTGGCACGGCCAGGGCCGGGACGTCCAAGGACCCGACCGGTACGGCTGGTGGCGGACAAGGGCTACTCGGCCCGAAGCATCCGCGCCTACCTACGACGACGCGGTATCGCCTGCACCATCCCCGAACGCTCCGACCAGATCGCCGGACGCCGCCGCCGCGGTGAACCTCGATGCACCCTCGACCGGAGCGTCTACCGCCGCCGCAACGTCGTCGAACGCTGCTTCAACCGCCTCAAGCAGTACAAGGCCCTCGCCACCCGCTACGACAAACTCGCCCGCCACTACCAGGCCATGGTCACCCTCGCCTGCCTGCAACTCTGGCTCGCCACATGACTTTGCGGACACGCCCTAGCGGAAGGCGTCGACTGAAATCCTGGCCAGCGCGAGCCAGGAATCAGTTGAACACCTCCGGAAGCACGGTCATCGCGGCAAAGTGGCACCGGGGTGCCGCATTCGCTTCTGCCGCACCGCTGCCGCGGCGGGGCTGTGTTCGAAGGCGTGCCTGGCCGCGCGTCAGCTCGACCGATCCGTGGCTGTTAGGGTTCTGCGCCCGATGCTTCCTGTGCTGCGCATTCTCTTCTCGTCGGCTGTTGCCGTGACCCTGCTCGCCTCGACGCTGGGTCCTCTCCTGTCGTACTACCGCATGGCGGATGCCGGGTTCGTGCTGATCCTGGTCGCCCTCGGCGCTTGCTGGCTTGCCGTCCCTCTGGGCCTGGTCGTGAGCAGTATGACGAAGCGCCAGCGCAGAGAGCGGTACGAGCGCGCGTACCCGAATCGAGATGCGCTGGTGCAACACCTGGACAGTGCGGCGATCCGCGCCGTCCGAGACAGCAATGGGCTCGTGCACGCCATCCGGGCTCTGCGCAAGCAAGTGCCCGATGTGCCGATCGCCGATGCCAGGGCAGTTGTCGAGAGCCTCTAGGGACCGCGGCGGCTGAACAAGGCCCACCACGTCAGACTGCAGCGCGTCTTCCTCGGGGTGCGGGCTGGGGAGACATCTCCCGCTCGGACCGGAAGTGCGCCAGGTCCGAGCCCGCCAGCTGCCTGCGGTCGGAGGCACCGGCGAGCGCAGCGCGGTGCTGGTGGCCTCGAACCCAGGTGACACCGGTGGAGTGTTCGCCCCCGGGGCTGCCGCATGAACCCCGTATCGGCAGGTGTCGGCCGCTGTCACAGAGGCGTCGCGGTCCCGCCGTCACGGCTCGCGCTCCGCGCGGTCCTGTCACGTCCCCTCGTCTGGTTGCCAAGGCCGAGGTTCCGCGGACTCCAATCTGCATCCGCGTCACGCTGGATCCGGGCCCGTGCGCCCAGACAGCCCCGTCGCGGACGTTGTTGCCCTCAGCGGCCCCACCACAGCCGCAAACCCCCGCACGAGCGGCAGAAGATGCCGAACTCTACGCCACTCAGCATCGCCAGGATGTCGAGGGCTGCGTACGCATCCTGCCGGGTGCACAAACCCGAAGCCTTCCAGGCCGTGCCGTCGCTACGCCGCTGCCCGACCTTCGGCTTCTTGGTACATCCCTCTCTATGGACACTGACGTGGACGGTTCCCCTCCCTCTGCGTACACGACGGAAGAGCACGAAGACCTGGCCTTCCGCCTCACGTTCACCGGATCGTGGCTCGCCCGTCTGGTTGGGCCCGTGGTGCATGACGTCCTTCGTCTCTGAAGATGGCGCGGCTCCGCGGGGGATGGCTCACTTCGCAGCCTTCGACGACGCACACACGCCATCGGCGCCAGGCGTGTCCGATGCCCCGCGGAGCGTGACGGTAGATCACCTCCCGGCCGAGAACTTCGTGTTCATCGACGCCGAACCCCGTACACGGCCAGACCCATCCGACTCCGTGGCAGGTCACACCTACCGCGATGCCCCATCCACGTCGGAAGGCCGCGGCGTGCACTTGCAGCGCGCGCACGTCCCACAGCGATACGAGAACCCGCGGCTGGCACCGGTACGCATCTGCCACGAGCGTCTGCCCGCCGATCCGGCCGAGCCGTGCGCCGTCAAGGGGCACCTTGAGCAGGTGAGCTGCTGCGGCATCAGCAGCCGTGCTCACAGCGTCGGACGCTCGCGCAGGGGCCCCCTTCACGAAGGCGTTGATCGCTCGCCCTGGCCGGCACCGTCACGCGGTTCGAGCAGGGCTGGACCGGATGCTGAGGAGCTCCCACAGCTCGGGTGCCGTCAGGTCGGGCACGTGGAGATGGGCGTGGAAGTGAAGGTCGGGGGCGGAGGGGACACCGACGAGGTACAGGCCGGCAGCGAGGGCGGCAGCAGCTCCGGTGGGCGAGTCCTCAAGCGCGACCGCGCGCTGAGGGTCCGCGCCGACCGCCGCGCAGGCATCGAGGTACACGTCGGGGGCCGGCTTGGGCCGGGAGGCGGTGTCGCTGCCGTGGATCGCGTCGAAAGCCGCGAGGTCGAAGTGCGGCTCCAGGTAGGCGCGGACGATCGGTGCGGGGGTGTTGGAGGCGACGGCCAGCGGCCGCGTCCCCGCGAGTGCGTGGACGAGGTCGACGGCGCCGGGCATCGGGGCGTGCCCGGCGCCCAGGTTGGTCTGGACGAGATCGTAGAGCTGCTGCCCGAGAACGTGCGGCTCGGCGGGACGGCCGAGGAGCTCGGCAAGGCGGCGGCCGAGGGGAACGAGCTGGAGGCCGACGAGACCGCGCCGGTCCGAAGGGGCCAGGCGGCGCCCGTAGTGAGCGAAGAGGGCCGCGTAGGCGCGGTCCCACGCGCCTTGGGTGTTGACCAGGAGTCCATCGCAGTCGAAGACGACGGCCGCGGCCCCGGATCGCTGTTCCGGCAGAGTCATGTGAGGCATGCGCTGGAGTCCTTCCCGAGCAGTGGGTGGAGCGGTTCAGCGGGGCTTCGTCGCGAGGGCACACGAGATCAGGGGATATCCCGGGTCGTCGTGGTCCAGGGCGCCAGGGGCGAGTTCTTCGGCCGCGTGGCCCAGGAGCATGGCCAGGCAGGCGGTGAGGTTGCCTGCACCGTTCACCGTCACCTCGCCCTCCCAGCCGGACAGCAGGCGCACCAGGCCGGGCGGGGTGAGACGCCAGTAGTCGCTGCCAGGGGTGGTCAGGGAGAGCTGGCCGACGGTGGGGGCAGTCAGCAGCAGCGCACCGCCAGGGACGAGCGCGCGGTAGCAGTTGGCCAGCGCGGTCCCGGGGGCGGCAAGGAGCTGCAGGGTGTGGGTGAGCACGACCACGTCGAACGTCGCCTCGGGCAGGGCGCCGGGTGCAGTGAGGTCGGCGTGCAGCGTGGCGCTCTCGTTGGCAGGATCGATGTCGATGACGGTGGTGCTTACGCCGGTGCCAAGGGTGCGCACGTAGGTGTCGTCTTTGATCTCGGCGGCGTGGCCGCGGATGAGGTGCGCGTGCTCGGCGAGGAATTGCCGGATGTAGTGCCGGTCGATGGGGGTGCCGCGGTCGTAGCCGTAGAAGCTGCTGACGGGCGTGGCCGGCAGGGTAGTGGCGGGTTGCGTCATCGGATGCGGCCTTCCGTGTCGAGGGTGTGGAGCTGGCCCATGGCGTAGTCGAGGTCCGCGCGCAGCCTCGGGATGCGGTTTCGCCGTGCCTGGTCGGGCGCCCACCGCTGGTGGGAGACGAGCTCGCGTCCGGCGTAGAGCGCGGCGGCGACCCAGAACGCGGCCCACGCCGCGTCCGTGCCGTCGACGGAGATGAGGACGGTGTCCCGGTGAGCCGGGTGATCCCCGAGCAGAACCCAGAGGACGGCATGGTCATAGCCGGGCAGTCGACGGGCCAGGAACTCCAGGTCCACCAGGGCCAGTTGGCCGCCGCCAAGCGCGGCGAGGACGTTGCCGGGGTGCCCGTCGCCGAATTCGAGACGTAACGGAAGCCGCTGCCGGGCGAAGGTGAAGACCCGGGCGGCCGTGGCCAGTTGCGCCGGGGTGAGGAGGCCGAGGGCGGCGAGCTGGGCGGGGAAGTCGCTGTCATCCGGCCAATCCCCGCCCGGCTCCCAGCGGTGAACGGCCTCCAGGGTGTCGAGCAGTGCGTCGAGGGATGCCGTCGGTAGCGCCGCACGCGGGTACCGCTCCGGGGCGAGCGGAGCCCCCGGCAGACGGGAGATGACCAGGACAGGGCTGACCTCGTCGGCGCCGAGCATCGTCGGCATCGGTACCGGGGCGCGGGAGCTGCGCAGCAGGCGGTAGACGCCGATCTCGTGCCGGGCGCGCGCAATCCAGAACGGACGCCGGTCGACGGGCACCTTTGCGACGGCGGCCCGGCCCTCGGCGGTCCCCGACACCAGCAGGGACGTCTCCGTCGCCAGGAGGTCGCCGGAGGGCGTGAAGCCGGGCATGCAGACGCGTGCCCGAGCCACGGCATCGGCGTGCACGGCGGCGCGCGACGCCTCGGTCGCGGGGACGTCGGGGATCACGCAGCCCTCCCGGTGCTCTCGGAGGCCGGCAGTGCCCAGAGCTCGGCGGGCCGGCCGGGCAGGTGGTGCAGGAAGGCGAGCACCCGGTCCAGGAGCTGCGGAAGCCGGCGGGTGGCGTCCAGGTGCAGCACCCGGCCGGGAAGGCGGGCGAGCGCCGCGGTGTAGTAGTCGGCCATCGCCGCCCGTACAGCCGGATCGATGAGGTGGCCGGGCAGCGGACCGCGGACGCGTAGACGCTCTCGGGCGGCCTGCTCAGGCACCGTCAGATGCAGCACGGCATCCGGTGCGCGATGCCCGGTGAAAAGCCGAGCCGCGTACCTCACGTCGGCCGGGGTGCCCAGCGCGCGCATCCCGGCTTCGTGGGCCGCCAGCGACAGCGGGCACCGGTCGAAGACCACCACGCGGTGCCGTCCGGCCGCGCGCTGCCGCCCCTGCTCGAGGGAGGCGAGGTGATCCAGGGCCGCGCGGGCGGCAGCGGCGTCGGCGGGCGGCCACGGCGGCAGGGGTGCCAGGTCGGCGTACTCGGGCACCAGGCGTGCGCCCAGTCGTAGCGCGAGGGCCGCCGCCAGCGTGGACTTCCCGGCCAGACACAGGCCCTCGACCGCTACCCGCAGCGGCCGACCGGGAGCGGCTCGC
>NZ_LJGW01000377.1:3628-33029 GCF_001751255.1 Streptomyces nanshensis | reverse complement strand
GGGGCGGGCCTCACCGGAACCTCCCCCCGGTGTCGACCGTGCTCGGTACGCTCGGGCGCCCCCGGGCCGACCGGGACGCACGGGATCGGTGAGGAGCTGGAGCATGGAGATGACGGGCGGTACGGATGAACAGATCTGCGCCGAGGCACTGGCCGCGTTCGGGCTCTCCGCCCCCGCCGCGGTGCGGCCGATCCCCGAGGGGCTGATGAACCGCAACTGGGACATCACCACCGCCGACGGGACCCGGTACGCCCTCAAGGAGGTCCTCGACGTCGGCCCCGACACGGCCCGCCGGCAGCACGCCGCCACCCGCGCCCTGGCCGCCGCCGGGCTTCCCGTTCCGGCCCCGCAGGCCACACCGGAGGGCGACACGCTCGCCACGGTGGGCGGCCGCAGTTACGCGCTGACGCCGTGGGCGGCCGGCGAGATGCTGCCCGCCCGCTCCTGGAGCCGGGAGCAGGCGGCCGCAGTCGGTGTCCTGCTCGCCGAGCTGCACACCGAACTCGCTGACGCCATGCCCGCCGCGCCGCGCGAGGTGCCGGTGAGCGTCACGTCCGCGGCCAAGGCCACGGCCCGGTTCGCTGACTTCCGCCGCCAGGCCGCCGCGGGCCACGCCGGATTCGATGCCGACGTGGAGCGCGCGCTCACCGAGCGCGAGGAGCTGCTGGACCGGTGGGCCGGACGGCTGCCGCAGGACGGCGAGCGCGGCCCGGCCGGCTGGTGCCATGGTGATTTCCACGATCTGAACCTCCTGTGGGAGACGGGATCGGTCAGTGCGGTGCTGGACTGGGACCGGCTCGGTGTGCGCCCGTACGCTGACGAGGTCGTGCGGACGGCGACGTTGCCGGTGATGTTCGGGGCCGGTGAGGGACCGCTGGATCTGGAGCTGGTGGCAGCATTCGTCGGCGGTTACCGCAAGGCGTCCGGCCTGCCCGCCGAGGCGCTGGCGGAGGCCGCCGAGCGGCAGCGGTGGGAGCGGCTCTGCGATGTGTGGCAGCTCAAGGTCCACTACGGCAAGGGCGACGAGAGCTGTGACCACCTCTTCCGGGCTGCCTCAGCGCTGGTCGGCTGGTGGGCACGACATCACCGGCAGGTCAGAGACGCGCTCACGCCCGGTTGACCGGGCTGATCGGCTCCTCTCCGACGGCGGCCGTCGCCTCCCGCACGGTCCGCCAGGCAGCCTCGCCGGCCGCGGCCGCGCCGCGGGCCAGACCGCGGCGCCACAGCGCACGCCGCTCGCCCGGAGCCGGGACGGTGGAGACCATCCGCGAATGCACCACGCCCTGTTCGACGAACTCCGCGTACGTACGCGTCGCCCATGCCCGGGCGCCGCGGGAGCTGCGGGAGGCGAAGAACGCGAACAGTGCCCCGACCTCCTCCTCGAAGAAGACCTCCGGGCTGGTGCGGCAGCCGGTCCCGGTGCGCGGCACGGCGCAGATGTCGACCAGCTCGCCCAGCAGCCGCCCGCACCCGGGCACCGGCCGGTCCCGCTCACCGGCCGGGTAGCGGCCGACGGCGCCGAACTTCAGATGCGGCGACCCCAGGCGCGGGTCCGGCGTGAAGTACAACGTGTGCCCGGCGCCGGTCAGGTCAGATGAGAGCGTCATCTGGTCGGCGTACGAGGTGGCCCAGGCGCTCTGATCCGCCCACCCGCCGGCATCGGTGAGCGCCTGCTTGTCGAGCAGCAGCATCCCGCCGATCAGCTCCACCCGCAGCGGCTCCAGCAGCCCTCCGGCGCCGGGAAGTCTCCGCGGCGGAAGGTGGCTGTCCGGCCAGCAGTGGAAGCGCGTCGAGATCCGGGCCCGCTCCACATCCAGGCGGCCGACCGTGGCCGCGGGCGCGGTCTCGGCAGGGACCAGGGCGCGGTAGTAGACCGGCGTCATCAGCCCGGCCGCGCGCGCATCCCGGCGCCGCGCGGCGGCCAGTGTGGTGCTCGCCCCGGCTGCCCACAACGGCGGCATCACGCAATCGTCATCCGCGTACAGCAGCCACCGACACCGGGCCGCGGCGGCGCCGGCCGTCCGCGCCGCCGCCGAGCCGCGATTCCCCTCCAGCCGTACCGCCCGTACCGGCACCCCGCCGGTCAGCCGCTCGTAGCGGGCGAGAACGGCGCCGGTGTGGTCGCTGGACCCGTCGTCGACGACGACGATCTCCGCCACGGCGTCACCGGCCTGGGCCCGCAGCGACTCCAGCGCCCAGCCCAGCGGGTTGTCCCCGCCCATGGGCCCCTCCGGGTCGAAGGGGCACCGGTTGTAGGTCGCCAGCACCGCCGTGGCCGGGCCGAGCGCAGAGGGCGCCGCCTCGAGCACCCGCCTCAGCAGCCCCTCCTCCGCTCGGAGCCTCGCCAGGATTCCGCCAAGAGCATCCTCGACAGCCCCTTCGCCCAGGGCGTGATCCATCGCTGATTCCCCCTTCATCGTTCGGTCTTTCCGTGGCGGACGGCGCGCCCGGACAGGCGGCACCAGGCGGCACGAGCGAGGCAGTGCCAGGGACCGGCGGAGAACAGCAGCGCAGCCGGCACCATCCCGGCCCCGGCCCGCCACCTCCACGTCCTGCTGGTGCCATTGCCGGAAGGCGCGCGGGCAGCCAGGGCGCGGGCGGGCAGCGCCAGGTAGCTCCCCAGCGCGAGCGCCGAGCCGCACGCGGCGGCCACGGTCGAGCGAGGCGAGCCCCCGGCACGGCGGTGCAACCACGGCAGCACGACGGTGGCGGCCACCGCAGGGGACTGGCCCAGCCACAGAGCGCCGCGCACCAGGCCGGTCGCCGCCAGCCGCCACCGCACGGCCGGCGTCCCCACGTCGCGCGCCGCGGCGAGCCGAACCATGGCCGGGTACTGCGCGTAGGACCAGAACCACTGCGACTGCTGCCGGACCAGAGCACGGAGCGTGCTGGGGGAGTCCCCGATCTCCAGCACGGGCACGGGATCGATCGGCACCCCGGCGGCGCAGGCGAGAAACCCGGCCGCCAAGTCCTCGTTCATCAGCTCGGTCGGCAGCCCGCCCCACGCCGACCACTGATCGGCCCGCACGAACAGGCCGTGCCCGACGCAGTGCGCCAGCGGCACCCCGCGCCTACCGCTGCGCGCGGCGGCTGCCTGGCGACGCAGCCGGGGGATCTCCCGCGCGAGCGTCCAGCGCGACTGCAACCACGCCGCGCCGGCCGCCGTCGCCCCCGCCATTCCGGGCGGCATCTGCGCCAGGTTGCCGGTGAAGAGGGCGGACTGCTGCACGATCCGTGCCTCCGGAGCAGCGGCCCGGGCCGCCACCGCAGCCAGGGTGTCCGGGTGCGGCCGGGAGTCGGCGTTGTAGAGCCCTATCCACCACCCCGCCCGCTCCTCCGGCCCCAGCTCGCCCAGGAAGCTGTCCGCGGCGTAGTTGACCTGGTGCGCCATCGCCCCGCCGGTGTGCGGATAGTGCAGGTGCCGCACGTCCACACCCCGGCCGCGGGCCCGCGCGCACAACTGCGAGGCCAGCTCCGCGGTCGACGGCAGCGCATCGACCGCCTGCCGCACCCGCTCCCGGCATTCACCGTACGGGCGGCGGGAGAACTCTCCGGCCAGCGCGAGGAGCTGCTCACGCGGCAGAAGCCCCACGAACCGGGACGCCACCCGCCCCGACGGGACTCCAGCGGACACCGCTCGCGCCAGACCCGGGAGCTGCGACCGGCTCTCGGCACGCTCGGCCTCTTCCCGGGCGGTGGTCACCACCAGCAGCACCGTGCCGGGCCGGGCAGCCATCGTCTTCTCGAAGTGGGCCAACACCTCGGCGATGACCGCCTGTTCACGCAACAGCGGCAGGACCAGCACGAGCCGAACCTCGCCCGCCTCGCCCGGCTCGTCCGCCGCGGACGCCGACAGCCAGGCCAGCGACTCTGCCGTCCGGACTGCCCCGCCCACGCCCCGCACCGTCACCGCCGACGCCGCCGCCCACCCCAGCGTGGCAGCCACGCGCGCAGCCGCGCCGCTCACCACGCCACCGCCGCCGCGTCCAGGCGCAGCACCGCGAACGCCTCCCGGCATCCTCCGGTCGTCACCGCGCCCCGCCATCGGGCCATTGCCAGCGCCCCCGAGCCGGTGTGCTCGGCCTGACCCGGACCCTTGCCCTGCGATCCGTAGCAGGACAGCGCGCGCTCCTTCCGATCCGCGGCCTTCCCGAGGTCGACCAGTAAGGCCGGGCGACGAAGCGGCTCCCACACCTCGTAGCCCAGCACCGTCGGCACCCAGTGCGGCTCCCCAGCAAGCGTGTAGTTGCGACTGCCGGACATCTCCAACGCCCGCCAGACCAGACGGTGCGCCTGCTGATGGTCGAACGACCCGTCGCCTGGGTGCGGCAGATAGACCACCGCAGGCCGCAGCCGCCGCAGCAGCCCCAGCACCGCCCCGAACTGCTCCGCAGCCCCCGGGTCGAAGCCGCCGTCAGGCAGCCGGAGGAAGTGCAGGTCCCCTTCACTCACCCCCAGAATCCCGGCAGCCTGCCGCGCCTCGCCCTCCCGCAGCACGCCGGCGTCCTCCACCTCGACGCCGGGTACGCCCCGCTCTCCGGAGCTGAGGTACGCGATCTGCACACGCCGGCCATCCGCCACGTGCGCAGCGATGCTTCCGCCGCACCCGAGCACCTCGTCGTCAGGATGGGGAGCGAAGACCAGAATGGACATGGACCCTCCGAACTCTCGGCGTCCGCCGCCCCTTTGACCTTCAGGGGCCGGGCTTTCTTCCGTGCTCGCCCAGAGTGCGAGTACACAGGCAAACGAAGCCATCCCGGCGTCCTATAGGACGACCCGATACGCCCCCTTACGCCCCTGACACGGAGTCACCCCCGCTCTACGCTGAACATGACCGCCCCTGACTCACCCCTCGAAGGGGGCACCATGCGGCTCAGCGACGCAGACCCGCGGTTACCCATACCCGCCGGCCTGTGGGAACGGGACGAAGCCCGACGAGCGCTCTGGAACCGCGACATCGGTGCCCTGCTCAAGTTCGTCCGCCAGCACACAGGCGCGAGCCAGACCCTCCTCGGCTCCGTCATCGGGCTCGCCCAATCCGATGTCTCCGACATCGAACGCGGCCTGCGCCACGTCCAGAGCCTCGACGTCCTCACCCGCATCGCTGACGGCCTGCGCATCCCGTTTTCCCTGCTCGGGATCAGCGACTCGCCCGCCCCGACGACCACATTGAACGCCCCCGAGCTCACGGAATCGGAGACTAGGCTGACGCTGGCAGTCCAGGCTCAGGAGGACGATGTGCGACGCCGCGAACTGATGGCCAGCGCGCTGGGAGTGGGCGCCGCGCTGGTGACCGCACCACCAGCGGTGAGTGCCACTCCCCAGAACCCCGCGGCCGCTCTGGAGCACGCATTACTCAATCCCCCTTCCGCGCAGCCCGTGCCTCACCAGCAACTCGCCGCCGCGCTGACCACCGCTCGCGACGACTTCACCGCAGCCCGCTACTCCGCCCTCGGGCGCAAGCTCCCCACCCTCCTCGCCGCCGCCGAAGCCACCCGGGACGAGACCACCGGCCGCGCACGCGAACGAGCCCAAGCTCTCGTCGCCCGTACGTACGTGCTCGGCACCGAGCTTGCCGTCAAGCAGCACGCCGACTGCGCCTGGGCCACCTCCGTCCTTGCCCTGCGCGCTGCCCGCGCCAGCGGCGACCCCGTTCCCGTCGCCGAAGCCGCCCGCGTCATGGCCATCACCATGCGCCGGACCGGCCGCAGCCCGAGCGCCGTCAACTTCCTGACCAACACCGCGACCTCCCTCGGCGCCGAACGAGGAACTCCGGCGCCCGAGGCCCTGGCCGCCCGCACCTGCCTCCTACTCACCGCGGCCTACACCGCCGCATCCACGAACCAACGAGGCACCGCGCTCGACCTCCTTCAAGAAGCCACTGAGACCTCCGGACGCATCCCCGCGAACACCGAGCCGCTCGGCCTGTTCACCATCCAAGCCAGCCCCGCCGAATGCGCGATGTACGCCATCAGCACCCACAACGCCCTCCACACCCCCGATGAAGGCGTACAGCACATCAGCGCCGTCATCCCCGCCCAGCTCCCCACCGCCGAACGCCGCGCCCGCTACTTCACCGACGCCGCACGAACGTGGCACCAGATCGGCGACCCCCGCCGCGCCTACACCGCCCTCCGAGCCGTCGAACGTGAAGCACCCGAGGAAGTACACCGGCCAGCGATCCAAGCTCTCACCGCGAACCTCCTCTACAGCCCACAGAGCCTCCCCGGCCTCAAGGAATTCGCTCTGCGCACCGGCGCAGTCACCTCCTAGCCGACGCCGGGCGCGAACGTGCTCAGGTCCACCGGGCCTGCCCGTCGGCAGGCCGGGGGCGAGCTCCGAGAGCTTGGTACTGCTCGCTCCCAGCTCACGGTCCTGCACGGAGACCCCATCGCTCGGTCGAGCAAGATCACGGTAGGTATCCCTTCCGATGAGACGAAGGGCATCCGCATCACCGGGGAAGCAGTCGAGATCTCAACTGAGAGCGGCGGACCGGCGGGAGGAGGTCCGCGTCCGCCTGCCGCTCGGCTCCCAGCTCACGACACGGGGCTTGTCAAGCCCTCGCCGGCGCTCAGGTCATCTGTCGGCCGTGGCACGGGTGCACGCACCATTCTTCCGGCCGCCCCCCTACAGCGGTCGCGCTACTACGATCGCTGCTCTCCGAGTGTCACTGGAATTCGAGATTGCTAGGGGAGACATGTTCGCGTACGACCCGACCGAGCGCTCCCTGGGAGATCTGGTGGAGGACGCTCTCGACGACCTGGAGCAGCTTGAGGGGGACAGGGACCCCGCCGCTGACGCAGCGGCGGTCTTGCACTCCAAACTTCTCCTGCACGGACGGCGGCATCACCTTGACGCCAACAGCGCCGAGCGGGAGGTGGTGCTGCGAATACCGCCCGGCACCGCACTCTGGCTGGCCGAGCTGGTCGCGGCTGGATGGAAGCCAAAGGGACGGTGACCGCGGCCATGCACCACGGTGAGCCGGGCCAGCCCACGGTAGCCAGTCCATCCTCCTGCTGCCGGGCAGGAGTTCGCACTGACGGACTGCGGACTTGGCCAGCTGTGGCACGGCCGCATGGGAGGGCGCTGTCGGGCTTCCCCCGTAGAGTGGTGGCCCTGCGGGCGCTTGCGGGCCCGTTCATCGCTCCCTGAGAGGGGTCTGCCGACCTGTGAGTACGGGTCGGCGTCGAATGACCTATCGACCCCCGGGGAGCAGCCATGAAGGACTTCAATCCGTTCACCGCCGACGAGGCAGCGGACTACGCGGAGAGCCGCGCAACCTACGCCACCACCCTCGGCGAGCTGGCCGCTGAAGCAGAGCGCGAGTACCAGGACCTTCGCGATGCCGGTATGCGTCATGACGAGCGGTCAGCGCTCCCGCTCATCTTCACCGTTGACCACCCGTACATCGCATTCATCAAGGTGCCCGTCGACGTCGTACGAGATCTGGCTGCCCGGCACACGCACTCCGGAGCCTGGGACGAACAACTCGTCGTCGACAACGGCGGACTGATCATCCTGGGGTGCGGCGAGCGCTTCACCTTCCTTGAGGACGACCACAAGGTGACCTCGGGAGAGGAATGGAACGCCCTGGTCGCGCAGCGAAACGCCCGACTCAGGGTCAATCGACCCGAGTGAGTCGGCCAACACCGGACGTGCGCTGGCCATCGCGGCTGGTTCGGGAAGTGCCCGGCGTGCACCCGGGCGTGGGTCGTAGGACGCCGCGCCGTCAACGGATCCGGAGTTCCGCGCGGACTCGGTGTTGCCGCCGGGACCTCGCGTACGCTGCCGTACCGGAGTCGGTCGATGCTCCGGCCGGCCGTGACCTTCGCAGCCGCGTCCATCGGCTCGGCGGGGCCCTTCGGCCGGCTCCCTCTCGCCGTGCCCATGAGGCCCGTGTCCCTCCGCGCGTTCTCACTGCCCAAGACGGGCCCACGCTGGGGGACGCAATCGGGTCGTCGTGCCGAGAACCTGCCCTGTCGGACGGCTCAAGGCGCGGGGACCGTCCAGGTTGTGGTTTGGTCTCCGTACTCGGCGATCTCGTCCAGAGGTACCTGTCCGGCATGTATCGCACCGCGGGTGACCTCGAGCGCTTCGAGTTCGCCGTCGAGAGCGCGCAGATGGGGACACCAGCGGAACGCCATAACGATGCACTCGTAGTGCAAGGCGGCGTCGCTGAGTACAGCGCGTCCAGCTTCCAGGACCACCCATGCCCGCGCGGGCAGGCGCTCTCCGCACACCTGGCAGCGCCATTCGGCCTGGCAGTGCAGGACTCGGATGGGGTACACGCGGGCCCATACCGGACCATCCGGATCTATCCGCGTGATCCACGGCAGCGGCATGCCGTCCACACGCGGGCGGGGGAGCCCTGCGACAGACCCGGCAGCGCTCATCTCCCGGGAGGTCTCACGCATGCTCTTCCGTCCCCCCGGTGCGGCGTTGGCTGGTGTGCTCGCATACGTACGGCGCTCGCGAGAATAGCGTGGAGGGTACGGCCGCGAGCACGAGCGAGCCGTGGCGTCCTCGTGCAGCGGTTCATTGCGGGTACGTCCTCATCATCGCCGCTCAGGGCCGCAGCGCTGCCCTGCGACGACCGAGTCGACCCCGGCCCGACCCCCAGGGGAATCCGCCCCACAGCGCCCCAGCAAGCCACCTGTCACTGCCCGCAGTTGGCACCGAGCGTAAACGAAATCGCTGCCTCAGCAGATGTATTGGTGACGGATCCGCCGCCTGTTCCGACCGAGACTCGGAAAGGCATCACCAAAGTTGGAGTCACCATGTGCAGCAACCAGCACGCCCGAGAGACCTCTGAGAGCGAAGGCGTCCGCATCGAGGATGTACTTCGCAACCTCGACCGGGTGAGCGACGACCGCGACCGTCCCTCCCCCCAAGCCCTCGAAGGGCTGGAGAGGCTCCTTCGGTGGATGGCGGAGGACGTACCCGACGACGGCTCTGACGGCGCCGCGCAGTGAGAGCTGCCCGGCGCTGGTGCTGCGTTCGCCATCCGTACGGGTCCTCCGCGGGTATCGACGTCCCGAAGCGGGCTTCCGTCGTGCCGGACCCGCGAAGTCCTGGGTTTTCGCGCTCTGTACGACGGAGGCCGGGCCAAGGGCGGCTTCGTAGAAGCGGCTCGGCGCCGGGGCGTCGTCGGCCGTCAGCAGGCGCCCGGCGACGCCCCGGCGCACGGCACGACGTGCCTGGCCTGGCCGCTCGGGTGCGCCCTGACTCCGCGTCCATCATGTCCGTGCCCGTGTCCACAGGCAGAACTCCTTACCGTCCCCGTCACCGCCTGCCCGGAAGTGCCGGGCGGAGCAGGTCGAAGTTGGGAGTCACTCCGTGATGAAGAGTTGCGTAGGCCACCGCCTGGCGGCCGCGGGCGCGGCCGGAACGCTGATGATCGGCGGCATCGTGGCCGGAGCCACAGCGGCCACTGCTGCGCCAGCTGGGCCCGCCGTGGGCAAGTCGAAGTGCACCAGTTCGCCGTTCACCGGCACCTGGGAGACGAACGCGCGCAACGTGAACCTGCGCAACGGCCCGTCGACCGGCTACTACAGCAAGGGGCAGCTGCGAAAGGGCACCAACGTCAAGTACATCTGCAGCTACATCAAGGGCAAGCGCGACTGGTTCTACGTGAAGGTCAAGCAAGGGGCCCACGCCGGCACCCACGGCTGGATCTCCGGCGCGTACATGCAGATCGCCCAATGACCAGGCGTGCCGAGCCCGCCCGGCGGGCCGTGCACGCCTGACCGGCCGCCGCCGGCCGAACCCCTCCGCAGGCCGGCGGCGGCCCGGAGTCGCACGCCGCCCAGCACCGTCTCCTCGCACACTCGCGGCGCCCGGCCCGGCGCATACTGCCGGAAGCTCATCACTGCAGGAGGGCCTGCTGTGACCCCGATACTTCATGGGTACACCCTCGCCGATCTTGACCGGCTTGCTCATCTTGCCGCTGTGACAGCTCACACCGGAGGTCTCGACACGGCCACCTGTCACGGCCTCGCCTGGTCCGGCATCGCCGAGCACCTGTGCGCCGCCCAGAAGCCGCCACTCCGACAGGAACTGGTGCGAGTCGGCCAGCGAGCGGTCCACACCGAGCTCGCTGCCTGCATGCGCGCCCGGGGCTACCAATCGGGCAACACACCAGCTGGGCCTGGGGCGAGCCCCCGCTGGGCCGTGTACTGGCGCACGCCGCCGGATCCGGATGCGGCAGACCGCCGCATCGACCAACTTGCCGCGGTGCAGATCGGAGACCTGTTCACCCCCGCGGAAGAGCAGGCCGTGGAAGCCCTTGCCGTCCACGACAACCACCAGAAGGCCGCTGACGCGCTCGGCATCCCCTACAACACTTTCTCCAGCCGTCTGTCCGCGGCGCGACGCCGGTTCCGCAGCGCATGGTTCGCTCCAGAAACGCCGCCCACCGTACGCAGCCAGGACCGGAGACGCGGCAGCGAGCCTCCGCGCACCCACTGCCCGGCCGGACACCTCCTCATCGGAGACAACCTGCGAATCAGGTTTCGGCGGAGAGGCAAGCAGGAGCGGGTGTGCCGTGCCTGCGACGCCCGCCGAGCTCAAGCCCGGCGGGCCGCGCAGAATCCCGCCGACGGATCATTACCGGCACGCGGCTGTCCGGGCTCGGTTCCATCTCGCCGCTCGGCACGTTCCAGCCGCATGCGGAACCGCGGGCTGCGTGCTGCCGTCCTCGCGCGCACGCTACTTCCCCACCGGTGCCGAGTCTCGGTCAGCGAATCGCTCCCCTACAGCCCCGCGTCGGCCGACTTGAGGCCGAGTGCTCGGGCACCGCGCGGTAGAACAAGCGCCGTAGCGTCGTCGCGGTAGCCGTCCGCGTCGGCGCGGGCCGCGGACACCAGCGCGTCCGCGAGGGCCCGGGGCTCGGTGGCGTGCTTGCTCGCCAACGTCGCCAAGCGGTCCGGCTCGACCTGGTCGTGGACACCGTCACTGGTGATTACCACCGTCTCGTCCCCGGGGATCAGAACCTCCGTCATGGTGGCCGCCGTCGCACGCGACAAGGGCTGGCGAATCAGGTCATCGCCGAGCCGCGCGACGTCGACGGGCACGCCCCACTCCCGAAACTGCTGACCCAACGTTTCGTCCGTGCTGTACTGCCGCAGGGCTCCGTCCTCGGCGACTCCGTAGATGCGGGTATCTCCCGCCCAGACGCCGACGCTGGGGCCACCTGGTCGGGCCACCACCAACGCGGCCACCGCATCGGGCCCTGAGGCGTCTACGCCGCTCCCTTCCACCAGCAGAGCGGCGGTCAATAGGCCGGCCAGAGCCCCTCGACGACTTCCGACTCGGGAAGCCACCTGCGCCAAGACCGGTGCAAGCGTGACGATGTTCTGTTCGTGCCCGATTCCGTCGGTCACGGCGACGGCCACCGTGCCGTCGACGGAGGTGTAGGTGGCGCCCGCATCGGCCAGGGCACCGCCGGTGCCTTCACGGGTGGCCAATGCAGGGGCGAGTTCGGAAGCGGGAACTGACGCGTCAGACATGGGGTCCCTTCGTGTTCGGAGGTGCAGAACGACCCGGTCAGAATCCCGTCGAGCGACCCTCGGCACCATCGGCGAATCTGAGGAGCATCTGAGCCCGATCTGAAGACGGGGGTGCGTGTTGACGGTGTCTCACGGCCCTGACCTGGGCGGTGACAAGCACCCTCGGTGCAAGAGGGACCGCGACCGCGGTCGGTAGTTCGAGAGAAGAAGCCGCGCTCACCCGCTCGGCTCGGCCAGCGGCCCGGTTCGGCGGTGCCCCTGTGGTGATCCCCGAAGGGCTTGGCCGACCCGGGATCGGGTCGTCGCTCTGCCGTATGGCGAAGGCCGACGCTCCCAGGGGAAGGCAGCCCCTTCCGAACGAGCGCGTGCTGCCTTCCGTCGGGGTGCCGCAAGCACCCGTGCGGCGTACGGCTTCCTTGGCCGGTACGCCTCTCTCATCGGTGGCGGTGCGTCTTCCGCGCCCGGACCTTTCTGCTGCGTTTGCGGGGCTCCACCCCGGGAGGCGCTCCGGCCGCTTCACGGAGACGGCGACTGCAGACGGGGCCAACGTGCCGCACCCCACGTTCCCTGGGGCGGCATCAACCAACGCGGTCCCGGCCACGCGCTCCACTCTGTCAGCAGCCGATGGTTTCATTGTCGGCACCGCCAGCCACCGCAGCATCGGGGAGGAGAGAGAAGACATGCCACTCGGCAGCCTCGATGCGCTGGGGACCATCTGGCTCCCGCTCGCCATCGGCGTGTTCATCGCAGTCAGCCACACCGTCGAGAACCGTCACAGCAACCCTGCCCTGTCGTCACGGCAGTTCACAGTCAGACCGGGCCGATGCGGGCTGCTCATCGCTCCGTTCGCCTGGCAGATCTATGCCCACAGCACAGACCACCTGCTGGAGCGTCTGCTCGGTGAGCTCCTCGTCCTCGGGATCGGTGTAGCGCTTGGCCTTCTGCTGCTAGCAGCGGTCTCCGCGATAGCCAAACTGCTGCTCCCGCGCGAGTGAACCGCCGTGACCACGCTCCAGATCTCGCTCATCCCGCTGCTGACGCTTCTGCCGAGCGTCGTGTACGCCGTCTCGGCGGCTGGCCGTTTGCGTCGCCTCGGTCCGATCCCGGATCGAGATGCAGCCCTCAACGCGTGGACGAAGTCAGCGTTCACCCTCCTGGGTTTCGTCATCGCGAACGCTCCCGTAATCGCACTGTCTCTGAACGCCCACGCACCTGTGGCCGGGTTGCTGGGCCAGGTCGGTCTGTGCCTACTCGGCTGCGTCGCCGGATGGTCCACGGGGTCGACCGCGCGATGGCATCGAAGGAAAGGCTGAGGTGGAGACGGCGACGCACGACGTGCCTCCGCGGTCGGGCTGGTCCCCCATCCGCCGCTAAGTGCTCCGTGGCCACGGCAGCATGGCGCCGGAGGAGCCCAACCTTCCCGCAACAGCCCCAGCCAGCCCGCTCGCGGCTTCGCAGCGCTCCGACGCCGTTGCCCCGCGGCGTGTACCGCTGCGATCGAGTTTCCCGTCGGGGCGGCGGGGCTTTACCTGTCGGCGCGCGACGATTCATTCGGGCCATTCAGATGGCGTGCGGGGGAGATCACCTTCGAACCCGAGTTGCTTGAGCACGGTCATCTGGTGGCGTAGAAAGTCGAGCGCAGCAGCACGGGGGTCCTGGCCGGCGGGGTACTCGTAGATGCACCAGAGAAACTGGTCCGCGTGCAAAAGATCTTCCGTTGACGCACTCCGCCAGATGGCAGCTGCCTGCGCGGCCCGGGGAGTTCGCCGGGCCGCCGTATCCAGCACGGTCAGGATTCCCTCCCGCGCCTGGTGCCTGGTGAGACCTCCGGGGCCCAGAGCCGGTGCGGCGTACGCGTGGTCGTCTCGGACCACCTCGATCTGCATGTAGTTCCAGACCGTGGCCTGTACTTGAAGATTCAGGGCGCGGGCCAGGCCCGCGGGAATTGCAGCCAAGTCAAGGTCATCCCGGCCGAGGACTCGAGAAGGCGCGCACTGGGGACTGTGAGAGAACAACGTGAGGGGCTCCTGGCCTGCCACCACCAGCAGCGACAGCGCTGCGTCCTCAGTGTCGAGATACACGTCTTGGCCGCAGACGTGGCACTCGGCAGAGGAGAACGAGACCTGACCGGAGCGGAGCCGTGCTGTGACCAGAGGGCCGATTCCACGTTCTACGTCGGGTGCGATGTCGATCATGTAGTCCCTCAGCCCTCGCGCGCTTGGTGGCGCCGTACGACGGCGCCGTGATGTGCAGTGCATCCCGAAGCGGGGCGATGAGGAGGCTGCGTGTTGCAGCGTCAGCCTGGGGCGATTCTATCCCTCCGGCCCGCAACGCCGCTCGCGCATCCACCGCCGCTTCGTGCTGCTGCGCCGTGCCGTAGGTAGGGCCGCTCGTCTGCCGCCTCTTTCGTCGAGCCGCCGCTCCCACGCGTGCCGCAGTACGCGCTCGGCCCGGTTCGCCGACGGCGTCCCCGCTGGCCGTCTGCATCGGACGAGCTGAGATGGCGTCACATGGCGAGGTCCGCAGACGGCATGATGAGGGGGGACCTCGGGGAGGAGGGGCGCAGTGTCACGCACGTACAGCGATTCGCCCGATGACCCGTCATGTCCTGGAGCCGGAGCCGTGGTGTGGGGGACCTATCTGCGTGGCCTACGCAACCAGCAGCATCTGAATTTGGCTGACGTCGTCCAGGCTGGCGCGGCGAGATCAATCGCCACGTTGAGCCGCGTGGAGACGGCGACTACCCCCCTCACCGAGAGCGTCCTCGTGGAGCTGCTGACCTTCTACGGGGCGAACGACCCTCCGCTGTCGCTGGGGCTCGGGCGGGTGCCTGTCGGTCGGGTGTGGCGGTCGGCGTTCACCGACGTGTATCCGCGCTGGGCCGAGCGCCGTACTTGCCTCGACCGTGCCGTCACGGAGATACGCTCCTACAGCACCCTGAGCGTCCCGGAGTGGCTGCAAACGCCCGCTTACGCCTCAGCACTGGCCTGTCGCGGTCACACCGTCCCCACAACCGCCGACTTGGGCAGGACCGAGCGTCCTCTGCCGCTGCGGCGGTATCTCCTCGAGCGCCACCCTCCGCGCGACGGATTCGCTGCGCTGGTGGACGAGACGGTGCTCGCGCGCCCCATCGGTGGCCGCGCCGTCCTGCATCAGCAACTGGAGGACCTGTGCAGCCGAGTCGAAGATGACCGTCCGCGAATCAGGGTGCGGATCTTCCCGCTCGCGGCGTGGGAGAACGCCCCGGCGCCCGGTCCAGCAGCCTCTCACCTCACATTCCCGCCAGGCGGATCAATGCCGGCCCTCCTGCACCAGGAGGCCCAGCACAATGGGGGCACCTACCTGACGGCGCCGTGCACCGTGGCGTCGCATCGGGCCTCCTTCACGGGCATGTGGGAACAGGCGGGGTCCCGTCAGCAGAGCCTCGACATACTCCACCGCCATCTCCGGGCGCTCTGAGACCGGGTCAGCCGACAGCACTCGGCAGTCCGAAGACGGGCACACCGCCCACAGGCGCGAGCGGGCGAAGGTCCTGACCCGCCCGTCGACACAGCGGCCAGCTCTGGAAGGGCTGACGCCGAGCCCGCGGGGCCCCGCACTGCCGAGGCCGCGGGGTCGGCGCTCCGTACATCCGGGTGCCCGTCCGCGCGGACTGGGCTTGTTGTGAGGCCCGGACTCCACTTCGGGTGTGCTGCGCGGGCCACAACGCGGAGCCACAGCGCGCCGTCCGCCGGAGCTGGGACGGTGGACATGCTGCGGGTGCGCCTCCTCGTCGAGCGCAGGGTAGCGAGGAGCAGCGGAAATCTGCGGGTTTGCGCCCTTGCGACCACACCGGGACCGGCCTGGTGGGACGCTGCGGGGAACACCGTCTCATCACGGAGGAGCTCCGCGTGATCTCGAAGAGCTACAACCAAGATCGGTCCGGCCTGTTCGCGCAGCCCGTCCCCGCATTCGCTGACGGCGTCACCCTCAGCGCCGCCGTGCACGAACTGGCCCACCTGGGGGACGAGGCCGCTGATCTGCTCAACCAGGCCCGGGACGGCCACCCTCACCCACAGGCCGTGGCCGACTGGCACCGCCGCCGGGCGGCCGTCCTGGTCCACCTCTCCGCTGCGCACGACCAATTCGACACCGAGGCCCGCCGCGCCATCGCCCTCTACCAAGGGGCTCGCGATCACGCCATCGACGCCTTGATCACTGACGGAATGGGCGAAGACCACAGTGGTTGACGGCGAAGCCGCTCCGGGGCCTGGCAGGGCATGACCGCAGCACGCCGTCCGGCCCGATGTCGTTCGGCTCCGTGATTCAGGTGTCGCAGGCGTGCTCGGCGGAGCGTCCCGTCGTCCCTCCGCGATGCGCACCTGCCAGTGCCTCGGCGGACTCTCGCGGCCGGCCACCGATTCCCCCGCGCTGTTCCGCTGGCGATCTGGCACCCCACGGCGCTGGGCGCGCCGTTCGTACGCCGGATCGCCTACGGGGCGTTCCATCGCCCTCGTGGAACTCGCCGCGCACTGGACCTACTACGGTTACCGGAGGCCCGGGGCGCACGCCGAACTCAACGGGATCGGCAAGGTGTTCGCGCTCCAGGGCTCGCGGGCATCGACGACGTCGTGGCTGTGCCGCTGCATGTGTCAGCCGTTGACGAGTTGTTGACCGTCGCGACGTACGCACGGCGCTTGGAGGAGCCCGACCGTCGGCGCAACGTCCATCGCCACCGGGCATCGTGCTCTCAAAGGACACCAGGTGGACCCCTAAGGGGCAGCGCCGTGACGCTGAATCGCGAGGGTCGACATCAGCGCCATGCAGAAGGAGTGATCGTGACGGCGTCCCTGGAACCGCAGGAGCTCACGAAGGGGCAGTTGCTCCTCACGGAGTTACAGCACCTCAAGAGCGAGCAGACGCAGAGGATCAACACACGCGATCACCTCATGTACGCGACGCTCGGCTCCCTGGCCGCGGTCCTCGCAGCCGTCTTCCAGCAGGGGCAGCACCTGGGCCGGTTGCTGCTGCTTCCGCCGGTCACACTCGTGCTCGGCTGGATGTACCTGGTGAACGACGAGAAGGTCTCGGCCATCGGCCGTTACATACGGTGCGACCTCGCGCCCCGCCTCAGCGCTGTCGTCCAGTCGGGAGCCAACTCGCACCAGAGCGAGGTGCCCCCGCTTCTCGGATGGGAGCTCGCGCACCGCAGCGACCCACGCCGCACATCGCGCAAGCGACTCCAACTCGCCGCGGACCTTGGCCTCTTCACCCTCACGCCCCTCGGAGCTCTGACCGTGTACTGGGCGAGCGGAACGGTGGACACTTGGCTCCTGGCCGTCTCCCTCAGCGAAGTGCTGGCCGTCCTCGTTCTCGGCGTACAGATCGTGACGTACGCAGACCTGCGCCGTGAGCCGCCTTCCACGTAACCCGACTGGGCACCGTGGTGATTGCGGTTGAACGGCGCCCTCTCAGGCGCGGCTGACGTTCTCCTCGTCGCTCCAGGATTCCATCGCGACGGGCTCGTCGAGTGTGTGCTGGAGCGCGGCTTGGGTTTGGACCGCTACGTCGAAGTCGCAGGCGAGTACGGTCTTGGTCTTGCCGTTCTCCGCCTTCCACCACACGCGGTGCCAGCCGCGGGGGAGCGGGCCTGTGGCGGATATGCCGATGTTGTACGGCGTCTCCATGGTGGTCGCCCTCTCAGTTGTCGGTAGCCGAGTGGATCGCACGTTCCTCGATGTTCCGTCACGCGGCCCCGGTCGGCCCGGTCGCCTGACAGGGTGCGGCGTGGGCGGGGCCGTCCGATGCGCCGTCGCTTCGTGCTTCGGCTGCTGCATCAGCCCGCTCGTACAGCCACGCCCGCCCGTTACTGCTACGGAAGCCGCTCTGCTGACTGCGCTCGCTGTTCGTGCCGGGCTCCGACGCCGGGACCCGTGCTCGTGCCTGCTTCTCGCCCGCCCATCTTCACGCGTGCTGACTCCTGTGGAGGTAGAACCCCATGGCCTGTCCGGCTTCGTCGGTGTTCGCGTAGCGGATTGTGTCGTCTTCGATCTCGAAGGCGTGAGGGGGGAAGGCGGAGAGCGGGATGCGGGTATCGCGCCAGTGTCGCCCGCAGCGGCAGTGGATCTCGATCGGATCGTCCAGGAGGATCAACCAGTCGCGGTCGGCGCCGCAGGAGGGGCAGGTCACCGGCGGCATGGAGTCCATGGTGATCTGTCCGTGCACGCGGGTGCAGGGAAGTGGCCCTTCCTCGGCTGCTTCGGACTTCATGTCCCGTCCCGTTCTCCCTCTTCGTTCAAGCGCCAGTTGCACATCGGAGCCGTGGCTCGCGCGACCATATGCATTAATATACACATGGAGTATCGCAACGCAAGTCTTACGGGTCATTGTCTCTGCCGCGTTCCAGGAGAGGTGGCCCACCGGCAGCACGCCTTCACGGCGACGTGCCCAGAGGGCGAGCGCTTCCTGACGTAGCGGCCCTCGGACGGGAGGTCCCGGCCGTACGGCTCGTCAAGAGCGGTGCTCGCCGCCTTTGGTGAGGCTGAGGCGGTGCTGGGCCTCCAGGCTGGCGACTGCTTCCTCGGGCAGCTCCACGATCCCGGCCAGCATCTTCCGCGCCTTGGCCAGGTCGGCGTAGCGCTCGTGTTCGGAGCCGGAGCCATCCCGAGCCCGCGCCAGCAGCTTGCGGGCCCGGCCGATGGCGTCCCGTTCCTGGGGGCTGAAGGCGCTGGTGCCTGTCTTGCGGGCGTGGGTGAGCGCAGCCTTCCACCGCAGCCGCAGTTGGCTGACCGCATCGCGGTAGGCGTCCACGTCTTCGCCGCGGGCCGCATCGTCCGCGGCGTACATGGCGTTCAGGAAGGAGGCGGTCTGCGGCACGGTGACGTCGTCGAGCGCCAGGACGTCGAGCCACTCCAGGCTGGTGCGCAGCTTGCCGTACTCCTCGCGCACGGCGTCGTGGTCGGCCTGGATCGCGGTGCGGCGGCGAGCCACGGCGGCGATCTGCTCCTCGCTCTCCCTCTTGGCCTTCCGCCGGCGTCGGTACCAGCGCACCGCGAGCCGTACGCCGAACCCGACGGCGACTCCGGCGGCGGCAGCCAAGAGGAGGTGGCCGACCGTGCTCCAGGGGAACGACGGTGGCGCGCCGGTGCCATTCGGCTTGCTGGGCTGGCCGTAGTCGGAGAGATCACCGACAAACAGGTCCCGGGCCTTCTCGAGGCCGCCGGACAGGACCACGGTGGCGAGCACCCCACCAACGGTGCCTCCGACCATCTTGGGGACGTCGTGCCGCGCCAATCCGCTCAGCATCGTCCCGACCGCCATGAGGGCCATCAGAAGCCCCACGACTTGAGTGAGCCACGGCATCAGGTTGGTCATGCCGCCTGCTCCTCCTCGGCCGGAAGCGCCACCTCGCCGGTCAGCAGCGGTGGTTCGCCGTCGGCCGCGAGCAGGCCGGGGCGGTGGTGCAGTTTCGCCTTCGGCGTGTCCGGCAGCTCGGGGCCGCTATTCAGATCCTTCGCCTCTTGCTGCTCCACAGGGCCCCCTGATGGTTCGACCGGTCATACCGTCTCACGGCCCACGCGGAGGGCGTGACCCTGCTGCCGGCCCTCGGCCACGTGATGCGACGAAAGGGGTGGAGCAGCTGACTCCGTCCACCCCTGCGCCCCGGTGGTGTGCGGCAGAATGCCGGTATGGACTTTGTGGCGTTGGTCTGCGCGGTCGCCCTCTCCGTAGCCGCCCTGAGGTGGTCCGCGGACAAGGTCCGGGAAGCCCTGCGCGCGTTGAGGGCTGCTCGATTGGACCTCCAGGCCGCCAGGATGGACGTCCAAGCCGCCAGGGACGAGCGACGCAGCATCACGCGATGACGCGCCAGCGTACGCCGCCGCGGGGTCGCAGGTGTGCCTCAAGGCCGGTGGATCACCAGTCCTGGCCGGTGGAGCACTCTGCCGGCAGCGGGGTGCCGCTGACGAGGTGATGGACCAGACCCAGCGGGATGCGCAGGCTTTCCCGCGCTGCTTCCTTGTCGAGGTCAGGGTCGAAGAATCCGCTCGTCCCAGTGCCCAGGGCGGCTGTGATGCGACGTGGCTGCCGGTACAGATGGCGTCGCGTGCGGCGTTCACCGTGTGGCCCGCGCGGGCGCCGTACGAGAGCAGCGATCTTCAGCTGGTCCGCGAGGCGTGTCACCGTGCGGTTGAACTGCAGGTAGTAAGCCTTGCGTTCGTCGATGGGGATCCAGACCTTACCGTGTGCCACCGGCCTGTCGGGGATGGCCTCGTGAAGCTCGGCGCCGGAGATGACCGCGCGCAGCGCCGCCCGTACGAGCATGCCGCGCACAGAGAACCGGGGGCCGAGCACCTGACGGGCCTGCTCCCAGTCAGGGGCGGTCATGGTCAAGTAGGCGACAGCCTGCTGGGCACGCGCCAGGTCGGTGGCACGGCGCAGCCGGGCAGGACGAGGTTGCTTTGCCACGATGCATCTCCCTGGCTGCTGGTGGGCGCGCGCTCGCACGCGAGCTGGTCCGGAGCGGGCCGTCCCACACTGTACGAAGCCCCGCCGACAGCCCGGCCTGGCATCTTCCCCCGCCGTGAACGGCTGCTCCCGGACAGCGCCGACGCCGGGCGTGACGTGCGCCTGCCGGCGTCGGTCGGTAAGGCGTCCGCCCGTCGGTCCGGGCCCTCGCCTCTTCGGGTGCACGGCCCGCGCACGCCGATCGCCGCGTCGATGCTCCCCCTCTGCGGTCCGTTGGGCCGTCACCCCCGGTAGACTCGATCCGACGCCGGAGGTTCTGCCTCTCCGTGCTGCTACTCGGGAGGCGTGGCGAACGCTTCGCGCACCGTGTAGAGAGGCCCTGACTGATTGTTCAGTTGGGGTCTTTCGCATGTGGAACTCGGACACTGCGCGCCTGCTCTGGTCCGGCTTGGTGTCCAGCTGCGCCGTCGCTCCCCGGCCGCGTTGGTCGCTACGCGCGCCCGGTCTGATCGGCCGTCGGCGAGTTCCCTGCGCCGTAGGCGTGATGCCCCTCCCTGGCGCTGCGAGCTCGCCCAATACACGAGCGGGCCGAGCCCGCTCGGAAGTGGAAATGGCCCGTATGCAAGGGACGTCGCACCAGTTGCGGGACATCCGTGATCATCAATGCTGTACCTACTCACGGCCTGGCATGTCGAGGGGGACTTCCTCTGGCTCGTACGTGAGGAGGTCGCCGGGCTGGCAGTCCAGCGCTCGGCACAGGGCCGTAAGGGCGGTGAAACGGATCGCTCGCTTCTTGCCGGTCTTGAATTCCGAGAGGTTCGAAAGCTTGATGTTCACCTGCTTCGCGAGATCAGTGAGCGTGATCTCCCGTTTCTCGAGCATCTCGTCCAAGTGCACGCGGATGCGGTGCTCTTCCTCTGGCGGCATTACAGAGTCCCCTTCAACTCGAGCTCCAGAGCCCTGCGGTGGTCGTCGGTGTTGAAGAGGCGCCCAGTCACGTAGACCACGAGCCCGATCAAGGACAGGTTCCCCAGGAAGTGCGGAGCGGCCTGGTGCGGCCCGGTGTAGAAGTAGATGAACGAGGCGACCCAGCTGCCGACGACCAGAAGTGTCAGTGTGGCCATCAGGGCGATGACTCCGCGTCGGGGTCCCGTGTTGTCCTCCAGGTTCTCTTCTGCCGCCTTCTCAGCCAGTTCGGGGAAGTTGCGCGTGAGTCCGAGTCCGAGCAGAAGGAGCAGAAGAACCACGGTGACCAGGAACGCCATGCCCACCGTGGGAGCCGCTGCCAGGAGCCGTTCCGTCAGCGTCGGGTCGGTCAGCCTCACATCGAGCACTGCGACGTCCAAGCCAGGACCCACAGTCGTCTCGCCCTGGTCGCCGGGCACGTAGATCCGCGGGTTCATGAGCGTGACGACCGAGTCTGACACCAGGCATCCGGTCAGGAAGGTTTGCAGGATGAGGTTCCAGCGGGCGCTGCGGCTCTTGGTAAGCGAGAGGACATCCATACGGGTCTCCAGTTCCCGATAAACGGTAAGTCACCCCTCACGCTACTTCCCGATTGTCGGGAAGTGCAAGCTCGCTACTCACAGTCCGCGATCACCCTCAGCCTCCGGGTGGACACGCCAGGTCGGTCCCTGGGCTACGGCATGGCGTGCCCGCTCTCCGGTCGGTTGTGGCTGAGGGCCGTGAGGTTCGCGGAGCGAGTACCGGGGGGGTTGGAGGTCGGCCCATGGGTGGAGCTCGGCGCCGCTGGCCTCGTCAGGGAGCGTGCGCTGGGGTCGCGGTTGGGCGGGTGGAGCCTGTGGCGCCCCGCCCAGCAGGTTCAGGGCGGCTTCTGGGCCCTGGTCGCGGCGTACGGCGGCGAGTTCGTCCAGGTCCCACACCCTGCTGCCCACGACGGTGCGCCGGTTGCCGCGTCGCTCGACGGAACCCCGCACCAGCAACAGCCCGGTATGGAAGATCACGTGGGCGCATGCCTCGTGGGTGTCTTCGAAGAAGGCGAGGTCGACGAGGCCCGTGCCGTCCTCCAGCGTCACGAAGATGACGCGCTTGCCGGACTGGATGGGCGGGGTCTGTGTGGCGGCCCGGACGCCGGCGACGAGGACGCGCTGACCGGCATGCAGGCTCTGCAGGTGCTTGGCGTCGGTGGCGCCGAGCTCGCGCAACAATTGGTGATGGTGCTCCATCAGGTGGCGGCTCACGTCCACGCTCAGGATGTCCAGTTCGCTGGCCAGGATCTCGCGGCTGGTCATCGCGGGCAATCCGCTCGCCCCGGCGGTGACGAGATCCTCGCTGAGCGGCAGCTGCCCGTCGGCCGCGGTGTTCTGTCGGGCCTGGCGGTGGAGTTCGGTGGCCTGCAAGAGCAGGTCACGCCGGTTCGATTCGCCCTGGATCCCATCGAGGGCGCCGATCTGGATGAGGCGCTGGGCAAGTGGCAGGGAGGGGCGGGCGCGCTGCCACAGGTCCTGGAGGCTGACGTAGGGCTGGCCGGCGGCGATGCGGGTGCTCTCGGCGTCGCTGATCCCGCGCACCGTGGACAGTGCGAGCCGCACGCCCCAGCCCTGTTCGGTCTGCTCGACGCTGTGGTGGGGGCGGGAGGCGTTGACGTCGACGGCGAGAACGGAAACGCCGAGGCGCCGGGCATCGTGCACCAGGACCCGACGCGCCCACATGCCCGGGTCGTGCTCAAGCAGGCCGGCGTAGAAGGCGGCCGGATGGTGCGCCTTGAGCCAGGCGGACTGCACCGCAGGCACTGCGAACGCCACGGCGTGCGCGCGGCAGAAGCCGTAGGCTCCGAACTCCTTGACGATCCCCCACACTTCGTCGATGACTGCCGGACTGTAGCCGCGTTCGGCAGCCGCGCCCCGGAACCACTCGCCCACCTTCGGCAGACGGTCGCTGTCGGCGAGAGCGCGGCGGGCGATGTCTCCGGCAGCACGGTCGCAGCCGGTCATTGTGGCGAGGATCGCGATGATCTGCTCGTGCCAGATCACGACGCCGTACGTATCGTCCAGGATCGGCTCCAGGTCGCGGTGCGGGTAGCGAGGCGGCTCATGGCCGTGGCGTGCGGCGATGAACTTCGCGGGCATGCCGCCGGCGACGGGGCCGGGCCTGAAGAGGCTGATGTCGGCGATGACGTCCTGCATGTGGCGTGGGCCCAGCCGAGCGATGAGGTCTTGCTGGCCCGAGCTCTCGATCTGGAAGCACCCCAGCACGGCGCCGCGGCGGATCAGCTCGAACGTCTTCTGGTCGCCCAGGTCGACGTGGGTAGGGCTGTCGAGGTCGATGTGCCGACCGGTGGTCCGGCGGATCTCGGTGACCGCGTGCGCCATGGCGGACTGCATCCGGACCCCGAGCACATCGAGCTTTACGAGGCCGAGGTCTTCGACGTCTTCCTTGTCGGCCTGGACCATCAAGTAGCCCCCGGGCGTGGGCTGTACGGGCAGCCGATCCAGCAGACTGGCGTTGGAGAGGATCACCCCGCACGGGTGCATCGCGTACCCCCTCGGCAGCGCGTCCAGGTTCGCCGCGAGCTCCCACAACGGCCCGAACTGTTCAGCCTCAGCGGCCAGTTGCCGCAGCTCCGGCAACTCCCGGAGAGCCGCGGGAATGTCGGAGGCACGGATGTGCGGGAAGCTCTTGGCGATCCGATCCACCATCTGCGGCCGGATGCCGAGCGCCAGACCCGCATCGCGCAGCGCATGGCGGGCCCGGTAGGTCTCCGGCATGCCCGTGACGGCCACGCGCTCTGCCCCGAACCGGCCGAAGATCTTGTCGTAGACCTCCAGTCGGCGTGCCGACTCCACATCCAGGTCGATGTCCGGGAGCGACGTCCGCCGCTCGCTGAGGAACCGTTCGAACAACAGGCGGTGCTCAAGCGGATTCGCCGTCGCCACGAACAAGGCGTGATTGACCATGGATCCGGCCCCCGAGCCGCGGGCCGCGACCCGAACACCCATCGCCCGTACGTCCGCGACGACCTGAGCGACCGCCAAGAAGTACGGCTCATATTTCAGGCGCCCGATCACTCCCAGCTCGTACTGGAGCTGCGCCACGGCGTTCCCGTCCGTATGCAGGCCGCGGGCCGCCATGCCCGCCTCGCAGCGCTGCCGCAGCAGCCTCATCCCATCGCCCGGCTGCTCTCCGGCGCCCACGACGTGAGGTTCGGGGAAACTCGGCCTGCCCATACCCAGCTCCTCCACCGGGTCGACCCTGCACTGTTCAGCGACGAGGGCCGTCTCTTCGAGCAGGCGACCGGCGCGGCCAGCTGGTGCGCTCGCGCCGGCCACGATCCGCCCGGCGACGTCGGCCATCTCATCCGCGGACTTCAGGTACCGCTGCCCGGGGTCCAGCTGGCCGCTCTTGAACTGGATGGGGCGCAGCAGCCGCGCCGCGTCCAGGACGTCCGCGACCCGGTGCTGCTCGTAGCGTTCGTAGCGCACGGCGTTGGACAGCACGACGGACACACCGACCCGGTCGCCGAGGGCGAGCGCATGCGCTGCCAGCCGCACCGACCCCGGGCCCAGGCCCGGCACCCCGTAGGCGACCACTTCCAGCCGAAGCCCCTCACCGACGAGCTCCCGCCACGGCGTAAGCAGCTGCTCGGCGATGTCGGGGCGACCGGCCGACAGAGCACGCTGCGGCTCAGAGGCGGGGCCGAGCAGCACGATCAGGTCCTGGCCCACGTGCTCACCCAGCGCCGTCCAGGAGACGACCGGGAAACCGCTGACCGGACTCGCATGCGCGGCGGAGACCAGGCGGCACAACCGCGCCCAGCCTCGCCGGTTCTGCGCGAGAAGCGCGACGCGCAACGGAGGCTCGGGCACGTGAGCCCCGCCTCGCACGGGGGTGCGGCAGCGGCCCTTGGGTGGAACAGGTCGCAGTGGCGCGACGGCGAGGTCGACGCCGAAGATCGGCCGCACGCTGTGTTCGGCGCATGAATGCGCGAAGCGGACCACGCCTGCGGTGGTGTCCCGATCGGTCAGCGCAAGCGCGGCCATCCCGTGCTCCGCGGCACGGCGGACCAGAGCCCCCGGATGGGATCCCCCATAGCGCGCAGAGTAGCCAGACGAAACACGCAAGTGAGTAAACCTGGCCATGCCGCCGCGCCTTCAGTCACAACACCCTCCGCCGTAGCAGTACCAGCTAGCGAACATGTGTTCTAGATACTGCCGTGCGAGACACCTCACCGCCAGCCGGTGACGGGCGAGGCTTGCTTCCATGCACGGCCGAGGGCGCCACTCACTGACAGCCGTCCACCCCCGTGCCTCCCGGCTCGTGCTTGGGCTGCTGCACCGCTCCGCCACTCGTCCATGTGTCGCCGCTGATCGTCGCGCGGCTCCCGCCTGACGCCCCGCCTCGGTGTCGATGGTCAACTGCGGCTGTTTCCGCCGTCGTTCGGGCCCGCCCACACGCCTGCATTGCTCGGGTCGTGGCGCGGTGGGTCGACCCCAGGGAGCACGGTGCAAGTCTGGTGCTATATTGGTGCACTGTTGGTGTTGGATTCTCTCCGTGGAGGAGGCCGTCGTGGACGATGGAAAGAGGATGAGCGTCGGGCTGGTCGCGCCGGCGAAGACGGAACTGGAGTGGCTCGCCAGCCACTTGGGGCTTTCGCAGGTGGACGTGATCAACCGAGCACTTCAGATCTACGGATACGTCGAGCGGCAGCGTGCGGTCGGCGGAGAAGTGCTCATCCGCCACAACGGGGAGACCGAGAAGATCCACATCATCTGATCCCGTCACACCGCCTTGCGCGAACTGACCGGCCCTGGCGGCGCGGAGCGGAGTGACATGAGGGAACTCGTCGGCGTCCTCCGGCCCGCCCGTCGCGAATCGGGTGCACGGCTGCGTGGCCGCCCTCGAGGCCGGGCCGGCTGTCGTCTGCGGTGGGACGCCCGTCTTCGGTGCGCGGCCCCTGCTGGCGGAACAACGTCACGTATCTGATGAGGTTTTATGCATGGATGCCGCTGAAGACCGACCTGACATTCTTGGGGCGAATCTGACTGCTGTGGGCATCGTCCGCCTTGCCGCAGCCGCGGAACTCGACCCGGACCGTGCGGGCCCCTCCGATCCACGCGTGATCGAACTGGTCAAGTCGTGGATGCCGGACTATCACCACGGGGGCACTCTGAGCCTGCTGTTGCCGCTGTCCCACCTCGCGGCCAGCGCGGCTGTTCAGGGGAAGGGCGGCCCTGATGAAGCTGCTGCATGGCTGGACCGGCAGAGCGCCGCCCTCCCGTCCGGGGGTGACGTGCCGGAACCCGTTGCCATCGAACTCGCCCGCATCGCTGTGGAGATGCAGTCCGACGGCGCTGACGCGGCGACACGTCGCCACTGCCTCGACCGGTACACGGAGTGCATGTACGCGTGGATCCGGCCCGAGGCTGCCGAGAAGTACGCCTACGTCCTCATCCTGACGGCGGGGCGCCTTACCGCTGAGCTGCTGTGCGACGCCTTCCGATACGACCGGCGCCAGGTCGACCGCTTCCTCGCCGGGCAGACCGAGGACATCATGCGCACCCCGGCTCCGAGCGCTCCACCGCCGGTGCCCGTGGACGCGCGGGACATCACCAGCGCGGGCGGCGCGGAGTGACGTAGAGGAGCTCAACTGTGGCCGTTCGCCGAGCCCGCACGGTGAAGTGGGCGATCTCGACGGCGTGTCCGGAGGAGACTCTGAGTGGGCTCGCAGACGCCTGCTGTCAGCTCAAGGGTCGTCGGCCTCTGGCCCATCCGCTGCGGATTCGGGCGCGGTTGTCACATCTGGCCTTCGACGGCGGCTTGTTCGTGGTGAATCTGCACCTCTGTGAGAGGAGATCACCATGGTCGCACGGGCACGGCGATTCCATGACCGTGAGAGCTACTACCGGGCGTTCCCCTGGGTGGAGGACGGGGACGCGGACGATGCGCCGGCGGGCTCGGACTACACCTCGGGTGATGGGACCTGTTTCCCGGACATTCACGGGAATCAGTGGCTGCTCACGTTCTCCCGGGATCGTGAGTTCGCGAATTGCGCTCCGCACGGTCTCGGCCGCGGCAACCTGCTGGCCTGTCGCTACGGCAGCACCGACATTCTGCTGTTGGCCGAGGACATCCCCATGCACCTGGCGGACGACGTAGTACACCGACGGCTGCTGCGCCCCGGGCGCGTGACCACGCTGGAGGATGTGATCAGCGCGCTGAGGGGCGTCACTGCCTCGTTCTGAGCCCGAAGGCCCCGCGGCGGACATGGCAGTCGCGCGGCTGCTGGCCGCTACGGGGTCAACTCGTGGGTGCACAACGGCCGGTGTCGTCCGACCCCTGGCCGGCGGGCTGTCGCACCTGTACTGGGCGTTGTCGCATCGGTGTCCCAGTTTGCGCTGGTGGCTGGCATGGCGACGACGTGTTCTGCCAGCCTGGTCCGGGCCGCGTTGATCGGCCGGCGTATGGGCTCCATCCATGCCGTACGCGAAACCTGTTGCCGCGGGCTGTACGGCGAAGGGCCTGCACTCCGAAGACGGGTGCAGGCCCTTCCGAATTTTGCCTCACTCCCGTGCCCGCCGCCGGGGCTGTTCCGTCGGCTCCGTCGGACGCCGTGCGTCGTACACACGGCCGCGCGTTCCGCGCTGTCCGCCCGGCTGCTGGGCTGGTCGGGATGTCGGTGTCTTCTTCACGTGGTGGACAACGGCGGTGCCGCTGGAGCGGCACCGCCGTGGCCTCGGGGCGCCCGACGGCGCTTTGCCCCGCTGGCCTGGGATCGCGTTGCCCCGTGTGGCCGGAGGTGTTGGTTCGACTCTGCTGCCGAGGCAGCAGGTCTGGCGCCGCGTGCCCGAATCTGCAGCGCCACGTCGACGGTAGCAGTGGCACGAGGCGGTGCACCGCCGTGTGGCGGCACTCCGACTCCGCGGTCACTGAAGTCACGGATCGCGCCCCCGAGGGGCGCTGCGCTGCTGCCCCGTCGTACGGGGCTACGTCGACGTCGGAGCCGCCCGCCGCGCGTCGGGGTGCCGGCTACTGCGACGTGGTGCTGCTGCTGCTCCGGTACGTCGGCGAGCGCGCCGGGTGCTGCTCGCTGATTCCAGCGACCGGCCCCCTGTGGCGCGCGGCTCCGCCGCCCGCGCTGCCGCGTCCGGGAGGCGGTCGCCGCGGCTCGCTTGTTGCGTGCTTACGTCTTCGCGCTCGGGGTCTCGGTCCGTCGGGGCTGGACTCAGGTGGTCGGGCCTGCCGATGACGCGAGTTTGATCACGACGCTGGAGACCACTTTGTCGTGCAGACACTGCCGCTAGTCGTCCCTTATCCGAACTAGATCAGCGTCAAAGTTCTGCTGGTAGAGGTCGGCCCTGGCCGGGGGAGGGCGGGGCTGCCGGTGGGTTGGCGGTCTCGGACCTGCGCGAGGGCCGGTGGAAGCAGTTCCTCCTCGGCGACGGAGAGGGCCCATGGGATCGTCCGCTGGGCGTGCTGTGGCAGCGCGTGGTCGCCGAGTGCGGCGCCGCCGCCCAACTCGCGGCCGAGCACAGCCTGGTGTGGGAGGAACTGCCGCACGACTCCAAAATCGTTCTTTCCCTCCAGGACGGGGGCGGCGACGTCGTCGACGTCCCCGCGGCCGCATGCCGAACCCAACAGGAGGCATGGGAACGGGAGACGCGGTACGCGCGGATCCACCGTCCCCTCCCCGAGGACCTGGCCGGCCTGGTACCGGCCGATGCCGGCGCGCTGCGCTCGGGACTGCTGGCTGCCGGCGACTTCCACGATGACGAGTACAGCGGCGGGGAACAGCAGCGGATGACGCGGTGGGTGCGGGCGCTGGGTGGGACGGCTGCCTATTTGGCCGCTGCACACTGGATTCCCGCTTCCCTGGCTCTCGACGTGGTCACCACCGCGTCCCTGGAGCAGGAGATGCGCGCGGCGCTGCGGCTGCCGGCGCCGTGGTCGCTGGTGGTCCATGAGCCTGTGCCACTGGGCGCCGCGCAGGCGGATGACGCCGAGCTCGCCGAACTGATCGAGGCCGGCGGCTGCGTCGGCCGCCAGCCCGCGATCCTCGGCGGTCTGCTCGCCGCCCGCCCGGACGGGGCACTGGATACCACCGGCGGCTTCCTGCTGCTGGGCGTCACCGACCACGCCGGCCGCCGGAGGGTGTGTCTGCAGCAGGCCGCTTTCGGCGACCATGCGGGGGGCCGTGTGCTGTACGGGTACGCCGCCCAGTTGGCCTTCGCCCGCTGGGCGCCGCCGCCTGCCCTGCCCGAGGTCGGCGGTCGGCCCGGCTCGCGCAGCACCCTGGCACGCATCGCGCGCAGCGACGCTGGCCGCGACGGCGCCTGGCACCACATCCGCTCCCTGGCCTTCACGCCGCCGCCCGACCATCCCCCAGGGCCCCGGGCGGGGCCCGCGGGTCCGAGGCGGGAGCTCACGGCCGGCACGTGGCGGCGCGCGCACTGGAAACCGGGCGTGAGGATCGGAATCCGCGACGAGCGCGG
>NZ_LJGW01000377.1:0-3552 GCF_001751255.1 Streptomyces nanshensis | reverse complement strand
CCCCGCACCCGGATCCGCCGCGACCTGCCCCTGGCACCGACCACCACCGTCTACCGCCCACCCCGCTGACCCCGCCCTACGAGGCGGCGTCCTCTGGTGCACGTGGGAGGTTGACCCCGCCGCCGTGCTACCCGGCTGCCGGGCGGTCGCGCCCGGGAGGCGTGTGGTGCCGGTCAGGTGCGGGCCACGTCCGCGACGGAGACGGCGGCCGGGCGGGCGTCGGCCGACCATGGCCACGGGCGCAGCCGGCCCGCGGCGCGGAAGACGCGTACCGCGGCGCCGTCGGTGTCGTGGGGCAGGCCGTAGACGCGGCCGCCGGCGAGGGTGGCCAGAAGACGCGCGGCGTGATGCTCGCACCCGTCAGCCCCTGCGTTGTCGCGGTCCAGCACGGTCACGAGCGGGCGGCCGGTGCAGCCGGAGGCATCGGCGGGGTGAGCGGTGGGGCAGCGGGCCATGTCGTCCCTTTCGAACGGTCGGCGGGCGGGCGGAAGCGGGCACGAGGCCAGGCGCCGGGTGAGGCGGGCCGGGGTCAGGTCGTCCCGGCGTCCGCCGGTGCGCCGGGCCCGGGGTGCGCGCGGATCACTGCGCGGATCTTCTTCACCGAGGGAGCCTCATGCCACCCCGGGCGGTGAGGCGTCTGCGCGAGACCGCTGCCCGCCCGGCGGGCCGAGCCCGGTTCGCAGTTCCAGGTCAGCTGGTAGCGCCACTTGGTGCCACGGGCAGGCTCGTCTGCCGGCGTGACGTCCCGGCCGACCAGGACGGCCAGCGTCATCTCCTCACTCGCCGCGCGCGGGTTCCAGGCCAGCGCGGAGCGCCATCCGTGGGCCTCGGCGTGCGCGACCAGGTCCGCGACGGTCTTCGGGACCTCCCAGCCCTCCGGCGTGACCGCAGCGAGCCTCCGCTCAGCGACCCCCAGCTCGTTCTGAGCGCGCTGGGCGATCGCCTTCCACTGGTCACGCTCCTGCTGAGACACGTCGGCGTTCCACTCCGCGGTCCGGAGCCGGCGCAGGATTTCCACGGGTGACAGGTCCCGGTACTTCTCGAACGCCTTCTTCTCATCGTCGGTCAGCGGCCTGTCGCGGAATTCCACGCGCTCCACGGAACCGTCGGGGCTGATGACCCTCTTCACCCCGGAAATCGGGTACTGCTCGGCGATGACACGTCCTCCTTCGTCGTCTGCTCGATGGCCGCCGCGCCCTGCCCCCGGCAAGGCGGCCGGGATGCAGGGGCGGCGGCGGTGCGGGGCGGGCGCCCCGGGGGGCGGTCAGATCCGCGGGGCGTGCGCGGCCAGCGCCTCGGGCAGCTGGCCGGTCCAGTTCCGGGTGTAGAGGCCCTCCAGGCCCGCGGGAGCGATGAGTCCCCAGGTGAAGGTGCCGGAGTCGGCGTAGAACCACCCGCGCCGCCGGTGTGGGGGCAGGTAGGGGCGCAGGATGCCGACGCCGTAGACCTCCAGCGTCTCCTTGTGGAATCCGTCGTGCTGCTCGTCGGTGGTGTCGGGTCCGTACCGGAAAAACTCGTCGTCGACGACGACGGCGAGGACGGGGCTGAGGTCGTCCTCGACGGGCCCGAACATGCTGCGCCACCAGGCCAGGACGGCCATCGCCTCGGCCCGGGTGGGACGGGTGTTGCGGTAGCGGACGCCGTCGCGGTGGTCGGGGAGCTCGTCGGTGTCGTGCAGCCACGCCTCGACCGGGTGCGGCGCGTACATGCCGACGCCGCTGTGGCGGCGGCGCAGGAACCCGAAGGGCTCGCCGTCGACGGTCACCGGGCACCGCTCGGTGCACACCTCGCAGGTGACGCCGACGTGGCGCAGGAAGCGCTGCAGGCGCGGGAACCGCGCGAACCGCGTGGCGCAGTTGCAGCAGGTGTGGACCTCCCAGCTGGAGGGGTCGGCGACCGTGTCGTGACGGCACCGCGGGCACTGGTAGGCCTTGTTGCTGTACCAGTCGATGACCGGACTCGTCGGACGCATCGCGCTTCTCCTGCCCTACAGGACGGCCTCTCCGCCCTCGCATTAGCTAATTTACTTGTATGCGCGCACTTGTCAATTCTTACGTGTTTTTCCGACTCACGCCCGTGCCCAGGCGCCGCACCCGCCGCCGGCCAAACCGCCAGCCGGGGAGCGGGCGCCGGGCACGGGTCAGCGGGTGAGGAGGTGAATATGGGTGTGCAGCGTGCTGCCGGTGGCGTAGCGGGCGTAGGCGCGACCGCTGAACCGGTGGTAGGTGACCTTGGCGCTCGCGCGGCGGGTCAGGACGCCTTCCAGCGTGGCGCGCAGGTCGGACGGGCGGAGGCGGACGGGGTGCGCGACGTCGTGAAAAGCGCCGCGGTCGTCGCCGAGGAAGGACTGCGTGCGGCCCAGGCGGGCGGTGTAGAGGACTGCTCCGGACGCCGGGGCCAGGAGCAGGTCGCGGACCTGCTGCGCGGAGGTGCACGCCGTCCCCGGCAGAGGCGCGGTCACCGGCGGCAGGAAGGGAACGAGCAGCCAGCCCTCCTCTTCCCGGGTCAGCAGTGCGCGCGCCTCGTCGTCGGTCCGCGGCCCGGCCTGCCCGGCCGCGGGAAACTCCTCCCACACGCCCGGGGTGCGCAGGCCGCGCCGCCAGGTGGCGCCGTGCGGGGCGCGGAGGCTGTCGCCGTCCGTGAAGCGCAGCGGGGCGGCGGTGCGGAGGCGGCCCATCAGTGGGCGGGGGCCTCGGTGACGAGCTCAACGTGAGCGAAGACCACAGTGCCCTCGGCGTAGTGGTCGAACCCGCGCTCGCCGGCATGGAGGGTGAACCGGTAGGTGCCCGGGGTGACGTCGACGACGGTGTACTTGCCGAGCTGGTCCACGTCTCCGGCCTTGGCCTTCCAGTCCTCGACGTCGGCGATCGAGTATGCCCACAGCGCGGTGCTGATCCGTGCCAGCCGGGTCTCCTCCGGCAGGGAGGGGACGTCGGCCTCGTCGATGACCGGGGCGGCGATGAGGTAAGAGTCCGGCTCGTGCGTGCGGTACAGGCCGGGGCAGGTGTTGAACACCGGGCCGAACGCGCAGCCGAGCGCCGCCATCGCCTCCACCACCTGCGCCATCCCGAGAGCGGTGCTGTAGCTGGCGCCCGCGTCGAAGTCGACGTCGTGGACGGCGCGCAGATCGTCGGTGACGATCATCTGCCCGGACGGCACCTCCAGGGTGATCTGCATGGTGATGCCGTCCGGGAAGGGGCACGGGCTCTGCACGTGAACGGCCTCCTCGCCCACGACATACACCGGCGCCTGATCGCAATCGGCGCAGCGGGAGTGAGCTCCGATCACCACCAGTTCACCGAACGAGGACTCGAACGCCGTCACCTCCTCCACGCGCTTGGGGAGCAGCGCGTGCCCGTTGGACACCAGAGGCAGCTTCTTGACCGTCACCAGGACTCCTCACACCGACGCGGGTACGAACCGGAACCAATCCATATATTAATTTACTCTCTCTGGGTCGCTATGTCAATTTATATGAGACGTCCCGCCCCTGTCCGCACACCGTCCGGCCACCGGACCCCGGGACCCGCAGAGCACCACGACCCGATCCGG